>JAHFLU010000055.1 GCA_023264615.1 bacterium | reverse complement strand
CGGAACGTATAACGAATAAAATTTTTTATAATAAAGAAACAGGAAAAATTTTTCTACCAACTTTTGCGAACGAAATTTATTCTTTATCTAGAATCTAGGATTTTATTTTGACAGCATGAGGGCATATACAAGCGATTCCTGCCCACCATCAATATCGAGAAGCTTGTGGAGTGCCTCATCGCGCGTCCCCCCCATCCCAGTAACGCCAACGTCGCGTGCTGCTCCCGCCAAATAGACCCCTTGTCCAATATGCCCCGCCTCAAGCATGGCATATCGATAGGCACGCTCCCCATACTTCATTGCACTACGATGAAATATACCGGTAATAATAAGCGCTGCTGAGCAATTATTCGCCCATTGATATGTAAATAAGGAGGCGATATCTTCGCTTGAAAAGTTGCAAACACGCAAAGTATTGAGTGAGTGGTTTTTCACACCATAATGATACACTCCGGAAGCAATCTCGTTTTCTTTTTTAAGTAATACAACATAGACCTCGAGTGGAAATCGTGCTCCTCCGGAGGGTTGTGCACGAAACTTCACTCCGTCGGCATTTCGTGCTACATCCTGAAGACCACAAGAATATTTGAGTATCACTGAAAGATCGAGGATAGAGATACCTGCTTTGTGTGCTCCACGAACGGATTTTCTCTCAGAAACAAGATCAAAAAAGTTTGTCGATGGGAACGCCTGTGGGAGTAAAACAACGGGCACCCCTTGATACGACTTATAAGAAATCGTCTTCCACTCCTTTGGCCAAAATTCATGCGATGGCAACGGATGAATCGTCCGTCCTGCAATGTGATCGGCACTTCTGTGGTGGTAGTGATAAAAAAAAAGTGACATTGTATAGTGTGTAAATTATGAAAATGGATGCGGAATCGGATTATACGCATTGATCGACACTGCGGTATAGCCTAGCTTCTTTGGAACCTCCCGTAACCGCACACTATCAAGTGGCACAAGATTTTCCCTCAAATAAAGCGGCATGAGTGCGGGTATAACAACTTTTACAACGTGATACTCAAGCGCTTCAAGTATTTTGTGCCGAGCTTCATATTGAAACACCTCGTATGCTGCTCCCGATTCTTTTTCCATACGAGCAAATTCACTCAGTATGTACACAAGCGCACTCTTTTGATTAACAGGAGCGGGGGGAAATTCGTCTGCCCACTCCTTTGATGAAATTTCCTTTCCAGAGAGAAAAAAACTAATGTCGTCGTGCATTTCTCCTGACCGCCACATGGTTATCCGTTCCTGCTTTCCAATTCTTCTGTCTGCAAATGGTACATATGCTGAATCATGAACAGAAATTGTGTTTTCTTTGATCGGTGAAGTAAGAAAGGCGTTGTGTTCAAGAAGAGCACGCTCCAGTGCTCTTCTTGGGTCAGGGTGGCAACCCCCAGCTACACTTACTCCTTTGTGGCCATTTGAAAGCGGCGTGAGAATCACGCACGCAATTGATGGTATGTGTACATCTGTCGTTGTATCAAGAAAATATACTTTGTAGCCGCGATCAGACAGCGAACGATATACTTCGAGGAAGCGAGGTAAAAATCGGCTGGAATTACCTGGGTTAATGCAAATCTGTCGTGGGGAAAGCCGATTCAGCCAATAAATAAGGAAGCCGTCACGCTCAACAAGCTCGCATAAACCCGACAATGTTGCATCAGTTAATGTGAATCCGCCTCCCGCCCCGCTTGTTGTTTGTGGGGAAAGTATGTATGTATCGGCAGTAAATGTACTCCGTTTATCCTTCGGTCCCCATTGAATATACTGCAGTGGTATGTTTACTTTTTTACCGCTCGTCAATGACTCCCCCCTCACACAACGAACAAGCACCTTCTTGGAGGTAACATCATTAAGGATTTCACTCGTAAGACCGTTCCGAATATATTCACGCTGCCATTCATAGAACCGCGGGGTTTCATAAAGAAGCGCACGAGGAATTCGTTTGTCTCCAAACGCCCTCTGCACAACTTTATTTTTCTTACCAAAACATGTAGTCAGACAAACGTAGCGTTCAAGAAATTCTCCGATAGCTTTAGAAAGAGCTTCAGTAAACGAGCCGTACGAGGCACCAGCTCCATAGAAAGGTTTCTGGTCTGATTCCTGAAGATCATCGCGTGCATGGATTCGAATGTAATGTGTCTTCGGGATCGTATGGAGCCAAAAAAGTGGTTTTGGTATTGTGTCAGCTAACACCTCTTTTTTTACTAAGTACGCCAAAACATCGCCAAAGCGCGACCATTTGATTTCTCGATAAAGTCCCGCAAGTGTTGGTTCAAGTACCTGGCTTCTCTCGAGAAGTTTGTCTAAAATTCGAGAACGCATACGCGACCAAATCGCAACGTCTCCATAGCGGCAATTTTTTTCATCGTGCAGCTCATCAAAAATTACCCACGGGATATAATATTGACGTACATCTTCTTCTTCAAACATAAGTATGCGAGTAAATTATCACGATCTTAATTTTATGTCTATCTACCGCATTATTTCTTCGCGACACATGGTTTGTATGAATCTACTTTTTTTTGTACTATCCTTATTATGTTAGAAACTCAAAGGGACTCTTTCTTAAGCCTGTCTCTTTTTGAGAGAAAAATACTAAAGTGGTATCGTCGCTTTTTTTCTATTCAAGAAATAGAACAGCAGCCAATATTACAGTGGGCATTTGGCGCCCTACTCCTCGCATTCTTTACAACATTTTATGGCTGGGCCAACTCCACTGCTATTTCACATTCAACAGCGATGGCAGGCCGTGCCTCTTGCTGGCCATATTTTCAACACTGCGATAGACTTTACTTTCTCGAAGCATTGCCATACTACAGCCAGACGACGCTCTACGCTTTCTTCTTCGGAATAATGCTCCTTGTGATTTATTTCATCTGGCAACAACAATGGGTGTATGTACACATGGCTATGATGGTTCTGTATCTATGGAAAGTATTCGTTATGTTTGCTGTATCAGCAACACTTGCCGCAAACTACGACTATTTTAGTATTGTCATCGGAACAATACTACTATTTTTCCCATACAAAGAAGTATTCGCAAAAATTGCTTTCGTCGTGCTTTACTTTTTTGCAGGAACAGTAAAAATCCATGAGGGTTGGATTACTGCCTCGTACTTCACCACCCTTATCGGGGGCATGCCCTGGTTCAACAGTACATTTGCTCCGTTCATGACAAACATAGTTATTGTTGGAGAAATTGTTGGGGCATGGTTTTTGTTATCTCGTCGCCCATATTTTCAGCATATTGCATTGTCTTTTTTTATTTTTTTTCATCTCTATTCGATCATTTTGGTCGCATATCGTTATCCCTCCACAGCATTCACCATCCTTCTTGTACTTTTTGGTCCGATGTATCGATATACTCCACCAGTTTTTAATCGTCGAGCAATTTTTGGTTGGCTTTTTATTATATTGCTCTTTTTCTTTCAATTTCTTCCCAAAATGGTTTATGGCGACCAAAAATGGACGCTTGAGGCAAATCAATATGGGCTCAATATGTTTGAGGCAAATCATCAATGCCGATCCCGGATAATATACGAGCTTGATAATGGAAAACAGGCAACATCAACCTATGAATCAACAAAGGCCTGGGATCGATGCGACCCATACAAAGTATGGTTGACCATCCAAAGACACTGCGACTATGCCGGGGTACATACGGCACGCTGGACATTTGACCATTCTATTAACGGCCATCCATTCTATAGAATCGTAGATGTCCCAGATGCTTGTGTTCTTACCTATAAACCGCTTTCACACAACTCATGGATTCATATTCCTGGAGAAGGAGCACGTGTGATTGGAAGACCCTTAAAAAATCCTTACAATTTGTGATTCGCCGAATAAATATAGCTTATGATCGTCTGGGAAGATAATTCATTGCCTATTATCGCACTTCGTACCACCAGAGGAAATCCGGAGGTTGTTTTTACAAATATACAAACATGGATGTTTCATCATATCCAGTATTTTGAGTTCTTCTGGTGGGCTGTCTGGATCGTGACCTTAATTATTGTTCTTTGTGTGCTTTGGCAGACTGCGGTAAGAAAATAATGTTTTCGTTTGTATCTTCACTATTTCATAAACATCTGTGCTTTTTCGAGGCAGAGTGTTGAGTACTCGGGCGCAAGCCCACTGCAAATAGAAAGATTTTTCAGTGAAGTGGTCTTGTCAAAAATACTCAAGAACCCTCCTGCTCTGCAGAGCGCAATGCTTTCACTCAAAGACATTCGATCACATTCTTCGACTGTTTTTGCCTCATTGTAGTCCATACTCTGCGCAGCCATGCGTCCAACACCGATAAAGCAATACTCTTGGTGCTCACTCGTTTCTATCCCCGTGCACAGCTCTCCAAGTTTTTTATAGTCATTCTTAAAAATCTTCCTCCACCAGTCAGGTTGTTCATAGTAGCAAGCATTTTTAAATTTTTCGGGCAGTGTGACACACGGTTCATAGGGATCTCCATGGTATTCTCTCACATACGGCTTCTCCTCAATGTGTGCATTTCGAAAATTGTATTCCATAAAAAGGCCGCCATAACAGCCAGCTACGGGACCTTTCCATGAAAGCCTTGCACAAGCATCGAGAGCTTCAAAAAGCCGCTCATCGCCAAAATAACTCATAATACCGTGTCCCATACCGTGGTGACATCCAAGCCATTCTCTCCCTTTCTTTTTGCATGCCTTGTCTAGTTCGGGCAAAACCTCTATACCTCTCTTGTTGATAGCCCTGCCTAATAACCCATGATAGCAGCCGAAAATAAACGTACTATCGCACACCTCTATATTTTCAAGTCCTTTGTCATATAAAATTTCGCCAAAAATATGCGCCGCGTTGTGTGCGATATTGTGTGGCGCATTCATATACTGCTTTTTAAGGAGGCTGTATGCGTTTACAGCCCCGACATCACTCATTTCTTTTTTCCATACCTTCCGCATCTCTCCATAGTTAATTTCAGCTACCGCGGCCATAAATGCTTCAAAATTATTTGACACTACTGTTGCCGGGAGCATAAAATTGCTCGTGCTGTTTTTTTCGTTCACTGTAGCAATTCGCCCAAAATCATAGCCAGCATTTTTAACCACAGAAAGTATGGCCGCATCTTCTTCTCCATATGGATATGCAAATGAATGTATTTTGGAGCCAATTTCCCTTTCTATGTATTCCTTATCTCCTATTACTTCCTCTTTGAGTACTCTTTCATTTTGTCCAAAAAGATGCGCGTGCGTTTGTGTATGCCCTCCAATTTCCATATCGGGATCTCGCACAATCGCACGCACAGTATCCCAACTCATGAACTGCTGTTTTCCTACCCAAGAGGAGTTAATGAAAAACGTTGCCCCAAAACCATGTTTTTTTAGTATCGGCAAAGCAATCTCATATTGGCTTTCCCATGTGTCATCAAACGTAATAACAATATTTCGCCAAGTATTCTCTAACTTTTTTTTACCGTGATCTTCAAGAGACGTTGCCAGAAAACCATGCTCTGCAAGATATGTCATTTGCCGTTCAAATTCCGCAGGGGTTACATACTCCATATCTCCTTTTGCATTTTCTTTTTCCTGAATACTGTGATACACAAGGATAATGGGTTTTTGTACAACATTCGAAACCTTTTTATAGTTTTGATACAACACTACCAACAGAACAGCCGCAATACAAAACATTACAGCCTTTTTAATTTTCATTTGTTTATTATATGGACACGTCGAGCCATAATCCACTCATCAACTGATTTTTCAGAAATAATATGCTAGGATTGCGATTGTTGGAACAATACTGCCCTCGTCGTTCAACGGATAGGACACAAGATTGCGGATCTTGTAATCGAGGTTCGATTCCTCGCGAGGGCACTAGAAATCTTATTGCTTTAGAAAAAATAAAGAAGAGCCGTCCTTCAAAAGAACGGCCCCGGTTGTGTTTCAGAATTTCATTCCCCTTTGTTGTTTTGCGCTTATTTCTTCTTCCTTTTCTTGGCGACCTTACCGGCCGATTGCTCGACTTGTTTCAGACGGTCAAGCAGAAAGCGCAGATAAAAAGGAGCATTGTGGCCGAAACTAAGCTCAAGATTGAGTATGCCTTGGCCGGGAGGATTGCTCTGGAGGTCTTCCTCAATCATCTCGATAGTTGGACTTTCACCCTCTTCAAGAAATCGCATGGTTTTCCTTCTTTCTCTTGTGTGTGAAAAACAGTATCAAAGTACAATATATGTATAGAGACAAGCACTATTTCTATACAATATCGCCAGAATAGTATGCTTTCATAATGCACTTTTTATAGAACTTTGTCAAATTTTCTTCTTGTTAAAAATCTTGTGAACACGTGTGGAAGATATGCTTTCAATCATTCTTAATGAGCAAAAGCACCCCTGACCCTCAAAAAATAATGGTCGTCTTTTAAACACGCGGCGTGACGGATATCTTTTCCATCTACGCTTTCTTTACAGAAAGAAGACGGGCAAGACGTGATTTTTTGCGGGCAGCGGTATTTTTCTTAATAACACCCCGTTTGGCCGCTTTGTCGATCGCTTTATACGCGAGGGCAAGCTTACTTTTCGCATCAGATGTATTGCCCAATCCTGCAAATTTTTCTACCTCTTTCGTCATGCGCCGCATCGTTTCTTTCCT
>JAHFLU010000007.1 GCA_023264615.1 bacterium | reverse complement strand
CGTCTTTTGGGGGCATTTTACTGCAAATCGTTTTGCCGTAGACTGACAGTGGATTTGTTTTCTAGACCCAAGCCTGTATCTATAGGGAAAGGAGATTCTTGTGGCTGCAGGGAAAATCAATTTTCTCACGGATGTAAACCCCTCCCTCAAAGTCGGCATGCTTTGGCCCATGAAGAGTAGTGCGGTGATGATGTTTCGGGAAATCAATCCGAACGTTGTTCCACCGATCCGCGGCAGGGTCGAGGGCGGTGTTTCCCAGGGCTACTTTTTTTCATGGAATGCTGATGGAAGTTGCAACAATGGCGATATTGCCTTTCATTTAAGGACGCCTGCTGAACGTGCCTCGGCGAGCCAGCGGTATGACGAAAATACGCCCCATAGCGATGATTACTATGGTTAGGACAAAAGAGCAGTGCTCCTGTTTTTGCGCTGCTCTTTTTATATGAGCGAACCCTTTTATATTTTCTCAATGTTACAATCTATATAAGATTTATACAGTATCCATTTTGTTTTATGTGCGGAATATTTGCGTATACAGGGGACAGGCGGGCGGCGGGGATTTTGATCGACGGTTTGCGGGTGCTCGAATATCGCGGCTATGACTCGGCGGGGATTTACACGGCAGGGTCGCCTCTTGCGGTGCGTGCAGTGGGCACGGTACGCAATGTGGCGGAGAAAGTAGGCGGGCGGCTTATCGGAACTTCCGGGATCGCGCATACGCGCTGGGCGACGCATGGTGGGCCAAGCGAGAAAAATGCGCACCCACACACCGACTGTTCGAAAAAAATCTGGATGGTGCACAACGGCATTATTGAGAATTATAAGGAGTTACGGACGCGGCTTGCTCTGCATGGCCATGTATTTGCTTCCGAAACGGATTCTGAAGTGCTTGTGCATCTTATCGAAGAGCACATGCGTGCGCTCGGCAATGATTTTGAACAAGCAGTGCGTACGTCGCTTAAGGAAGTTACGGGCACGTACGGCCTTGCTTTTATGCATGCCGACAATCCTGGGGTCGTGATGACTGCCCGTATGGGAAGCCCGATTGTTATTGGTATCGGCAAGGGAGAATACTTCGTCGCGTCCGATCCGACACCGATTCTGCACCACACAAAAGATGTCGTGTATCTCAATGACGGGGAATTTGCGGTCATTTCAAAAGAAGGCTATAGCATCTCGACGCTCGATAATGCACTCATTGAGCGGATTCCCTCGACGATCGAGTGGGATATTGACGATGTAAAAAAAGGAGGCTTCGAACATTTCATGCTCAAAGAGACCATCGAAGAGCCTGAAGTGATACTCAATGCGATTCGCGGGAGGCTCGTTGTTGATGAAGGTCTCGCACGCCTTGGCGGCCTGCGGGAAGTCGCGGATCAACTTGCGGATATCAAGCGGTTGGTGATTGTGGGTTGTGGTTCGGCATACTACGCAGGTGTTGTCGGTAAATACATGTTGGAAGAATATGCAGGTATTCCCGCGGAAGTGGAAGTCGGGTCTGAATTGCGCTATCGTAAAATGCTTTTTGATAAGGAAACTGCTGTGCTTGCGATATCGCAGTCGGGTGAAACGGCGGATACGCTTGCAGCTATTAAAGAAGCGCAGCGTAAAGGTGTTATGACACTCGGTATTGTGAATGCGGTAGGATCGACAATCGCGCGTGAAACTGACGCCGGTGTCTACAACCATGCGGGGCCGGAAATGGGTGTTGCTTCAACAAAAGCGTTTTTGTCGCAGCTCTGTGTGCTCGCACTCCTTACGCTTTTTCTCGGCCGCCAGAGGGGCATGTCTGCCGTGATGGGCAAGCGGATTGCAGAAGAAATGCTACTTTTGCCGGGGAAAGTAGAAGTGATTTTAAATGCCAGAGAAAAAATACGTGCGATTGCGCATAAGTACGGCCATGCACGAGATTTCCTCTATATCGGCCGGAAGTATAATGCGCCTATTGCATACGAGGGCGCTCTTAAGCTGAAAGAAGTTTCCTACATCCATGCAGAAGGGTATGGCGCGGGAGAAATGAAACACGGCCCTCTTGCGATGATCGACGAAGCGTTTCCCACGCTCGCGATTGCTCCAAAGGACAGCGTGTATGAAAAAATGATCTCAAACATGGAAGAAATACGAGCGCGCAAAGGACGTGTGATCGCACTTGCGACGGAGGGTGATATGAATATCAAAGAGCATGCTGATGACGTGATATACATGCCAAAAACCCTTGAAATGCTCTCGCCGGTACTCTCTGTCGTCCCACTGCAGCTTTTTGCATACTATGTTGCGGTGATGCGTGGGTTTAATGTGGATCGTCCTCGCAACTTAGCCAAGTCAGTGACGGTGGAGTAGCTTGTCCACACGTCAAACGAAGAGAGGAATGGTATACTATGTGTTCATGGAGACGCTTGCGAAAGCAGACATTTTCTTTTTCGTCACAGCGATTGCGGTTGTTGCTATTTCGATCCTCATCATTGCAATCTGTGTTTATATACTACGGATTCTTGCGGATACTAAAAATATTACGAGCAAAGTACGAAAAGAGAGCGATGAAATACTTGCCGATGTTGGTGCTGTCCGGCGTATTGTGGAGCGGCAAGGAAAACGCGTGGGGGGCATATTTGGCACCCGAAAGAAAAGCTCTTCGCGCAAAAAAGGTGAATAATATTATTTATTAATTCTGATCGTATTTATGGCAGCGAAAAAGAAACATCACCGGGGTGCACTTCTTGCAGGAGTTGGTATTTTGGCAGCAGTTATGGGAGGCAGATTACTTTCTGGGAAGGCAGGCGCAAAAAATCGAAAAAGGCTTGAAGGATGGGCCGAGGACTTGAAAGAAGATGCTCTTGCAGTCCTTGGCGATGCACAAGTTTTGAGCAAAAAAGCGTATCTTGATGCCGTCGACAGAGCATCGAAAAAATACAAGAAACTCAAAAATATTGATGAAAAAGATGTCGAAAGGGCAGTGCGGGAAATCAAAGGACATTGGAACGATGTAGAAGCGCGTTTAGCAAAGACGAAAAAAGTTGTAAAAAAAGTGACAAGGAAAACAGTCCGAAAAGTAAGAAAAGCAACGCGCAGCTGAAGATTCTTTTGAATATGGAACCGGTATTTTTTAAAACAAGCGATGATATTCTCATCGCAGCTGATTATTACAAGGGAAATACGACGAAAGGCGCACTTCTCCTCCACATGATGCCTGCAAACAAGAGTTCATGGAGGCATTTTGCCCCGCTTCTTGTAGGAGAGGGGTACCACGTTCTTGCCATCGATTTTCGCGGACATGGTGAATCAGGAAGGGGGCCGGACGGGTATAAGGATTTTAAAGACGAAGAACATGAGGCGAGCATTCACGATATTGCGGCAGCAATTGATTTTCTGAAACAAAGAGGGGCAAATACTGATCATATGATTCTTATCGGAGCATCGATTGGAGCAAATCTCGCGATTGCATACATGGCGCTCCACCATGAAATTGTTAGGGCGGTTTTGCTTTCGGCGGGAACAAAATACAGAGGTATTGATGCTTTGCATGCGATCAAGAGTATTGATGTTTCACAACGGCTCTTCTTTGTTACGTCGAAAGATGATGTTGGCTCCAATGGGAGCAACTATGATATGAATGTTGAGCTTATGAATGCCGTTAAAGAAGGAGTGGAAAAGAAATGGCTCGTGTATTCCGCTGCTGGCCACGGTACAAATATGTTGGGCAGAGAAAAACCTGATTTAGCGGAGGAAATTGTTCGCTGGACTGCCCTGTGATGTTACAGAGTGTATTGTATACTGGCAGAGTGCGGGACTTTCAAAAGAAAAAATTTCAAAAAACGATATGGGATTATTACTACAATGCCGGCCGCGATCTGCCGTGGAGGAAGACAAAAAAGGCGTATGATATTCTGGTATCGGAAATCATGCTCCAGCAGACACAGGTGGACCGGGTGATTCCGAAGTATTCTGCGTTTATCGCATTATTTCCTGACTTTCACGCGCTTGCACGGGCGGCGGAGGTTGATGTGTTGGGTGCATGGCAGGGTCTCGGATATAATCGGCGCGCACTTGCACTCAAGCGCCTTGCTCTAGAAGTTGTTCGAAAATATCGCGGGAGGTTACCAAGAAATATAGAAAAACTCGAAGAGCTTCCGGGGATTGGCCACTATACTGCACGGGCAGTCGCGGCTTTCGCATGGAACGAACCCCATGCGTTCATAGAAACAAATATCAGGAATGTCTACACCCACTTTTTCTTTGATGGAATGGGACAAATTGAAGATTGCGAGATTCTCGAACTTGTTCAGGTAACACTTTCTGATGATAATCCGCGTGAGTGGTACTATGCGCTTATGGACTATGGCGCGATACTCAAAAAGACCCATCGGCATTTAAATGCAAAGAGCAGGCATTACACAAAACAATCAAAGTTTATCGGGTCAGACCGTCAAATCCGCGGAGCAATTCTGAAAAAACTTCTTACGGGAAATATGTCGGAAAACGCTTTATATACTGCACTTGACGTTGCGAAAGAAAGGTGTGGGCGGATTCTTAGCGCGTTGGAGTCCGAAGGTTTTATAGAGAAAAAAGGAAATAGATATGCGATTTTGAATAGTTTTGGGGAGTAAAAAACTGTGCTCTTAGTTGTCGCGTATTTTCTTAATGATATTTGTGGTGGCATAGCCGAGTGAGACGGCGACAAGTACAACGGTACCGCCTCCTGCTTCGACAACATCTTTTTCAATGATGCGCTCGAGTGTATAGTCTCCACCTTTGACATGCGTATGGGGTCTTGCGATTTCAAGAAATGCACGCGGATCGGGCTCGTCGAATATAACCACATAGTCAACTGACTCGAGAGCATCGAGAATCTCTGCCCGATCATGTTCTGTGTTGATCGGACGATTTTCTCCTTTGAAGAGGCGCGTGGAGCGATCAGAATTGAGTCCAACGATAAGGATGTCGCCCATATTTTTCGCTTCTTTCAAATAGCGCACATGGCCGGGGTGAAGAATATCGAACACGCCGTTCGTGGTGACGATCGTTTTACTTTGAGCTTTGAGGCGTGCAACTATTTCAGTAAGATTTTCTTTAAGGAGAATCATACTAGTTGGTATCTTTTAGCTTGAAGGCGATCGCAATTCCTGCAAGCAGAATGATACCAGTGACAAGAAATATATACGGAAAGTCAAAAAAGATAAAGGTGGCCGATGCAAGTGCGGGGCCGACGATAAAACCAATTGGACGGGTCATGGTGAAAAACATGAGTTTTGGCGTATCAGCACTGTCGGTTTTTTTAAAAAAATATGTTTCGTTCATGATTTCGATCATGCTTGCGCCGACACGTGTTGCAAGGAGGGCGAGTCCCCACACCAGCGGGTTTGTACTCGTAATGAAAGTAAGCATCCCGGTTGAAAGTGCGGTGACAGCAAAGCCGATAGCAAGGATTTCTTTTTCGCCGTATTTTTTATCGGCAAGCCAACCGAGGGGGAATTGAAGAAGAAGAAACGGCAAAAGCATAATGGTGAATATTTGGCCGATACTGTTCCAGCTGAAACCAATGTGTTGAGAAAGGTAGATCGGTGTATAGACAACCATGACTGCATAGAAAAGATAGAGAAGAAAATTCGAAGAACAGATTCGTAGAATGTTGTGGTGCACACGGATTGCTTTCCATGCTTCTATAAATGTTACTTTTTCGTATCTCGGGTCTTCAAATTTTCCGTACATGCATACGAACATAAGAAACACGAGAGCAAGAATGCTGATTGACGTGAAATAAATCACTGCGTAGTTGCCACCAGAAAATAAGATACTGATGATAAAAGGTGCGGCAATGGCGCCAGCACTCGTTGCCGTGAGATATTTGCCTCGGACAATACCCGTTTTTTTATTTATTGTTGTTTTCTCAAGAAAAATATCCATGCTGAACGCAATGAGCGGGGAAGCGACCATATAAGCGACCATAGCAAGAATAATTGCGAGAGGATTTGACGTGTAGAGAAAAACAGAAAGCGCAGTGAGCTCTCCCACCATGACCCACTGCAAGGTGAGAAAATTGCCGAGACGTTCAAGGATGTGGCGAAAGTAACTGATTGCAAGCAGAATTATGAGGGAGGCGGCTGTAAACACGAGACCCACATATTTTTCTTGTATGACGGTCGCAAGAAGTGATGAATTGATATAGAGCGGCAATGCGATATGCAGTGCAAGAAAGAATGCGAGTACATATGTCGATGGAGAAGGAGTGTTTCGAGACACCATAGGTGAAGTGAGAGTTTTTATACGCCGATGAGTACAGGAATGATGATCGGCCGTTTGTTTGTTTTTTGGAAGAGATATTTTCCGACAGAGTCACTGACAGCTGTTTTAATATAATCAAAGTTGATTGGATTCATGCCGATACTCACATCTTCGACTGATTTTTTGACGATCATACGGGCTTGCGAAAGAAGCTCTTGCGATTCCCGCAAATAAACAAATCCCCGCGAAATGATGTCAGGGGATTTCCGCAGCTTGCCGGTCTTGGGATTAATACTCGCAATAATGACGAACATGCCATCAGAAGCGAGCATTTGACGGTCGCGCAACACAACTTCCTGGACATCACCGATCGAGAAACCGTCGACGAGGACAAGACCGTTCCCTGCATTTTCTTTGCGCACGACGAGTTTCGTTGCTTTATCTTGGAGTTCGATGATCATACCATTATCAGGGATGACCACATTTTTTTCCGGCATACCGAGGGAAATGGCAAGATCTCCATGGACGCGCAACATATAATGGTAGCCATGCATAGGCATGAAGAAGCGGGGCTTGATCTTTTGATGAATCCAAACCATTTCATCATGATTTGCATGTCCTGATGCATGTACTGCTGCAGCATTATAGTGGATAATGCGCGCGCCTTGCCGAGAGAGGTTGTCTTTGAGCTTTTGGACGCTGCGCTCGTTTCCTGGAATGATGGACGATGAAAGGAGTATCGTGTCCCGTGCATTAATTTTGAAATATTTATTTGTTTTGTTTGCCATGCGCATAAGTGCGGCGAATTCATCTCCTTGTGCACCGGTTGCAAGCACAACGATCCGATCCGGAGGATAATCGCCCATGCTCGGTGCGGTGATGAACGTCTCTTTTTTTGTTTTGACCAGGCCGAGTTCTTTCGCGATATCGATATTGTTTTTCATGCTCCTGCCTTCGATGACAACTTTCTTATTGTATTTTTCGCACGTTTCAATGATTTTAATGATGCGTTCAAGCTGTGATGCGAACGTGCCGACAATAAGCCGCCCCGTGGAAGCTGCAATGATTTTCTCTATGTTTTCATGCACGATGCGTTCAGGAAGCGAGAAGCCTTCACGTTCGACATTCGTCGAGTCTGCCATGAGCATAAGCACATTTTCTTTTTTGAATTTTGAGAACTCCTTCTCTTCTTCTTCGGTCGGTATGGTATCGACATGGTCGAGTTTAAGATCGCCGGTCGCGACGATGCTGCCGTAGGGCGTTTCTACAATGACACCCATAGAATCGGGAATCGTGTGCGAGACGGCAAAAAATTTCACGCGCAAATTACCAAGTTTAATGGTCTCATCTTTTTCGACGACACGGATATCAAGTGGCTGCAAATGCGGGAACTCACTCTGGCGCTTTTTGATCATGACGGTTGTGAGAAGCCGCGAATAGAGAGGCGGGTAACCGAGCTGTTCGACGATATAGGGAATAGCACCTATGTGGTCGAGATGTCCATGCGTGATGACAAGGCCACGGATATTTTTTTTCCGCTCCTCGAGATATTTAATATTCGGAAGAATGAAGTCGATGCCCGGTGTGCTCTCTTCGCCAAACTGGAAACCGGCGTCAACGATAATGATGTCATCGTGGTATTCAATAACCGTCATATTCTTACCGATCTCCTCAACGCCGCCGAGGGGGATAATTCTGATAGCATCCCCGGGAGGTGGAATATGTACCGAGGGTTTCTTTCCGCCGTTCGTCTGGTGTTTGGGATGTCCTGTAAAATTTCCCGAAGAGTCACTTCTGCGGAGAAGCTGCCTATTGCCTGCCTTGTGCTGGGGCGGGCGTTGTGTCCCACGACGCTCCGCCTGCCTTTGTGGGGGACGGTTTTGCCGCGGGGAAACGGAACGGAATGGGCCATTTTGCCGTTCTTGTCGTGGTGTTGTACTTTCTGTGCGCCCTTGCTGCACAGGGGGGATACTGACGTGTCCGTTGTTGGGACGAGCATGGTAGGTATTTCTCCTGCGTTCGTTTGTGTGATCAGGCCTTCTTCCTGACGAGTCTTGTTCATTCATGATGTTTTTTTTCTTGCGTGCACGTCTGCTTCAAGCAGAGGCTTGAAGCAGACGTGCGAGTACAAAAAAGAATGGTTAATAATGGTGATTACGAATAATAATGATTACTGACTTTGCGTGACTTCGTTATGAAATATTTGCCAGACATGCTCGGTTTCGATATACCACGTGTCGATGCCAAGAAATCTCTCTGATGGTGCGGTGATTTTGCCGAGCTTGACCCCGTGTATTTTTTCTGGAATGAGGTATACAAAATCGGGAGAATAGAGAAAAATAGCGGGCTGATCAAACTTGATCTCGTCGAGAAATGCATGGTATTTTTTCATGCGCTCGTTTTTGTCGGATGTTGCGCGAACACCTTCAAGTAGCTTATCTGATGTAATATTTGCGTAGAGGGCAATATTAAGACCCGGATCACTCATTTGCGACGAATGCCAAAAAGCATACAGGTCGAGGTCGCGACCGACCACTTCGCCAAAAAGAAGTGCATCAAACTTGCGCGGCCGGATGACATTTTGGTTGAGGTCCCCGGTCTCGAATATCTTGAGCTCGACGGATCCACCGAGTTTCTCCCAGGCCTCCTTGATGATCTGCGCTGTTGCCTTGAGTTCAGGTGCATTCGATGTTGCAAGAGAAAATGAGAGCACAGCGTTTCCTTTACCGCTCTTTTTCACCATGATACCAAGTGTGTCATCAAATTTCCAGCCATTATCAAGAAGTACCTTGCGCGCCTTTGTTATTCGGGGATCTTCCGCAGGTGTTGTGGTGGCGTTTTCTTCCGGCGTCGTTGCTTCCGGTGTGACTTTTACCTGTTCTCTTCGCGCAGCCGAAGTTTCAAGGAGATCGGAGGGGATGGGTCCGTCAATAGGTACGCCATAACCGCTTAGTACGTCCGTGATAATTTTTTCTTTATCGATAGCAAGTGCGAGGGCCCTGCGTACCTCTTCGTGTGTAAATATCTGCGCCTGATTCTGATTGAAAAATACGGCGAAAATACGGGGGAGCGGTGAAAAAAGCACCCGATTGCCCTGCTCTTTCAATTTCTGTGCACTTTCGGGCGTAACAGAATTGATACTGTCGATCTTGCTGTGGCGATATGCTTCGAGGAGCATTTCTTCTGTCGGGTAGAATTTTACGACAAGTTTGTCTATGTACGGCGCACCATGAACAAAGTTTTTAAAAGGCACGAGTGTATACGACTCGGGTATGCCAGAGCTGTCTCTGTTGATTTTCTTTACACGAAATGGTCCTGAACCGACGGCATGCGTATTGTATGCGGAAAAAGGAAACTCCTCTATATCAATATCTTTCCAGAGGTGCTTTGGCAGGATGCCGAGCGTGGTGTTCTCAAGAAATGGCGAATACGGCTGTTCTAGCATAAAAACGATTTGCTGTTCAGTATTTTTTATGACAGTGACTCCGTCCCAGTTTGCCCGTTTGGGACTTTTGAGTGCGGCATCTTGTGCTTTGGCTATGGTAAAGAGAACATCGTCCGCAGTTACTTTTGTGCCGTCGTGGAATGTTGCATCATTGCGAAGCGTAAAAGTGTAGGTACGTCCGTCTTCCGATATTGTGTAGCTTTGGGCAAGGTCTGGGACAAGCGCTCCGTCTGGTTCGGCACGCATGAGTCCTGAATAGATGAGCATCGTCAGGTCGCGGTCTGCGTCTCCGATCGCGAGAAGCGGGTTAACGAATCGAGGTGACCCAACAACGCCCTCCTCGAGCGTGCCTCCATGTGTTGGGATTTCAACGAGAAGCATTGTGTTGATGCGCTCAAGTACGAGCAGCGTGGAGAGAAGAACCAAAAACCCACACAAACCGAAAAAGACGGTTTCGAGCGGAGAGAGCGAACGTATCACGCCGGAAAGGTATTTCGCTTTCGGTACGTGATATTGTTTGGTAAATAGAGAGTTAATGATAGCTGTAAGAGATAGTCTTGTTTCGCGAAAAACGACAGACGTCACTCAAATCGCGCATGGTGCCTGCACCAGAATAGAGAAGCCAGGGATCTAGCTTTGCGCGGTTATTTTATAAGTATGGCTGCAAGGGCAACGACAATAAAGAGAATCCCGAGAACGATTGTTCCCCGGAAGAGGTAACGCTCAAGACCACGTCGTGTATGATAACCGACAGTTCCTCCTGATCCTCCTAGTGCTTCGCCAAGACCAGCATCAGAATGCTGTAACAGTATAGCGGCGGTTAAAAGTATGGATAGACCAATCTGTATGTAGGGTAGCAGTGCGGCTAAAAGCTGCATTGAGGGCATTATACATACAAAGCGGAATTATGGCAATGGGAAATCTGCTAGTTTAGGAAATAAGCCCTTTTTAGGGGCATAAAGGCCGATTTGACAGGCTGTGCAAGCATCACTATAATGTCAACACTTTTATCAGGATTGTTAAAGGCAGATAATCATTTTTTTGTATGAAGAAAACATCAAAAAGTCTCGACGTTGTACCTCTTGGCGATCGCGTTCTTTTGCGTCTGCTTACGGAAGAGGAAATGGGCCGTCGGACGCTCTCCGGTATCATCATCCCCGAAACGGTTGATAAGGAAAAGCCGGAACAGGGAATGGTCGTTGCGGTGGGTGAGGGCAAGTATGACGATAACGGCAAGCTTATTCCGATGCGTGTCCATGTGGGCGATCGTGTTGTCTTTTCGAAATATGCTCCGAATGAAATCAAGCTTGATGGCCAAGAGTATTTTATTTTAGACGAAAGTTCGATATTAGCAGTGATTAAGTAACCA
This sequence comes from bacterium, assembly GCA_023264615.1. Lineage (GTDB taxonomy): Bacteria > Patescibacteriota > Minisyncoccia > Phycocordibacterales > VMGT01 > VMGT01. Next base: position 16,285 of record JAHFLU010000007.1, on the reverse strand, counting down.
AAAACTATATACCGATATGGCAAAACAAATTATATTTCACGAGAAGGCGCGCGAGTCTCTCAAACGGGGTGTTGATAAGGTTGCGGATGCAGTGCGTATTACGCTTGGTCCACGCGGCCGCAATGTTCTTCTTGAGAAGTCCTATGGGTCCCCGATGATCACCAACGATGGTGTCTCGATCGCAAAAGAAATTACGCTTCGCGACAAGTATGAAAATATGGGCGCTGAATTGACAAAAGAGGTTGCATCAAAGACGAACGAGCTTGCGGGGGACGGAACGACGACGGCAGTGGTGCTTCTTCAGTCTATTCTTGCGGAAGGCATCAAACAGACAGCGATGGGAGTGAATGCTATGGGTATTCGTCTCGGGATTGAAAAGGCGGCGAACGATGTTGTCGATGCGCTCCGCAGTCTCTCGAAACCGGTTTCCGGCGATGATATTATCCAGGTTGCGACTATTGCTGCCGAATCGGCAGAGATGGGCAAGATCATTGCTGATACCATCAAAAAAGTGGGCAAGGATGGTGTGGTGACCGTTGAAGAATCGCAGACATTTGGCATCGAGTCGGATGTCGTGGAAGGTATGGAATTCGATAAGGGATATGTCTCACCTTATATGGTGACGAATCCTGACCGCATGGAAGCTGAATATCGCGAGCCCTACATATTAATAACGGACAAGAAAATTTCTACCGTTGAGGATATCCTTCCCGTGCTTGAGAAAATCGCACAAGGCGGTAAAAAAGAAGTAGTTATCATTGCAGACGATGTTGAAGGCGCTGCTCTCGCGACGTTTATCGTAAACAAGCTTCGTGGAACGTTCAATGTGCTTGCCATCAAGGCGCCCGGTTTCGGTGATCGAAAAAAAGAGATGCTTGCAGACGTGGCGATCATGGTCGGGGCAAAGGTGGTGACCGAGGAGATCGGTATCAAGATGGAAAATGTTGAGCTCAATATGCTCGGTAAAGCGAGCAAGGTGATCGCGACAAAAGACCGCACGATTATTGTTGGCGGAAAGGGAAAGAAAACAGAGATCGAGACTCGTGTGGACCAGCTCCGTACACAGCGCGGGCAAACCGATTCTAAATTTGATAAAGAAAAATTTGACGAGCGAATTGCAAAGCTTGCCGGAGGTGTCGGCGTCATCCGCGTGGGTGCGTCGACAGAAGCGGAAATGCGCTACCTCAAAGACAAGATCGAGGACGCGGTCAATGCGACCCGTGCGGCGATTGCTGAAGGCATCGTATCGGGAGGCGGAAGCGCTCTTGTGAAAGTTGCGCAGAAAATGCGAGAGAAGACGGTGCGGTCTCCGATCAAGAGCTTTGAAGTTGAATTTGCATCAGGATACGAGATTGTGCTGAAGGCGCTTGAAGCTCCGCTCCGCCAGATTGCTGTGAACTCGGGGAAAGACGACGGCGCGGTCATTGTAGAGAAAGTGAAAAATACGAAAGGAAATGCTGGCTACGATGCGCTCAAAGACGAAATTGTCGCGGATATGCTCGCAGCAGGGATTATTGATCCGGTTAAAGTGACGCGTAGCGGCGTACAGAATGCCGCATCTGCAGCGGCAATGCTTCTCACGACGGAAGTTGCCATCGCCGAGGAACCCGAAGAGAAAAAGGAGAGTATGGGTGGCGGCGGCATGCCGGGAGGAATGGGCGGTATGGGTGGCATGGATTTCTAGCACAATACTCAATAACAAAAAAGACCACTTCCCTTGTGGAACCGGTCTTTTTTGTTATGTATATTGAGGAAATTGTGGTATAATCCACGGATTCTTTATCCTTAACTTTTGAATATTATGACATTAGCAATTATTGGCGGAATTGTTGTCCTTGCGGTGCTCTGGGTCATTATGCTCTATAATGGCCTTGTTAAGCTCACGAACCGTGTCAAAGAGGCGTGGTCTGACATCGAGGTACAACTGCGGCGCCGATATGACCTCATTCCGAACCTCGTTGAAACCGTGAAAGGCTATATGCAGCATGAGAGTGGAACGTTTGAGAAGGTAACGTCTGCGCGAACAGCTGCAATGAAAGCAGAATCGGGTTCCCTCGAAGATCGTGGCAAGGCAGAAAATATGCTCTCGGGAACGCTCAAGACGCTGTTTGCGGTTGCGGAAAATTATCCTGACCTCAAGGCGAATACGAATTTTTTGGAATTGCAGCGTGAACTTTCAGATACGGAAAATAAAATTCAGGCATCACGCAGATTTTACAATGCGAATGTCCGCGACTTAAGTATTAAAATTGAAAGTTTTCCGAACAATCTTCTTGCAAACAAATTTGGTTTTAAGACCATGGAATTTTTCGACAACGACGAAGAAAATCCGGCAGTCCGCGAACCAGTGAAGGTGAAATTCTAAGTCCTGTTATGGCAACGCTTTACACTCAAAGAAGCGCGAACATACACAAAACGCTCCTTCTTATGACGATGTTCCTGATTCTTGTCATGGGGATAGGCTTTGTATTTTCGCAAGTATATCAAAGTCCGGCGATACTCTATTTCGCCGTTATTTTCAGCGTGGTTATGAACATCGTAGGCTATTGGTTTTCAGATCGTATCGTTCTGCGCATGCATCATGCACGGCCTGTTGACGAGCGAGAGAACAGAGAGCTCCATCGGGTCCTTGAAAACCTTGCTATTACGGCTGGGTTACCGATGCCGCGGTTTTATATCATTGACGACCCGGCACCAAACGCCTTTGCAACGGGCCGCAATGCAGAGCATGCGGTGGTGTGCGTTACAACCGGCCTCCTTGGGATGCTTGATCGATCTGAGCTCGAAGGTGTTCTTGCCCATGAACTTTCACATATCGGAAATCGCGATATGCTCGTCTCTACCGTTGCGGTGGTACTCGTCGGGTTTGTCTCGATTGCATCGGATATCTTTATGCGTTCATTGTGGTTTCGGGGCGTAGGCGGCGGGGATCGAGAAGATCGTGGGAATGCAGGAGCGATCTTTATGATTATTGGCGTCGCGCTCTCGATTCTCGCGCCGATCTTTGCGACAATGATTCACCTCGCAATCTCGCGGAAGCGAGAATTTCTCGCTGATGCATCGGGTGCATTGCTCACACGGTATCCCGACGGCCTTGCGAGCGCCCTTGAAAAAATCGGAGGCTATACGCAGCCGCTACGTACAGCGACAAATGCTACGGCACATCTTTTTCTCCAAAATCCTTTTGGTGCAGATCGTGAAAATGCCGGTCATACGCCGCTCCTCGTACGCCTCTTTTCAACGCATCCTCCTATCAGTGAACGCATTCGCGCACTGCGAGGCGAAAAAACATAAAAGTTTCTTAATTCGGTTTTTAATTTATATCTTCGGAGCCTCGTTAAATTTCTTTTCGTACTCTGCCATCATGGATCTCTGTTCTTCTTGGGATGCATCTCTCATTTTGAGAGCGGCGGCTTTGTGGACTTGATCACCTTTGTTAATTTGCTCCATAACATGATCATAACTTTTCTTTCCTATCTCTTTAAATGAATCGCCTGTTAACTCCATAGCACAAGGGCCACCGAGATCTCTACAAGTTAATTTTTTCATACTGTTTTGATTATTTATTAAAGCTTAGCAGAATAATTCCGATTTTCAATTCTGGCAGGGTTTAAGCGGTTCGAACTCCTAACGATGAACGACTATTTTATTAAATGTTTGGTATATCCAATTCCCACCAGTTTTTCGTAAGCATCCCATACGTCGGGCGGAATATCTTGTGGTATTTGAAAGCCTCTTTCAGCATATAGTTTTATGCGTTGTAAATCTCCAGCCATAATTCCGATAACGTCTTCCTTGGGTCGCAACGTATCAGGATAATCCTCAAATGATATAGGTGGCGAAGTAACAATAAAGTCCTTTTCTGGCCAAACTTTTTTGAAAGTCGCATAAGAACGCCTCTCCATGTATGGTTTCTGGACAACGATGAATTTTTGTAAGTCGATACCCCTTTCTTTTAATAATTCTTTAGTGAATTGAATATTTTCTCCCGTGTTGCTTGATCTATTTTCAATGAGTATTTTTTCCGGTGGGACCCCCATCTCAATTGCGACACGGGCAAATTGATCTGCTTCAGGTTTACTCCAGATTTCCTTGGTAAGATGGCCAAGGCCGCCGGAGAAAATAATCAGCGGAGCCCAACCGTCTTGAAAAAGTTTTGCGCCATACTCCGCAATTCGTAAATCGTGACTTCCCAAAACCAAGACACAATCAGCTTTTTCGAGCTTTTGGTTCAGATGGTGATAGTCCCAAATGATTTTTGCTAATCGGTCTATCTCATTTTGATTCATAACTTTTTAGGCATTCGGATCAGAGCTTTGTCACTATGACTGGGCCCCGCCTGCGTTGAAACTTCGGCGGGCGGAATTCCCCCCTTCCGTCCCGCCTTGCCTGTTCGACCGAAACGAAGTGTAGGCGGGAACCGGAACGGAAAGGACGATTTCAAGTTTTTCTTTGGTGGCAAATTCTTTTACAAGTTAATAGATTGGTGGTTTGGCAAGAATTCAAGATTTTTATTTGCTTGTTCTGGTTGAATATAAAAGTTTATTTGAACATAATCAGCTTCTCCAACTTTCCCGACAACACTATCTATAAAAACTTGCATTTTCATATAATGCTTGCCATCACTTAACCGAGCAACATATTGTCCCGCGTGTTCTAATTGTAATTCCTGTTTGTACCCTTGTGCTGGTGCGGCAAAAAGATTTTCTAGATTTCCATAGTAGCCATCTTTTGCTATTTGCTGAATACCTCCTTCGCCATAAAATTGTATTTTAGCAGAACTTGTATTTTTACCTTTTTCAGAGGAATATGAAATTTCTGGGAAATTAAAATCAGTATTGGAAGTTTGAATATTTGATGGATAATTTTTAATTTTCGATAAATCTTTTTCTGCTAAGGCAGTAAGGATATCTGCTTTGTCACTGCTCTGAAATTTTATGTTTGTAACAACAATTAAATTTTGGGGATTCGCGGGTTTGCGTATTTTTACCTTTACCGCTTTTTGACTAAACGGATCCATTGCCAAATATTCGCCGAAATAATACTCATAGTATCCTTCCTTTTTTATGTCAGCTTTCAAGGGTTTCTGGGCAAACAAACCGGCCGTCCCATTTGTAGGTGGAAAACTAATCTTACCAGAAGAATTTGTAAAATATGTTTTTGTAATATCGCCACCACCGAGTCCATTTAGACAACAAAAGTCTATAGTAACTTGGGCATTTAATACTGGCTTATTTGTATCATAATCATAAACATATATGGTTTGTAAACCAAATACAAAAATAAAATAATAAATTATCAAACCGAGTACTATCAATATGATAGCAATAGCTGTAATTTTTTTCATAAACTTATTTTACTAAATCTTCCATTGGAACACCTAATGCTTTGGCGATTTTCCGATTGAGAAGTATTCGGGTCATGCTGATAAAAAATGGAAAGGAAATGTTTGGTTTGCTCCACCACCGCTTCAGAACTTCAAAAAAAAAAGCATCATTTTATTTTATCATTTTTACTAGCTCTTTTCTCCGTCCTCGCGTCGTTCCGAGGCTCCCCATCTCCGCGTTTTGTGGTAACTCTGAGCATGACCGCAAGCGAGCAAGTCGGGAATGAAGTGTGCTTTGTTGATTCGGGAGAGTTGCGGGAATTTCGCTGATGTTATGTATGCCCGTTGCCCGGAAAGAGCCGCGGGCGTATTTTATATATATGGACACATACAAAATCCGGTCCGTATTTTTTGGCGAAACTGCAATCTTTCATTATCCCGCCGAAAGAAAAACAGACAAAGCAGTTCTCATATTGAAAGGACTGTACGGAAAACATATTCCGGAGAACGCCGGAGAAAATCCCTCGTGGGACAATCAGCTTATAGGCTTATTAAGAGGCACGTACGAGATTTTTATTTTCAATACCGGACGATACGACGCAGCAGACAAAAGGGAGTCGCTTGAGGGAAAAATGTTTCAAAATGAGTGCGACGATGTTCAGGAAGCATTCGCTTTTTGCAGAGAAAATATCTTAAAGGAAAAGTTTACTTGGGAGGCAGTCGCTATCTCATTCGGCGGAACAACTCTCCTCGGCTGTTCGGACGTGCTTCATGTAATGCAAGGTGTCGTAATGATAGGGAGCGGTTGCGGTAAAAGCTTGACCACCACAAAGCCGCTTGTTTCTACATTACTAGACACAAAAGAACTCCTCAAATCAATTTCCGATTTTACCGGATCGCTCTATTTCCTTCATGGCGGGAAAGACACTATTGTGTCGGTAGAATCGCAGAAGAAAATTTATGAGAGCGCGACAAGATGCTTTTCTCGCGGGTGGATAGAGTTCCCGGGACTTGATCACGAGCTGAACGACTTAGAAAACGGCATATCTCATACGGCGATCTTGGCGCAGGGGTTTTTGGAAGTTGCGTCATAAAATGACGCGGCTTGCTCCATAAAAAACCAACCTGCTTCTGCGTTTTATGGTAGCTCTGGTGCTTGCCCCGCCCGCCCAGTGTGCGCACAAATCCCCAGTGTTTTGAAGAAACATTATAAAACGGCAGGGATTGCCCCCTTAAAAACTTTTAGAGAGAATTAACAAATTCCTCTTGTGCTCGAACATCCTGATCCAGTTCTCCAATTTGACGTAAGGCACCATTGCCGAATGTTTTTTCGATCAATCTCCCTACGGGTAAAATATTGCCCGTCATCATTCCTTTTGCAAAAACCTCAAATACTTCCTCTCTGTCTTTAAATTTTTCTTGATTTCTTTCAAGAATTTTATCAATCAATGTATTGAGGATTTTTCTTTCTGGTTGATACGTAAAACCTTCTGTTGAAATTTTCACGCTAGAACCAAATAATTTACCGAACAAACGATCTACTGACTCCCTCCATGATTTACTACCCTGTGTCTCCGCATAGAAAGTATCTTGATCAAAAAGTGGCTCGCCGGAAGCGGTAACTGCTTGCGGGTGTTTTCCCATCACTTCTTTTGTTTGTTTTATTTCATCAGCAAAAAGGGGATTATTTAAAAGTTTTCTAGCGAATCGCCTTGTCATTTCTTCTGTTACCGCTTCGTTAAAATTTACAAAATACATTTTTCTACCGTCTCTTGTATGGACGGTTAAGCCAAGCCGATATTCATCAAGTTCAGGATTTTCTCCGGTAGTAATTTGTGCAGCATTATAAGATTTAAAGTGCAGCATTTCATGAAAAACTGTTTTCATAAAAGCTAAGTTGGATAATTTCTCACGCATGGCAACGCCTTGTAGCATGGAGTTAAAAAATGCTGCACTTTTCTCTCTCGGCCATGCTTCTTCAGTAATGACATGAATATTTTCTGGAGGAATATCAAAATCTTCTAGCCCATATGTTTGCCTTACTTCATTCGTTGCTTCATTTGCAAGAGAAATAATTTGTAGTTCTTCTGGTGTTTTTTCTCTTTCTTTACCTCTCAAATCTTCAAAAGATTGGTCGTCAAATCTCTCTCCTTTGTCGCGGAGAATTTGTTCTTTTTCGACTTCTGAAATATTTCCGACTACGCGTTCAAATGATGAGAATTTTTCCATACACTTTATTTTAGCAGTTTATCAATCTGCGGTATTTGTTGGACAAAGTTCGAAACTATTTCGAGCAAAATCCTGAATGAACTGCACCCCGCCACTATTTTTCTGGGGCAAAGGAGGCGGAGTGATGGACTCGCCCGCGCGGAGGAGGGGTCTGGGGAGGAATCCGCGCGGGCTTCGATTTTTTGCAAAATTGTTTTGGCGAAGAATCCTTAAAGAAAAGAAAATGGCGGTGAGAGTATTATATCTCACCGCCATGATGTTTGCCAGCTTAGCTGGCCAAAGAGCAGTTGATCTTGTTGACGAGCCGAGCGGTCGGGAAGAACACATCCATGTCCATATAGTCGATCTCGCGCGTCTCGACGCGAACGTATCCATTCGCGATCATTCCACGCATGGAACCCCAGAACAGATTGATGAAGCTCTGCGTCAGCAGAACTAACGCGTCAGCACGCGTTAGTTCTGCTGATTGCCCAAAGCTCCAAATCCACTTTCCAAAACGCTTCCACGCGATCTTGCTGTGTTCTCGCCGAAGTCCTCCTATTGCGAGACGGTCGATGTAGTCGTACGTTGCTCCTGCCCACTCTTGGTTTTCTTCCGCCGCCGCGACGAGGGCGAGAACACAGTACGCTTCTAGTCGATCTGGAAACATCGTCTTGATCGTTTCCAGATCCACGCCATTGCACTTCTCGGAGAGTTCCGGCAACCCTCCTTCGACTGGATAGACCTGATAAGGCCCGCCAAGCCAGTTGTCCGGCACGTTACCTGCTCCGTGAGCTGATCCCACACATGATTGCCTCCTTTTTGTTTGTTAAAGTTCGATCCTAAAATCAATTTATAGGTGTAAACAAGTATAAGCAAATTTTTTGACATAATTGACAAAAAATTAAGGATTTGTTAGATTTCTAACATGATAACCATTTCCCAAGTTGTAGAGGACGTAATCCGCCGATCTCCTTTTTTGGCAGAGGCACTATCTGAAAATATCGCAAATATCTCTTCAGTGGCACGGCGGATACGTCCTCAAGTTCAGAAAAAATTATTAGAGGAAGTGTCAGAGGAAGCTGTTGCTATGGCGCTTCGCAGAATAAACAAAAAAATTAAGCCTGCTACTTCCGGTTTAAAGTTCTTGAAAGATTTGAACAACATTACTGTTCGTTCAAATCTTGTTGAGTTTGTATTTCCAAACTCAACTGATATTACAAAAATACATCAAGATATTTTGAAAAAAGTGGAAAACAAAAAAGATGTATTTTTGAATATCTCAAGAGGACTTTTTGAATCTATAATTATAATAAGTTCTGATTTTGAAAAAGATATCGAACATATTTTGAAAAATCAGAACAAGGTATCGAAGATAAAAGATCTATCTTCAATTACCATAAAATTACCGGAGGAAACAATTACTACGCCCGGAGTTTATTATCCAATTTTAAAAGCTCTGGCGTGGGACGGACTCAACATTATTGAAGTTATCTCAATAGGGTCGGAATTAAGTATCCTTTTTAGAAGCAATGATGCTGACAGAGCTTTTTCAGTCATTAAATCTTTGACTTCATAATTTTATGATTCTTCGCCAAAACAATTTTGGCGGAGGGTAAGGGATTCGAACCCTTGAGAGCTTGCGCCCTACACGCTTTCCAAGCGTGCGCACTCGACCGCTATGCGAACCCTCCCGTTTGCGATGATACAAAGTTTATAGCACAAAAAGAGCCTTTTTCACATTTTTGACAGCGGTTATGGTGATGATAGATACAAAAATATGCTACAGTAGGTACACCTATGACCGGACGCAGAATTCAATATGCAGATGATGATACGGAGTCTGTCGGGTTATTGATGCGCCTGCGCATGCCTTCCCTTGCCGTCGGTTTGGTTCTCGGCGTACTGTTATCATTCATGACATCGCGATTTGAGCAGGTGCTTGAGCAGAATATTCAAATTGCATTTTTTATTCCGTTCATTGTGTACATGGCCGATGCTGTTGGCACGCAAACACAGGGGATATATTCGCGTGATTTAAGAGGCGGCAAGGCTTCATTTAAGAAATATCTTTTTAAGGAAACGCTTCTCGGCATTATTTTTGGATTGATTTCAAGCATAGCAAGCGCTCTGATTGTCCTATTTTGGCTCGGCTCGCAGAAAGTTGCTTTGACGATCGCACTTGCGATGTTTGGGGCTGTGTCTGTTGCGCCCGTCGTTGCATTGTTGGTAACGGAAGTGTTGCAGCTCGAACATCGCGACCCTGCTGTCGGATCGGGACCCATAGCGACAGTTATTCAAGACGCGATCAGCATTTTGATCTACGGTCTTATCGCAAGCGCGATTCTGCTGTAGTTTAAAGGTATGGCAGACCGGCCTTTCATTCTAGGGGTCAGTGGTTCTCCGCATGCGCAGGGAACAGTTCAAGAGCTTCTTGGGCTTGTTTTAAGCGGTGCTTCAAAAGCGGGAGCCGAAACAAAAATAGTCAATCTCTATGCGCTCGATATTGTGCATGAAAAAGGCTTCTATAGCGAGGATCCCCAAAAAGCGATACCTGAAAATATGCCGCCTGACGGTATCACCGCGCTGTATCCCGAAATTGTGCGTGCGGATGGAATCGTACTCGCGACACCTGTGTATTGGGCGAACATGAGCGGCATTATGAAAGACTTCATTGACCACCTCACGCCGCTTGAAAACAAAGATTTTGCGCTTGAAGGGAAAGTGGCGGCATTTATCGCGGCGTCAAAAGAAAACGAAGGCGGTGTAGAGATGGCAGCGATGTCCATGGTTGCAGCTCTTGGCCAGATGGGAGTGTTGATTCCCCCGAATGCAATCCTTTGGTATCCGGGTGCGTGGGTGAATGCGGAAAACATGGTTTCGAGCTGGGCACAGATAGACGCGCCGAAAGTCGGAAGAAATATGGTCCAACTTATCGAACTCTTGCGCAAGCACCCGATTTTCTGGAGTAGTTGATTCGAATGCCTATGAATTTAAAGCACGATTTTTTTGAGGTATACTATTGAGTAACTATGAAAAAGATTTTTATTGTACTCGTTGTGGTGGGGTTACTCACAGGGGGTGCACTGCTCGTTTCCCGTGAAGAAAAAGCGGCACCTGTTACAAAACGGATCAGAGCTGTCGATATACGAAATATCCGTATTCCTGTCGTGGTTGTCGACACAGAGCCGTTGCGGACACAGGGCCTTTCGGGGAGAGAAATATTGCCGCCTGACTCGGGCATGTTGTTCATTATGGATACTATTGCAAAGCATGGTATTTGGATGAAAGATATGCATTTTTCAATCGACATCATCTGGATTGATGATTCCGGCCATGTTGTGACCATTGTTCCAAATGCAGCGCCTGAATCATATCCGAATATATTTTACGCAGACGCTCCTGCACGGTATGTACTTGAGGTGAATGCCGGGTTTGCAGCAGAGCACGGGATTTCTGTGGGGGATACGATGACGACAGAATGATGCTATCAAGAACATGCGCCTGAAGACTTGTCAAATTTTTGTTTTCGTCGTATAATTGCAGTGTTCTTTGTTGCCGGACAGTCGCGCTTCGTCTTTGGCGAAGTGAGGAAAGTCCGAACACTCCCTGCAGTGATGCAGGAGCAAGGTAGCGGGTAACGCCCGTCACGAGCGAAAGCGAGAGAGGTGCGAGCAGAGACGCTGCAGGCCGAAAGGCACGCAGCACCGTGTATAGAGAAATCTATAGATGGTGAGTCCGGCGGAAACGCCGGAAGTGAAACGGCTAAATCCTTACCCGGGTGCAAGGCCGTGTCTTAGCATGAATGTGCTGGGAAGTGCCGCTTGAGCGTACAGGCAACTGTACGCCTAGATAAATGACTGTCGTTCGCCGAAAGGCGGATACAGAATTCGGCTTATAGGCAGGAAAGAGCTGCATATTTCTTCGGAAATGTGCATACACTATGGAAAAACTCCACGAATGAGTTCCTCACGGAGCAAAACGTGGAGTTTTTCCGTTGATTGATTTTATCCACACATATATAATTCATGGGTAGGTTGGAAATCATCGGGTTTTTGCGTTGATATCCTAGAAGAGTATTTTATTTTTATTTTTTTAATGTATTAAGAAGAAAGGCGTATGGATATACACAATGTGCCGGAGACCGGCGATACTGTTCGTGAGAATGTTTCGGCAGGAGGAGAATCGGCGTATGGCCACGAACATGAAGAACAAGCGAGCGCATCTGCTAGTTCGACGGGCGAACAAAAACATGAGAGGGATCGGCTTGCAAGTGCTCTTGATACGGCAGCTAATGTTGTGTTGGCTGCACTGGTTTTTCTTGTGCCCGTGTTTTTCATTCCTTGGCTTGCTCTTCCCTTTCAATTTACAAAGGGTATCTTATTCGTGCTTTCGGTGGTGATTGTGTTTGCACTCTGGACACTCTCTCGCCTCAAACAAGGTGCAATCATGATCCCGCAAACGTACATTATTCCAGGATTGCTCCTTGTTCCACTTTCTTTTCTTGTTGCAACAATCTTTTCACCTTCTCCTGCCACGTCGCTTATTGGCCAGGGTGGAGAGATTGGAACATTCGCGAGCATTGCATTCCTCTCGATGCTTTTCTACGTGACTTCGAAAGTATGCAATTCCCGCGACCGTATTGTGCGCATCTACCTCGCGCTCTTTGCTGCATTTGCACTTCTCTCGATCATGCAGCTTCTTCGTATCTTTGTGGGAGCTGATTTTCTAAGCTTCGGTATCTTTAAAACATCGATTGCAAATATATTCGGGAAATGGAACGATCTCGGCATATTTTACGGGCTTGTAACGGTGATGACACTTCTTGCGCTGCAGATGCTTACGCTCAAAGGTATTGTTCGTGCGATACTCTATGGGATTCTCACGATAGCCCTCTTTTTCCTTGCGCTTGTGAACTTTATATCTGTTTGGCTTATTCTTGGTATTTTTGCAATTATTCTCGGAATGTATGCACTCTCCGTCGGCAGAATGGTTAAACAGCGGCTTCAATCTGGAGAAGGCAAAGATGCATCTCCAAAGAGAAAGCTTTTCATGCAGGAGATTCCGCTTGCTTCAATCGTGGTATTTCTTGTATGTGTTGTATTTATCATACCGAACCTGTCTCTTGGTGAGTTTTTCTCGGAGACATTTAAGATTACGCATATAGAAGCGCGTCCCTCATGGCCTTCAACGTTTTCTATCATGAAGCAAACGTTTGTCAGCAGCCCCTTTTTAGGTGCGGGACCGAATCGTTTTAACGCAGAGTGGCAGCTCTATCGGCCGGAGGGCATCAATCAGACGCTCTTTTGGTCAACGAGTTTTAATGCTGGAATAGGGCACATACCGACATTCTTTGTAACGACCGGCATTCTCGGTATCGCTGCGTGGCTGCTCTTTCTTGGTCTTTTTGTAGCGAGTGGTCTCCGTGCACTCTTTGTTTCCCGAGGCGATCGGTTTATTCATTTTCTTGTACTTTCTTCGTTTCTTGCCTCGCTGTATTTGTGGATATTCATGGTGCTCTATACGCCGAGCCTTCCCCTCGTCGTGATAACGTTTCTTTTCACGGGTCTCTATGTTGCGACACTCGCACAAGAAAAGATTATTCGTGTGAAATACATCTCTTTTGCGAAAAATCCGAAAATCGGTTTCCTTCTTTCACTTGGATTTATGATTGCTGTGTGTGCAAGTTGTGCGGGAGGATATTTTCTGGTCAGAAGCTTTGTTGCGTCGGTATATTACCAGAAAGCCTCTGATGTACTTGCAAACAACGATACGGCTGCGGGAAAAGCATATCTTGAAAAGGCTGTTGCATGGCATGGGTATGATGGTTACTACCGCCTGCTTGCATCGGTGAATCTTGCCGAAATCAATACGCTGCTTTCAAAAGAAGATATGCCCAAAGAGGAGGTGAAAACGGAGTTCCAGCGTCTTTTTGGAGAAGCAAAGAAAAATGTGGAGAAAGCGCGCGATCTCGATGATACGCAGTACTTAAACTGGGCAATGATCGGGAATCTTTACGGTGCGATCATTCCGCTCGGTCTTGACGATGCATACACGTTTGCAAAAAATGCGTATGATCAGGCGTTCAAATTGTCCCCGCACGACCCGTCGCTCTATCTTGGCCTTGCCCGTATTGAAGTCGGACATCGTGATCTTGATGCTGCACGTACCGACTTAGTTGAAGCGATACGTCTAAAAAATAATTATACAGAAGCGATTTTCTTCTTGTCGCAGATCGAAGTAAGTGCAGGGAATCTGGACAAAGCTATTGAATCGGTTGAAGCGGCGGCAACGATAGCTCCGGACGATCCGACAGTTTTCTTCCGGCTTGGTCTGCTGAAATACAACAACAATGATAATGAGGGGGCGATCGTCGCTTTTGAGCGAGCAGTCAGCCTGAATTCGTCTTATGCAAATGCGCGCTATTTTCTAGGCCTTGCGTATGAGCGGATAGATCATATACCTGATGCAATAGCGCAGTTTGAGGAAATTGGAAAAAGCAACCCCGATAATACGGAAATCAAGAGTATCCTTTCTAATCTGCGCGCTGGTCTCAAGCCGTTTGCAAATACCGCCACAGGGACGCGTCCAGAAGAACGCCCGGGGCTTCCGATCAAAGAAAAAAATGAAGAAACAGTGATTTCTCCAGCCCCACAGATTGCTGTTCCAGACGCTTCCGTTGCACAATAGTGTTTTTGAGACATGTTGGCCGCGAACGCATTTTACTCGGGTAGCACGTTATCTCCCCCTTGCGATGGTCTTGGCGGAATGGTTCTTGCGTTATGTAGCATGTCAGCATATAATCCGCAGGATTTAAAAGACGGAGAGATGACATGGTAAAAAGGTTTCTACGCATTCTTTCGAGGGAAGTTTCAGGTCTACACGAGGCCGCGTTTCTTGTTGGTGCATTTACGATTCTTGCGCAGCTGCTTGGTCTCATACGTGACCGTATGCTTACGCATACGTTTGGCGTGGGTACGGAACTTGACCTATACTATGCCGCTTTCCGCATCCCGGACCTTCTTTTTGCGACGATTGCATCTGTTGTTTCGCTCACGGTACTTATTCCGATTCTGACGGAAAAAATGGGTGACCGTGAAGGCACACGGCAGTTTTTGAACAGTATTTTCACTTCTTTTTTCGCTATTATGGCGCTTACAAGCGTCATTGCGTATATCGGCATGCCGTGGCTTACGAAGTTGTTGTTTCCCGGTATCAAAGCACCTCTTGATCGTGAGACGCTGATACATCTTGCGCGTATTATTCTCCTCTCGCCGATACTCCTCGGTATTTCAAATTTGTTTGGCAGCATTACACAGACGCATAGAAAATTTTTCCTTTATGCAGTAAGTCCTTTTCTCTATAACGTAGGTATTGTACTCGGTATTGTGTTGTTTTACCCTGCATTTGGCGTTTCGGGCCTTGCATACGGGGTGATTGCAGGGGCGTTTCTGCACATGGCTATTCAGCTACCCTACATCATATGGAGTGGTCACTTGCCGCGATTTACATATACTCCCGATATGGCGGTTGTTCGGCGAGTTGTTGGGCTCTCACTCCCGAGGACACTTGCGCTTTCGATGAACCATATTTCTTTTTTCGCGCTTCTTGCGCTTGCATCACGTATGAAGGAAGGATCGATCGCGCTGTTTAACCTTGCATACAACCTGCAATCGGTACCTGTTTCCATTATTGGTGTTAGTTATTCTGTCGCGGCGTTTCCGATTCTCGCACGGTACATCTCGAAAGGTGCTCATGAGCGCTTTATGCGGTACATTGTTGCCGCTTCGAAACACATCGTTTTCTGGACTATGCCTGCATTTACACTCTTTATTGTCCTGCGGGCGCAGATCGTTCGCGTCATTTTAGGCTCGGGTATGTTTGGGTGGAATGATACGAAACTGACGGCGGCACTGCTCGCAATGTTTGCTTTTTCGATCGTTGCACAGTGTCTTGCACTTCTTTTCATTCGAGGCTTGTATGCGGCAGGAAAGACGAAAAAGCCCCTGTTCGTCAATATTGTTTCATGCGGTTTTATCATTGTTGTTACGCTTGCCTTGGTACATTTTTTCAATCAGATCCCGTCATTTCGCTATTTTATCGAGGCGCTCTTTAAGATTGGCGATGTTCCGGGGAGCGTTGTTCTGATGCTGCCGTTCGGCTACTCTTTGGGGATGTTGCTTAATGCACTTCTTCTCTGGATTCTTTTGGGAAAAAATTTTAAACAGTATGCAAACGAGATCCGACGCACCGTTTTTGAAAGTTTCGGTGCGTCGGTCATCATGGGTGCTATTTCCTACGGATTGCTCAATGTACTCGACAACGTGTTTGATATAAACACGCTTGTCGGTATATTTCTCCAAGGATTTCTCGCCGGTATCGGAGGCATTGTTGTGTTTGTTCTTGTACTTCTTGCTCTTAAAAGTGAGGAATTGAGTGAGATTCTCTCTTCGTTGCAGCACAAATTCTGGAAGACGAAGACAATTGCGGCCGAACAAGGAGAGTTATAAACGAAGATGCCCCACTCCTTCGTGAACGAGGTGTGGGGCATCGTGTTGCGGCTCTTCTATGCTGCTGCACATGCGAGGTTAGCTCTTAAGCCGAGAGCATCGTTGTACGCGTCCTGAATGAGGGCGGGCGCAAGGGTTGGATCTGCCGCAAAATCTCGACAGCGCTGTATGAGGGCGGCCTCCGCCTCTTCGCGCCTCGTGAAGATCCCTCGGATTCCACTGAGCAGGTCTCCGACAGCGG
>JAHFLU010000006.1 GCA_023264615.1 bacterium | reverse complement strand
GATTGTATTGCGACGAGCGGACCGGAAGAAACAAAAAAGATTATTGCGCAACTGCTCTCGGTGGAAGGGGTGCAAAAACAGACTGTTTTTGCATAAGAGAGATGCTACACTATTTTTATGGCGAAATTTGTCGTTATCCTTGTGATTATTGCGACGCTCCTCGGAGCTTATTACTATCTAAACGAGAATCGAACCCCGACGCTTTATGAGGGTGATACGCGTCCAACACGCTGCATACGGCATACAGATGAATTTGGTGTGGAATACTACAGTGATTCGTACCTGGATCGTTTGAAGAACGTGTTTCGGAGATGCCCGAAAGCGGAAGGTGCTCCGAAAGGGGAGATACTTCCTGAAACACAAAGGTAATCGATGCTGGAGTGTAGGTGCTATTGGACAGCACTTGAGATTGTGGTATACACTCACAAAAGGAGTATGTGCTTTTCTCATATCCAACACAGACGATAGGAGGGTTGTATGTGCGGCATCGTTGGTGTTTGGGGCGGGAGTATTACTACTGAAGCCTCTATTTTTGCCTATTTGGGAAGTTATGCGCAACAGCACCGCGGTCAAGCGAGTGCTGGTGTTGTTTCTTCTGATGAGGAGTATTTATACCAAGAGGCAGGTGTTGGACGGGTACGAGAAATTTTCACTGAAGAACGACTGAAACGTCTTCCCGGCAGGATCGCTATTGGTCACAACAGATATGCGACAACAGGCGATACGGGGGCATGCAATGTGCAGCCTCTTGTTGCGGAAACACCGTTTGGAAGAGTGGCTCTTGCTCACAACGGAAATTTGGTGAATACATCGAGCGTTCGGCAAATGCTCACAGAGAGAGGAGTTCTTTTTAAGTCTACGACCGATACGGAAATCATTTTACAGCTTATTGCGACATCAAAAGAGGAAACACTCCTTGCGGCCCTCCGTAAGGCACTGATGGAAGTGGAAGGAGCATATTCACTTGTCGTCATGAATGCGAAGGAACTGATTGCTGTGCGTGATCCGCGCGGATTTCGTCCGCTGTGCATAGGGACGCTTGCAGACGGGGGACATGTATTTGCATCTGAAACATGTGCTCTCGATCTCATCGAAGCGATACATGTGCGAGATGTTCTTCCAGGCGAGATCGTGCAGGTATACGGCGACGG
The DNA here is from genome assembly GCA_023264615.1 of bacterium. Lineage (GTDB taxonomy): Bacteria > Patescibacteriota > Minisyncoccia > Phycocordibacterales > VMGT01 > VMGT01. Next base: position 26,270 of record JAHFLU010000006.1, on the reverse strand, counting down.
GAAGAACATGTACTGTTCGTTTCTGCCGGGCATGGAACGGCAGAGGGCGTGCTTGTTCGAACTTGTCTATTTTGCGCGTCCAGACAGTAATGTATTCGGCCACAATGTCTATGTGACACGGAAGGCGTTTGGTGCACAGCTTGCTCGTGAAGCACCGGCCAGAGCCGACATTATCGTACCGGTGCCGGATTCGGGAGTACCTGCAGCACTCGGCTTTAGTGAGGTGTCCGGGATTCCGATCGAACATGCGCTCATTCGGAACCACTATGTGGGGAGGACGTTCATCGAGCCGACACAAAGTATCCGCCACTTTGGGGTGAAAGTGAAACACAATGTGATTCGCCGCGTTATTTTCGGTAAGCGTGTTGTTGTGGTTGATGACTCAATCGTGCGGGGAACCACGAGCAAAAAGCTTATTGAAATGATCAGAAACGCGGGTGCACGTGAAGTACATGTGCGCGTTTCTTCACCCCCGCCGCGCGAACCATGCTACTATGGCATCAATACGCCGACACGCGAGGAGTATATCGCGAACAAGCATACGGTTGCTGAAATTTGCCAGTACATCAATGCTGACAGCTTGGTATATCTTTCATACCAAGGTATGCTCGAAGTGGCGCAAAAGGTACCGCAAGGGTATTGCACAACGTGTTGGACGAGCATTCATCCCATTCGTATTTTATAAAGGCTACAACAACGGAGTTTTTCAAAAAACTCCGTTGTTCTTTTTTGATATACTAAAAGATATATGGTTATCAAAAAGAAAGATGCCACTCCGCCGACGATTATCGTTATCTTTGGCGTTACCGGTGATTTGAGCAGGCGCAAGTTGATTCCCGCCCTTTTTGATTTGGAGGCGGCGGGAATGTTGCCAGCAAAACTGCGTATCATAGGTTTTTCGCGGCGAACGTGGAGCAAGGCGGAATTTTATGCGTATATACGAGAAGTTTTGAGCGGACGGAACCACGGCCGTGAGGCGAGTTTCGTCGAAAAATTTGTAAAAAAGTTTGAATACTGCCAGGCATTTTTTGATGAGGCACAGGCGTATCGGCGTCTGGGCGAACTTGTTGTGAGGATTGAAAAGAGCACCTTCAAACAATGCGCAAACAAACTATACTATCTTGCGGTGCCGCCACATTTTTATGAGGGCATATTTCGGGAGCTTGCACTTTCTGGCTTGACGATTCCCTGTGGAGGGAATGAGGGATGGGCGCGCATTCTTGTCGAAAAACCGTTCGGCAATGATGTTCGCACAGCAAAGAAACTTGATTTGCTTCTCGGAATGCTTTTTAAAGAGGAACAGATATTTCGGATTGATCACTACCTTGCAAAAGAAGCTCTGCAAAATCTACTTGCATTTCGATTTTCAAACGCACTGTTTGAGCCGGTATGGAATCATGAACATATCGACAGTATTGCAATAACGCTTGCAGAGACAGACACAGTCGGTACGCGCGGAGCTTTTTATGACGGTATCGGCGCGCTTAAAGATGTTGGCCAAAATCATTTGCTCCAGATGCTTTCTCTTATCGCGATGGAGCCACCGAAAGATGCGCGTGCAGATTCGATTCGTCGCGAAAGAGCACGGGTGCTGCGTGTGCTCCACGGGGGCGGAAGTCCGCTTTCGCAGTATGCCCTGCGGGGGCAGTATGAAGGGTATCAAGAGGAAAAGGGAATAGCCGCCGGTTCAACGACAGAGACATTTTTCAGCCTGAAGGTGTTTGTACGCAACAAGCGTTTTCGCGGAGTACCGTTCGTGCTCTCAAGCGGGAAGGGGCTTTCAGAGGCACGAACAGACATTGTTATTTCCTTTAAACCTCCGCATCACTGTCCCTGCCGTGCAAAACAAGTGAAATGTACGCATGAGAACAGACTGTCGTTTCGAATACAGCCGAACGAGGGTATCGAGCTACGTTTCTGGATTAAAAAACCAGGTTTTTCAAACGAGCTTGAAGAGAAGCACCTTTCGTTTTCGTATGCTGCAAGTGTGCAAGCAGTACGGCTTCCTGACGCGTACGAGCGTCTGCTCGCTGATGCACTTGCGGGCGACCAGACGCTCTTTACGAGTACTGAAGAAGTGCAGGCTGCGTGGCGCTTTATTATGCCGATTCTCGCGGCATGGCAGCAATCGCCCCTTGTTGTGTACAAAAAGGGCACGCAAGGGCCGGCATCTCTCTAAATGGAAACCACCACAGAACATTCTGTGGTGGTGCCAAGATTTACCCCTTGTTATCCTCGCGAATTTTTACAATTTTTACAACAAGTTCGACAATGCTCTTTTGAGCTTGTTTCACAACGGTGTGTATTTCTTGGAGAGCTTCAGGTGTTGTTACAATAGCGATATCAGAGCAGTGTGCAAGTATCTTACTAAGCTCGCCCATTACTGTTTGGATGTGCACGCACAGCGGGCCAAGATTGTTGCGGAGCTGCGTGCAAAACCATGCACCACAGGGTTTGAGGAAAATGTGTTCGAGTGCGAGCGACTGTCGGAGTGTTTCCGGGTGCTGAAGTAGGTATGGGCTTTCCATCCAGACGCCTCGAGCTTCTTCGCACCGAAGGATCTTTTGGGAAATGCCCGAGAATCCTTTTTCAGCACAACTCTCGCAGGCAATGACATGGTCGAGAGCATGTCGCCCATGGCCATCCTCGACATGTTGATCAAGGGTAAGCATTTGTAGAACGATCTCGGTATCGCGGCAGGAAAATGATGGATCAGACGGCATAATCAACCTCCCTTTGCTTGTTTATGAGCAGATACTCTCTTTCGTGTATTTAACACAAAGAGGTTTCTTGTCAACTTGCCAGCAGGCAGGTATTGTTACCTATAGAAAGTGTCCTTTTGACATTTTTACGTGTGTATAAAGAAAGAAAAGAGGAGAGCCACGATGAATATACTACTTGTGTATCCTGCATTTCCACCTTCGTTTTGGGGACACACCTACGCACTTGAACTTCTGGGCAAAAGGGGAACAATGCCCCCGCTTGGTCTGCTCACGATCGCGGCGATGTTCCCGCCTTCGTACTCGGTGCGGCTCGTTGATCTTAATATCGAAGTACTTACTGATGACGATCTGTTATGGGCAGACTATGTTGGCATCTCAAGCATGATTGTCCAGAAAAATTCTCGGGAACAAATTGTTCGCAGGTGTAATGAAGCAGGTGTTCCAGTGTTTGTGGGCGGGCCGGAGCCGACCGTTTTCTATGATGAGATCGAAGGTGTCGATCACTTTGTTCTTGGTGAAGTTGAGCAAACATTCGCTGCATTTATCTCTGATCTTGAGTCAGGAACGGCACGGCGGATGTATCCGGCACCGGCTGAAGAAGACATGCCTCCTGCGAGCACCGTTCCCATACCGCGGTTTGATCTCACGCACATGGATGCGTATCAATCGATGCCCGTGCAATTTTCCCGGGGATGCCCATTTCGCTGTGACTTCTGTGATATCTGGAAACTATATGGCAACTTGCCGCGAACAAAAAACACCGAACAGGTGCTTGCGGAGCTTACGAGGCTCTACGATGTGGGGTGGCGCGGACAAGTTTTCTTTGTCGACGATAACTTTATCGGAAACTGGAAGAAAGCACTCGATGTTCTCCGTGCGATCGAAGTTTGGCAAAAAGAGCATGGATTTCCCTTTGACTTCTATACAGAAGCGAGTGTGAATCTGGCGCTTCATGACGAGCTCGTTTCGGCAATGGTTGCTGCAGGGTTCACGATGGTTTTTATTGGTCTCGAAACACCGAATCCCGAGGCGCTTCAGCTGATGAATAAAAAGCATAATGTGAAGAAAGATGACCCCGACTTTCTGCTTCATGCAGTGGAAAAGCTCCAGCGTGCAGGGCTTGAAGTGACCTGCGGGCTGATTGCAGGGGTTGATGGTGACGACGAGACATCATTTGACCGCATCATTGCTTTTGTACGAGAAAGTCGGATTGCTTCCGCGATGTACGGGATTCTCACCGTTATCAAGGGTACTGACTTGTACGAGAAGATGCGCTTAAGTGGGCGTTTACTGCAAGAGTCGTCAGGCAGTAATACAGACACAACGCTCAATTATGTGCCGCACATCGATCCGGTACGTATAGCAAAGGAGTATCAACGGGTACTTTCCACGATTTATGATGAGACACTCTCAAATTATTTCGAGCGTTGCCACGGACTTCTCAAACGCCTTAAGGTTGTGAAGCATACGAAGGCATTGCTTTGGAAGATTAAACGAGAAGAGCTGCGTGCCGGTTGGCGGTCTTTCAGGAAACTGTGTTTCTCAAGAACAACAGGGCCTGCCTATCGATGGTTTCTTCTAAAGACACTTTTGATGCATCCTGCAAAATTGCCGCTCGCGATGCGGCTTGCAGTCAAAGGCTATGATCACGAACGGCATACAAGAGAAGTGGTTGTAGCACTCGGTTCTTTTAAAGAAGAGTCAAGGAAACAGTTCTCTGAATATAAGGAATTTGTGGCAGGCGTGCTTCTTTGTCTGCAAGAAGGGTGGGTAGAGACGATTAAAGAGCATACAGCGAGTTTGCTGTGGGATATGCGTTTGCGTGTTCATGAGTTGCGTGGATGCAGAGAAGGAGCTCATGCTCATTTGGAAATGTTTCGCAGAGAAGTGCGAAGCTATATACAACAAGCGACGGGAAAAGTACTCTCGCTTGATGAGGTGGAAGTGACACATGGATGTGGGATATGCGACCGGGCGAAAGAGGTGATTTCTCTTAACTCGCAGATAGACATACTTTGCAGCAATTAAACTGCGATCCCAAATCCCGATTTTTTGCATGCAAAAAATCGGGATTTTTTTGCTTCTGTTATGTGGGAAATACCGTGATATACTTTTTTGATGGAGGAGAGGCGAATATATGATATTTCTTTACCAATACATCCCGGTATGGCGCTGTATCCGGGCAATCCAGAGGTGATTTTTGAGGAACAGCGCGGAATGACCTCGGTTCTCACGAAGCTTTCGTTCGGGACGCATACGGGAACGCATGTTGATGCGCCGAAGCATGTCTTTGAGCAGGGTATGCCTGTCGAGGAAATGCCGCTTATGTCGTTTATCGGAACGTGTCGCGTGCTTGATATGACACAGTGCGAAAGTATGTTGAGCACCGAAGATCTGAAACAAAAAAATATTACTTCCGGCGAAAGAATTTTTCTCAAAACAAAAAATTCTTTCAGCGACCAGAATATTTTTTCTGAAACGTATGTATATCTTGACGGAGATGCGGCGGATTACCTCGCCGGTGTCCCTGTTGCCCTTCTCGGAATTGATGCACTTTCTATCAAACAGCGGGGAAGTAATGATACGCGACCGCATACAGCATTTCTTGGAAAGAATATTCCGATTATTGAAGGTGTTATGCTTCGAGATGTGCCGGAGGGAAGATACTTTTTTATTGGCTTACCGCTGCGGCTTCGGGGGGTTGATGGATCGCCCCTGCGTGCGATTCTGCTTGAGGAAAACCCCATACAAGTCACGAAATAGGCTGTAGGCCGTTATACCCGTATGAGTGAGTAAACGTATTTCTTTATTTTTTAACCATATACCATGATCCCATTTACTGAAGGGCAGACTGCAAAGGTATCTCGTGCGCTCATTGTGCTTATCTTCGTAACATCCCTTTTTCTGGCGCTTAAAACGATCAATGAGAGCAAGGCATATACGTTTATCGGCAAAGCGTTAAGCGAGCAGGCAAGTATCAGTGTGACTGGCGAGGGCGAGGCATTTGCGATTCCGGACATAGCGACATTTACTTTTTCGGTTTCTGCAACGAACAAGGAAGTACAGGCCGCGCAAGGAGAAGTAACAAAGAAAATAGATGCGGCACTCGCATTTCTGCATGAGAACGGTGTCGAGGAAAAAGATATTAAAACATCTTCTTATGATATTTATCCGAAATATGAGTATGGCGAAATAGTGTGCGTGCGTGCGCCCTGTCTGCAACCAAAACAGGAATTAACGGGCTACGAGGTGACCGATTCCATTACGGTGAAAGTGCGAGAGACTGCAAAAGCAGGAACACTCCTCGGAGGCCTTGGTCGCGCAGGTGTGACCAATGTAAGCGGTCTCACGTTCTCGCTTGATGATGAAGAGGCAAAACAAAGCGAAGCACGTGCTTTGGCGATTGAACATGCAAAAACGAAAGCAAAGCAACTGGCAAAAGATCTTGGAGTACGCCTCGGCGCGATACGGAATTTCTCCGAGTCCAATTATGCGCCGTTTTACGGCAAGATGGCGGAGATGAGTGCTCGTGACGGGGGAAGCTCTGTGCCACAGATTCCCACAGGGGAAACAAAAATCACCTCGACGGTTACGATTACCTACGAGATTCGTTAATTTTTTAAAAACAAATTACTTGGGATGACGCAGCCAGTCAATATTTTTGGCTGGCTGTTGACAATTTTGAAGAATACGCTATACTTCCGGAGTATTTTAACAGCCCTGCGGGGCGGTTTTTTATAAGAAAAACCTCGCTTCTTTGCCTTATTTTGTATACAATGAGGGGGCGGGGATAATGACGAAAATACCATGGGTGCAACTGAATATGTTAAAGAAACGCAAGCAGAATTGAAACGGGTGAGTTGGCCGACACGAAAACAGGTGGCGGTTTCGACACTTGCTGTCGTTATTGTATCGCTTGCGATGTCTTTCTTGCTTGGAGTTTTTGATTTCGTTTTTTCGTCAGCACTTGGAAAGATTTTGGTGACTAGCGAGAGTTCGAGTGTTGTCGCGCCAAAAGAAGATGGAATCGAAACGAAGGGCACGGGAAGCGGGTCAAGTTCTCTGCCAGTGTTTCCGACACCCGGAAATGGCGCAACGGAACCGAATATGATTATCCCGACACTACCCAAAAGCACAAGTTTCTAGCATCTGAAAATTTATTTTTTATGTCAAAACAACAGCCGGAAGGAGAGAGAAATTGGTACGCGATTCATACGTATGTAGGGTATGAGAATGCTGTTATGCGTAATCTAAAACAGCGTATTGACTCGCTCGGTATGGGCGATAAGATTTTCAACGTGCTTGTACCGACGGAGAAGAAGATTAAGATCAAAGGTGGCAAGCGTGTGGAAGAAGATGAAAAGATATACCCGGGATATGTTCTTGTGGATATGTTTGTTGATGACGATTCGTGGTATGTCGTACGCAACACGCCGCGCGTAACGGGATTTGTCGGTGCGGGCGTGCATCCGGTGCCGATCGAAAAGAAGGAAATAGAAAGCCTCTTTAAACGGATGGACACTGACATTGTTAAGCACAACATAGAGCTTGAAGCGGGTGACCACGTGGTCATTGTGGATGGGCCATTTAAGGATCTTGAGGGTAAGGCTGCGGAAGTTGATGACGAGAAGGGCAAAGTAAAAGTACTTGTTTCGATGTTTGGCCGTGAAACTCCGGTAGAGCTCGATTTCTTGCAAGTAAAGAAAATGTAAGTACAATCATTTGACGTATGGCTAAAAAAATACTCAAGAAAATAAAGCTTCAGATACAGGCGGGCAAGGCAAACCCTGCGCCGCCGGTTGGCCCTGCGCTTGGCCAGGCAGGAATTAATATCGGCGAGTTTGTTACGAAATTTAATGAAGCAACTCGGGAAATGATGGGCAACGTGATCCCTGTAGAAATTTCCCTCTACGAGGATCGCAGTTTCAGCTTCATTCTCAAAATATCTCCGGCATCACAACTTATTTTAAAAGCGATCGGTACAGACAAAGGATCGGGCAAGAATGTTGTGAAGAAAGCAGGGACGCTGACACAAGCGAAGCTTCGAGAAGTAGCAGAAAAGAAAATGCCCGATCTAAACGCGGCTTCACTCGAAGCGGCTATGAAGACGATTGCAGGCACGGCGCGTTCGATGGGCGTCGATGTATCCAAGTAAAAAAAGCAAAAAAATACCTCGGAAGTTTAACTTCCGAGGTATTTTTTGTATATGGTATCGAACTACCTTTCAAGCTCAACGTATGTATATGGGGGAGTGTATTCGAGGTGTGATTCTTCAAACACCTTTTTTTTGAAATCACGATAGTCAGGGAAATACACATCTCCTTCTGTGTCGTCCTCAACGAGTGTGAGATAGAGCTTGTTCGCAATCGGCAGGGCGCTTTTGAATACCTGGCCGCCGCCGATGATGAATATCTCGTTTGTTTTTTCTTTTTTGGCAAGATCGAGAGCGTTTTCGATGCTGTGTGCGACGAGGCCCAGAGGAACACGATATGATGTTTCATAGGAAAGAATGATATTTGTTCGGTCTGGAAGAACAGAACCGATTGATTCATACGTTTTACTTCCCATAATGATGGGGTGTCCGAGCGTAAGTCTCCTAAAGCGCTTCAAATCGTCGGGTATCCGCCAAAGAAGGTCGTTATGGCGCCCCAAAGCTCGTGTTTTTGCGCCGATCGCAGCAATCATGCTTATTATAGGTTTGTCGGGCATGGTATTTTTATACCACTGTAATGCCACCATGTCTCCTTTGCGCGTGTTTTTTATGAACGATATACTTTCAGTATTGTAACTTTTTCTCCATGCATTCATACGAGATAGAAATTAAAAGTCTTCTTGGATCTTCTGAAAAAGCAGACGGCATGCGTCTGAAGATGCGTGTGCTTGATCCGAACATGAAGCTAACAAAAGAAAATAAACAACGTAACCACTATTTTGTGGGAGGCGATATTATGCGTCTCTGCGAACGGGTCCTGCCATTTTTTAGTGAAGATGGACAAAAACGACTCAAAAAAATTGCAGCTTTTGGAAAAGAATTTTCCATACGTTCACGACAACAAAATGATCGCGTATTGCTTGTGATCAAAGCTTCGATTGATGAAACAACAAGCGCAAACGGCATTGCCCGAATGGAGTTTGAAGAACCTATTCCTAAAACGCTCGCAGAGCTCGATACGATTCTTTTGTCTGCAGGATACAGCTATCAGGCAAAGTGGTCGCGCGAGCGGCAAGAATATCTCTGTAAAGGGGTTACCGTGTGTCTCGACAAAAATGCCGGATATGGATATGTGGCTGAATTTGAAAAAATGGTTGATTCTGCCGAACGAGCGCCACTTGTCCAAAAGGAGCTGCGGGAACTCATGGCCGCATTGGAAGCAGACGAGCTTCCCCAAGATCGTCTTGAGCGGATGTTTGCGTACTATAATAAAAACTGGCTTGATTACTACGGCACGGAGAAAATTTTTACTATTGAGTGACTATGTTTTTATCAGACACAGATATTCAAAAAGCGATTGCAAATAAGGAAATCCGGATCGACAATTTTGAACGGAAACGTCTTCAGTCTGTGAGCTATGATATTTTGCTTGGCAACAAATTCATCCTGACCGAAACACACAATAATGATTTCATTGATCCGCACAAGAAAATATTTCCAAAGACACGCGAGGTGCAGATAGCGGATAATGACCGCTTTATCTTGCACCCGGGTGTGAGCGTACTTGGTACATCATATGATTTTTTCGGCTCCGACGTGTACCTCATTCAACTTTCAGGAAAGAGCTCCCTTGCGCGTGTTGGTCTCATTGTGCATAACACAGCGGGTCTCATCAATCCGGGGCACTTTTTGAATATCACACTTGAACTTTACAATCTCAACAATGTGCCGATTATTCTACGGCCAAAGATGGAAATAGCGCAGATAACATTTTCGAAGATATCGTCGCCTTCGTTGCGGAACTATAAGGAGACCGGACGCTATAACGATACCAACTGGGCAGGCGCGATTCCCCCGAAAAAACGGCTTGCAATCAAAAAATAATATGCAAAACGAACGCCACCCTGAATATCAGTACCTTAATCTGCTGCGCGATATTATGGAACATGGTGCAAGTAAAAAAGACCATAACACGGGTATGCCCCTTTCGAGCGTTTTCGGCCGGCAGATACGCTATGACCTTTCCAAAGGGTTTCCCCTCCTCACAACAAAAAAAGTGTACTGGAAGGGTGTTTTGCATGAGCTCTATTGGTTTCTCTCCGGCCAGTCGAATATCAAATATCTTGTTGATAATGATATCCATATCTGGGACGATTATCCGTACAAATTGTATGCAAAAAAGATAGAATCGGGCAATTTGCCAAAGATGACACAGCAAGAATTCATTGAGCGTATAAAAAATGATGCAGCGTTTGCAGCAGTATATGGAGAGTTGCCCTATATTTACGGACAGCAATGGCGCAGATGGCCGGCAAAAAATGGAAGAACGATTGATCAATTGCAATGGATTGTGGATACAATCAAGAATTTTCCCGACAGGAAGCACACAGTGCTCTCTGTATGGAATCCAGAGCACCTCTATGCGATGGCATTGCCGGGAGAAGCGCTTTCGTTTCCACTCTGCCATATACTCATCCATTTTAATGTTGCAGGAGAGAGGCTTTCATGCCAGCTGTACCAGAGAAGTGCAGATATGTTTCTCGGTGTGCCGTTCAATATTGCAAGCTATGCACTGCTTACGCACATTATTGCAAAAGTGACGGGATATAAAGCCGGAGATTTCGTACACACATTCGGTGACGCGCATATTTATGGCAATCATTTTGATGCTGTGCGTTTACAGCTTGCACGTGAGCCGAAAGCGTTTCCGCAGATTTCAATTGATGATGCGGCCACATCGCTCGATACATTTTTGCCGTCCCATGTCCATCTTGAAAATTACAATCCGCATGGGGGGATCAAGGGTGAACTAACGGTCGCCGGCGGTTTTAATGAAGATGATCGCAAGAAGTATGCGGTTGCTCGATAATCTTTTTCTACTATGATCTGATGGCGGCACAACAAAGTTTTTAATTATCCGCTTGCAGTTTTTTGTATGGAAAAGAAATATCAACGCATAGAAAAAGAAGATTCAGCAGTGTATGAAGCACTGATTGGGGAAGAAGAGCGCGAAGCCGACGGCCTTGAGCTCATTCCTTCTGAAAATTATGTTTCAGCGGCAGTTCGCGAGGCGCTTGGGTCCGTGATGACCAACAAGTATTCAGAGGGGTATCCAGGGGCGCGCTATTATGGCGGGCAGGAATTTACCGATGTCGTCGAGAAACTCGCAATCGAGCGAGCATGTGCGCTCTTTGGAGCAAAATATGCAAACGTTCAGCCGCTCTCCGGCGCTCCAGCGAATCTTGCGATGTACTTTGGACTGCTCAATCCGGGTGACACCGTACTCGGCATGGACCTTTCTCATGGAGGACACCTGACGCATGGGCATCCGGTCACGGAGATAACAAAAGTTTTCAGGTTCGTTCGCTACAAGATGAAGAATGTGGAGACAGGGGAGATTGATTACGATGAACTTCGAGAAACAGCGCTCCGCGAAAAGCCAAAGATCATTCTTGCCGGTTTTTCTGCGTACTCTCGAGAGCTTGCCTACGAAAAATTTGTTGCAATTGCGAAAGAAGTTGGAGCGTACACTGTTGCTGATGTGGCCCATATTGCCGGACTCATCGCAGGAAAAGCGGTGCGCAATCCCTTTGATGCAGGCTTCGATGTGCTTACAACAACGACACACAAGACGCTTCGCGGTCCTCGTGGCGGCATGATACTCGTCCGCGAGGATGAAGGTTTGATTAAGAAAATAAATAAAGCGGTATTTCCAGGACTTCAGGGAGGACCGCATATGAACAATATTGCTGCGAAAGCGGTATGTTTTCATGAGGCCGAGCAACCCGCCTTTACTGTATATGCCCGCCAAATACTCAAAAATGCAAAAGCGATGGAGGGTGTTTTTCGTGAAAAAAATGTGCGCATGATCGGAGGGGGCACATCGAACCATCTTATCCTTGCCGATGTATACGGGTCGCTTGGCATATCTGGAAAAGAAGCGCAGACGGTACTTGATGAGGTGGGTATAACGGTCAATATGAATGCAATTGCAGACGATACGCGTAAACCGCTTGACCCGTCGGGTATCAGATTCGGTACCCCTGCGATGACGACGCGAGGTTTTAAAGAAGAAGAAAGTGCCATGGTTGCGCGTATCATGCTTGATGCTCTGAGACATCATAAGAACGAAGGACGGAAACGAGAACTCCATAAGGAAGTACAAGATCTTTGCCGCAGTCACCCTGTTCCCGATTCATGTATGTAAGAGCCTCACTCATAACAGTGTTGTTTGGCAGTGGATTGTCCCGCGATATAAAAAACTGATAGAGTAGGATGACCATATGGAAATGAGAAAATCAAAAGGCACGTTTATTGTTCTTGAAGGCGGTGATAGTACCGGCAAAAATACACAAATGGAGCTCCTCAAGGAGTATTTTGGAACGAAAGAATTTCTTTACACGGAAGAACCAGGAGGATCTCGCCTTGGAGACAAAATTCGCGAATGGGTTACCGCGCAGGAAGAGTATCCTATGTGCATGGAAGCGGAACTTCTGCTTTTTAGCGCATCGAGAGCACAACATGTGCACGAAAAAATTGCTCCGGCGCTCTCCCTTGGCGTGCATGTCATTTGTTCTCGTTTTTCGCTTTCGACCATTGCATATCAGCTGTATGGGCGGGAAGAACTGAAGTATCTCGAAGCTTTTTTCCACATTGATCAGTTTGCCGTTGGACAAACAAAGCCAAATTTGTATATTCTTTTGGATGGGATGCCGAATGTTTTGCGTGCGCGGCAAGAGATGCTTGGCTTTGCAAAAGATCGTATTGAAAATGAAACGATGGCTTTTCATGAGCGCGTGCGTGCGGGATATATTGCCGCGCTGCCGCCTGCACCATACGGTGTTTGCATCGATGCGGATAGACCAATAGAAGAAATCAAAAAGGATTTGGTAGCGATCATTGGTGCGACGGTGAGCAATGTGCATACGCCGACCTTTCATCACCATGTACACCAACCGGTCGTTCGCGGGTTTCCGTTTGATAGTAGTGCAAAAGAGCCAGTGTGGTAATTTTTAGGCTCCAAAACCTGTCCTCATAGTGGGCAGGTTTTTTGTGCTATGCTGGGGCTATGATTAGGGATGAAATCAAGCAAAAAATACACGAAGCGTTACAAAAGGAGGGGTTGGTGGAATCGGATATTATCCTCGAACATCCGGCCGAGCGTGCGCATGGCGATTACGCGACGAACATTGCGCTCGTTTTGGCGCATCGGAGTGGGAAAAATTCGCGGGAACTTGCGGATCGGCTTCTCGAATTATTACGAGAAGAACGGGGTGAATATATTGAAAAAATTGAAGTTGCGGGTCCGGGGTTCATCAATTTTTATCTAACTAAGTCATTTTTTGGCAAAAGTACAAGGGAGATTGTTGCCAACCCTGATATTTTTGGAAAGAACGAAATACTGTTGGGAAAGAAAATTATGGTCGAGTACACGGATCCAAATCCATTCAAAGTTTTCCACATCGGCCACCTGATGACGAATGTTATAGGAGAGTCGCTTGCGCGCCTGTTTGAATTTTGCGGTGCGGAAGTAAGGCGCGCAAATTATCAAGGCGACGTCGGTCTGCATGTTGCGAAAGCGATTTCTGCGAAACTGCGTTCTGGTGTTGTGTGGATGAACGCAGCAGATATCGGCACTTCGTATGTGGAAGGAGAGGAACTCTTTGCAAAAGAACCGGCATTTGTCCAAGAGATCAATAAAAAAGTGTATGACAAGTCGGACGATGCGGTGAACGAGGCATATGAAGTGGGACGTGCAATCTCCCTTGCTGCCTTTGAAGAAATGTATAAACTTTTGGGCACGAAATTTGACCACTATTTTTTTGAATCTGAAGTTGCAGATACCGGCAAACAGATTGTGGAAGCATATCTTGACAAAGGTGTTTTTGAACGGAGTGAAGGGGCGATTATTTTCCCGGGCGAGCGGTATGGTCTCCACACGCGTGTATTTCTCACAAAAGAAAGATTGCCTCCCTACGAGGCAAAGGATCTCGCGCTTGCAGTGCAGAAATATGCAGTGTATCCGTATGACCAGTCGTTTGTGATTACCGCGTCGGAACAAAATGCATACTATGCCGTTGTGCAGCAGGCGATGCGTTTTATATATCCTGAACTTGCCGAGAAAACAGTGCAGATCGGCCACGGTATGATGCGTGTTGAAAGCGGAAAGATGTCGTCGCGGAAAGGGAATGTCGTGACGGGCGAATCACTGATGCATGATGCGGTTTTTACTGCAGGAGAAAAAATACAAGGAGAAGCGATAGACGAAGAAGAAAGGAAGAAAATTGCAGAATGTGTTGGTATCGGAGCCCTCAAATTCAGTATTTTGAAACAGCAGACAAGAAGCGATATTATCTACGACGAGGAGCGCTCTTTTTCTCTTGAAGGAGACTCGGGTCCGTATCTGCAATATGCCCTCGTGCGCGCGCAGGCAGTGCTTACAAAAGCTGCTCTACAGGGACTTGTACGCGGGTTTGAAAAAACAGATGAGATATACTCTGTTGAACAATTGCTGTATCGTTTTCCTGAAGTTGTGGAGCGTGCATCAAAGGAATACGAACCGCACCATATCGCGACCTACCTTATAGAGCTTGCTGGAGACTTCAATAATTTCTATGCAACAAAGAAAATTATCGGAGGTGCTGACCAGGCATCGTACCGCCTTGCACTTACAGAGGCAGTACACACAGTTCTTTGTAATGGCCTCCATCTTTTGGGGATATCGATACCGCCTAAAATGTAACCATTTTCTCCTTGTTTTTTTGCGCTGTGCGGCTACAATGGGCACTATATGTCTGAAAACGCAAAAGAATCGCCTGAACGGCAGGCGAAGAGCGGTATTGCTCTCCGGGAAGAGCAAGTGCTTGAATTCTGGCGCGAAGGGAACATTTTCCAAAAGACTCTCGAAAAAAAAGCGCCGAAGGGCGAGTTTATTTTCTATGAAGGTCCTCCAACGGCAAATGGCCGTCCGGGTATTCACCACATTGAAGCGCGCGCTTTTAAAGACGCCATTCCTCGGTACAAAACAATGCGAGGATATCATGTGCGTCGAAAAGCAGGGTGGGATACCCACGGACTTCCTGTTGAATTACAGGTAGAAAAAGAGCTTGGGCTGACCTCAAAAAAAGATATCGAAAAGTACGGTATCGTTGAATTTAACAAAAAATGTCGCGAGAGTGTGTGGCAATACCTGCAGGAGTGGCAGGAGTTTACTCGGCGCATTGGATTTTGGGTAGATCAGGAAAATCCGTACGTTACGTATAAGCCATCATACATTGAATCTGTCTGGCATGTGCTCGGAGAAGTACAAAAAAGAGGGCTCCTCTACAAGGACTATAAAGTAGTGCCGTGGTGTCCCCGTTGCGGCACGGCACTCTCAAGTCATGAGCTTGCGCAGGGGTATGCGACCGTCAAAGATATTTCTGTTTACGTAAAATTTCGCGTGAAAAATCCGACGGATAGCGGACTTCCCCCAAATACATATTTGCTTGCATGGACAACAACGCCATGGACACTGCCAGGAAATGTTGCTCTTGCGGTTGGAAAAGATATTACGTATACGATTTTTGAGCAGAACGGCGAGCACGTTGTTGTTGCGAAGAGTTTGGCAGAGCGTGTACTTGGAAGTGCTGTTATGGGGAATACTATTGCTGCAGAAAAACTGATTGGTCTTGAATACGAGCCGCTCTATCCATACCTGCGTCATGCGCTCCCGACAAGCGAGGAAGAAAAAATGGTGAACGCATACAAAGTATATCCGGCGGATTTTGTCGGAGCCGAAGACGGCAGCGGCATTGTGCACACTGCAGTTATGTATGGCGCCGAGGACTTTGTTCTTGGTACGGCCGTGGGTTTACCAAAGGTGCATCTCATCAACGAGAGCGGAGAGTTTATTTCAGAGACGGAATTCCTCGCGGGGAAGAATGTTCGTGATGTTGCGATTGATATTATAAAAGATCTACACGATCGGGGGCTCCTTTTAAAGAAAGAGAAAATTGAACATACGTACCCCCACTGTTGGCGCTGCAAAACGCCACTCATCTACTTTGCACGTGATTCGTGGTATATCCGGATGTCGAGTCTGCGCGAGGAACTCGTGAAAGAAAACACGGATATTCACTGGGAACCGGAGCATATTCGGGATGGCCGTTTTGGAGAATGGCTCCGTGAGATAAAAGACTGGGCGATCTCACGCGAGCGTTATTGGGGAACACCCTTACCATTCTGGAAGAATGCATCGGGGGATATTATTGTCATAAATTCACTTGAAGCGCTTAAAAAATATACAAAAAAATCAGGTAATAGCTACACGATACTGCGCCATGGGGAAGCAGATAACAACGTGGCAAATATACTTTCTACACGGAAAGAAAATACACACCACCTGACGGAGCAGGGCAGAGGACAGGTTGCTGCTGCGGCAGAAAAACTTAAAAGTTTGGATATTACGAAGATCATCGCTTCGCCTTTTCTACGCACACAAGAGACAGCACGCATAATTGCCGAGAAAATAGGGCTTTCCCTTGACACGATCACGACGGATGATCGTCTGTCTGAATACGATGTCGGGGACTTTGAAGGCAAACGTACGGATGCTGATGACGAGTATTATACAAGTGACATGGAGCGGTTTGAAAAGCCGTGCCCGCATGGCGAATCTCTTGCGGATGCCAAGCGCCGTACAGGAGATGCGCTCTATGATCTTGAAAGAAAATATCGGAACGAAAATATTCTCATTATTTCTCACAGTACGCCGCTTTGGATGCTGCGGGCGGCGGCGCTTGCTCTGACCCGCGAGGAGGCTATTACCATACGTAATGATATTGCAGGTGATTTTATTCCGACTGCAGGATTTGAGAAACTTGATTTTACGCCACTTCCGCATAATGAGGAGTACGAACTTGACCTGCACCGCCCATACATTGATGAACAGGTACTTGTGGACGAAGAGGGAAATACGCTCTCGCGCGTACCGGAGGTGCTCGATGTATGGTTTGACTCGGGGGCGATGCCGTTTGCCGAGGATCACTATCCGATGGAAAATAAAGACTGGGTTGAAGGTGTGGGCTTCCCGGCAGATTATATTGCAGAGGCAATCGACCAAACGCGCGGTTGGTTTTATACGCTCCATGCTATAGGGATACTGATGGGACGTGGGAAGGCGTACAAGAATGTGATTTGTCTCGGACATATTCTTGATGCGCATGGGAAAAAGATGTCGAAATCAGTTGGTAATGTTGTCGATCCGTGGGAGATGATGAACAAATATGGGGTGGATGCGCTGCGGTTTTGGATGTTCACGATTAATCAGCCAGGAGAATCAAAGAACTTTGATGAAAAAACAGTAGACGAGATTGTAAAAAAGGTATTCAATCCGCTTCTGAATAGTATGCAGCTCTATGACCTCTGTGCAGAAGCGGATATTCAAATGCACGCAAACAGCCCGCATATACTCGACCAGTGGATACTTGCGCGTCTACGCCTTTTGGGCGAAGAGGCCACTACTTCTCTTGATGCGTTCCGATTGCTTGAGCCCGCGCGTGCAATCCGCGACTTCATACAGGACTTTTCACAGTGGTATGTGCGTCGTTCGCGTGACCGGATGAAAAGTGACAATGTGGAAGAGAGGAGGAATGCTCTTGGGACGACACAGTATGTGCTTTTCGGACTTTCAAAGATCATGGCACCATTTATGCCCTTTATTGCGGAACAGGTATATCAGCACAGCCGGGGTTCAAAAGATGAAGAGAGCGTGCATCTTTCGGCGTGGCCTGAAGAACAAGTGGAACGCAGAGATAAAGAGCGTATTGAAAGTATGGAACTTGTGCGCGCACTCGTATCGGTTGGTCTTGAAGCGCGTGCAGGAAAAGCAATTAAAGTACGCCAGCCGCTCCAAAAAGTGACATTTCAAACGAGTGACGGGAAGATGCCCGCGATATGGGGAATAGAGGATCTGCAATTGTTAAAAGAAATCCGGGAAGAGCTCAACGTAAAAGAAGTATGTTTTACGAAAGGTTCTGCGCAGCGTGCGGAACTCGATACAACACTTTCACCGGAACTTCTCGAAGAAGGTGTGATTCGCGAGCTTATTCGTGTCATTCAGGACGCACGTAAGAAACTGAATTTGACGCCAAAGGATACAGTGGTTGTGAGGTATGAGGGAGGTGAGAGGGAAAAACAGGTAGTAGATCGCTATGAAGAGCGGTTAAGAAAAGTTGCTCTTGTTCGTGAATTTCGACAGGAGTTGGTCTCTGTGGGAGAGAAAGTAACGGTGAACAACCTCTCCTATATTGTGAGCGTTGCAGTATAGCGTATATGTCACATGTCATATATCGCAGTGAAGGAGTAGTGCTTGGCGGCACCGCGTTTGGTGAGGCGAATCGCTATGTCACGATATTTACGCGGGACTTCGGCATGATCAGTGTTCGGGTGCAGGGAGTGCGCATGGTGCAGTCAAAATTTCGTGCACACCTTGAGGACTATGCGATTTCGCAGATAGGTTTTGTGCGCGGACGGGAAGCGTTGCGCCTCACGAATGCGCTTAAACTGTGCAATATCGATGCGATTCTTGCGGACAAACCGCATTCTCGGCGCCTATCGATACAGATTCTCGCACTCCTTAAACGGCTGGCACCTCCGGATGAGCCGCATCCGCTGCTCTATGACGAACTGCGAAGTTTGTTTGATTGTCTTCTTGAAAAATCTATCAGTGAGCGCGATCTTCGAACGATTGAATATATAATCGTGGCGCGTATGCTGCACACCTTTGGTTATTTTTCTCCCGATGTGCCTTTTACTGAACTTTTTACAAAAGAGCCAATGAGTCCCGGGACACTTGCGTTTGCACGAGGGATAGGGGAGGAGATCCGCAACGAAATTAATAAATCTTTACGTCTCACGCATCTATAGTAATGGGAAAGAATACACACCTTCACAAAGGATAGACCGGATGACTCGTGTATACTGTATACTATAGAACTTCTATGGCTGAAGAAGAAAAGAGCGGCGATACATCTGCTCATGAAAAGAATCCTCAACTTGGGCGCATCGAGCACCTTGAGCAAGGTCTCTATTCCCGGAGGTCGGATTTTGCCGCACGCGTGCGACATCGGCTGCTTGGACGCCATGCTGATATTAAAGGCGAGTGGGAGCATGAAGGGGAACAGCGCCACGATAGTGTCACTCCTGTGACATATAAACCACGCCAAAAAGGAAAATTTGCGGCCAAAACATTCCTGCTTTTGTCCTTTGCCTTTTTTCTTGTTGCAGCAGGGGTTTCAGCGTATCTTTTTATCCTTAAAACGAATACGATTTCTTCCGATAATATTGATATTGCGATTTTAGGGCCGACGACCGTAGACGGTGGAGATGAAGTGTCACTTCAAATTACCGTCATGAACAACAATACAACCGATCTGCTCCTTACTGATTTACTCGTTGAATATCCCCCTGGAACACGATCAGCAACGGATATTACGAAAGAACTGCCTCGGATACGTGAAACAGTCGGGACGATTCGCTCAGGAGAGAGTGTCCAAAAAGTGACGCGTGCCATTCTCTTCGGCGAAGAAGGCATTACGCAGTCGATCCTGGTGGCGGTTGATTATCGTGTGGCTGGCTCAAATGCAACGCTCTCTAAGGAAAAAATCTATGAAGTGCGTCTCGGCAGTTCTCCTGCGGGACTGACCGTACGCACGGTTAAAAAAGCAAACTCGGGCCAGGAAATACAACTTGATGTGGATGTAGCATCAAATGCGAGTGTTGTAACGAAAGATGTCGTACTGATCGCTGACTTTCCCTTTGGTTTTTCGTTTGTAAGTGCAGTGCCTCGCCCGACGTTTGGTACGAACGTATGGCGTATCGGAGATCTGCCGCCGGAAAGCAAACAGAAAATAAAAATCATCGGTACAATCGCGGGACAAGATGGCGATGAGCGGGTATTCCGATTTGCAACGGGCATTCAACCTGATGCAAACGAACGTACAATTGATACACCGCTCATGACCGCTGTGCGGTCTCTCTACATCGAACGGCCCTTCATTGGTGTGAAGTTTACGATTGATGAAAATGTTGCGGACGAGCATAT
This sequence comes from bacterium, assembly GCA_023264615.1. Taxonomy (GTDB): domain Bacteria; phylum Patescibacteriota; class Minisyncoccia; order Phycocordibacterales; family VMGT01; genus VMGT01. The sequence continues at coordinate 6,310 of JAHFLU010000006.1, read as the reverse complement.
TATGAGTCCCAACAGGGGCGTTCATGCAAAAATAGCATGGGTGAACAACCTTCAGACCGTTGTTGAAAATGCTGAAATCGAAGTGCGTATTGTCGGTGACGCTCTCGATAAAAGCTCTGTTGCTTCTTCGGATGGCTTCTACCGTTCAATTGACAGCACGGTGCACTGGGATAGTCAAACAACCTCGGCACTTCGCTCTATGACACCAGGAGCACAGGGTAGCGTGACCGTTGTTTTTGGAACACTGACAAAAGCATCTCCGGTGATGACTGCCTTGCGGAACCCCGAACTGACCCTTGAGGTGACGGTACGCGGGCAGAGAATTTCGGAATCGAATGTGCCCGAGAAACTTATTTCGACCGCAACGACTCGTATCGTGATTAATACTGATGCTGCTGTTACGTCTCGTTTGACATATAAATCGGGCCCGTTTATAAATACGGGATCACTACCTCCACAAGCTGACAAGGAGACAACATATACAGCGACATGGACGCTTACGAATACGACCAATGAGCTTTCCGGAGCAGAGGTGATTGCGACACTGCCGTCATACGTGCGTTTTATGAATGTTATTAAGCCGACGACAGAGAGCGTGAGCTTCCGTGAAATAGGAGGTTTTGTTATTTGGGATGTTGGTACGCTTAAAGCGGGAGTGGGTACAAACTCTGCTCCCCGAGAAGTTTCGTTCCAGGTTGCATTCTTGCCTTCGGTATCGCAGGTGGGCAGGGAGGCTACTCTTATGGGACCGGCAGTGCTGACAGGCAAGGATCGTTCGACTGGGGTAGAGCTCAAATTTGAAGGAAATAGGCCGCTTACGACACGGCTTTCTACCGAGCCGGGACTTAAGCCAGACCATGCAATGATTGTGAAATAAATAGAACAGAGTTTAATGACAAAGGAACAGGACACCCCGGTCTTTGATCGAATTGTGTCTCTTGCAAAGAGACGCGGTTTTGTGTATCAAGGGTCGGAGATTTACGGTGGTTTGGGTGGTACTTGGGATTATGGTCCAATGGGTGTGCGTCTCAAAAATAACATCAAGAATCTTTGGTGGAAGAAGTTTGTTGATGATCGAATGGATATGTATGGGGTTGACGCAGCGATCATCATGAATCCGCGGGTATGGAAAGCTGTCGGGCATGTAGACGGGTTTACGGATCCGCTCTGCGAATGTCTCAAATGCAAACGTCGGTTTCGTACCGATCATCTCGGAGAACGTGCGGAATCAAAAAAGTGTCCGGAATGTGGAGGTGAACTCGGTGAATCACGACAGTTCAATATGATGTTCGAGACACATGTCGGTGCGGTGCGCGATTCTTCTTCGATTGCATATCTTCGTCCAGAAACGGCGCAGGGGATTTTTGTCAATTTTAAAAACGTTGTTGATTCTTTTCACCCGAAACTTCCGTTTGGCATCGCCCAAATCGGTAAGGCGTTCCGCAACGAAATTACGCCCCGTGATTTTCTTTTTCGGACGCGGGAATTTGAGCAAATGGAAATAGAGTATTTCATACGAGAAAATGAATGGGAACAGTATTTTGAAGTATGGAGAAAAGATATGCGTGAATGGACAAAAAGTATCGGCCTCGCACAAAAGAATATCCATGAACTTGAAGTAGAAGGCGCTGATCGTGCGCATTATTCGAAGCGGACGATTGATTTTGAGTATTCGTTTCCGTTTGGCCGCAAGGAACTCTACGGTCTTGCATATCGAACCGACTTTGATCTGCGCTCGCATAGCGAGGCGAGCTCGGTTGATCTTTCATATCAGGATGTTGAGAGCGGGGAGCGGTTTGTTCCGCATGTCATTGAGCCGTCATTTGGCCTTGACCGCACCGTGCTTGCAGTCCTACTTGAGGGTTATACAGAAGATACTCTTGGGGATGAGATACGAAGATATCTCAAGTTGCCGTCGTATCTTGCACCCGTTTCTGTTGCCGTCTTTCCTCTTTTGCGCAACAAATCCGAATTAGTAACACGTGCGCATGCGCTTCATGAAATCTTGCGAAAGAAAAACTTTGTGACAGCATTTGACGACAACGGCAATATCGGCAAGCGGTATCGCCGACAGGATGAAATTGGCACACCGCTTTGTATTACGGTTGACTTTACGACACTTGAGGACGATACAGTAACGGTGCGCGATCGGGATAGCGGAGAGCAGGAACGTGTCAAGCAGGACGAATTAGGGATGTATATTGAAGAGAGAATATCCAGAGTGTAGACAGGTTCTAAGGCAATACATACAGCAAGAGTGCTCCCCGTGCTATACTTTTTGTATGGAGCGTGACATAAAAAATGTTACGGTGACGATTACGTCAGAGACCGTTATCCGGACGACACTCCTTTTGGTGCTCGTTGCGGGTGTTTATTATTTTTGGGACCTTGTTCTCATCGTTCTCATGGCGGTTGTGATTGCCTCGGCTGCGGAACCTGCAATCAAATGGTTTCGTCGGTACAAAGTACCGCGGGTTGTTGCTGTTATCGCCATTTATCTTAGTTTTATTATCGGTGTCGCAGTACTTCTGTTCTTTTTTATTCCGCAAGTACTCGAAGATGCAGCGGCATTTCTCTCAACAGTTCCCGACTATCTAGATTCTAACGTACTGTTCCGGCCGTTGCGCGATGTGAGTCCGCAAATACTCCGACCCGGTATTGACGGTCTTTCCCAAAGCTTCTCTCTTTCTGAAATTATCAACGGTTTGCGCACAACGCTTGCACAGAGTTCTGCAGGTGTGTTTAAGGTGGTGAGCGGAATATTCGGAAGCATTGTGAGTCTTGTTCTCGTTGTTGTGCTGTCGTTTTATCTATCGTTCCAGGATGATGGGGTTGCCGATTTTTTGAGTATTATCACACCAACGAAGCATAAAAAATATATCGTCGATCTCTGGCGGCGTTCGCAGTTCAAGATTGGGCGGTGGATGCAGGGACAGCTTATCCTTGCTGTTTTTATTGGTGTGATTGTTTTTCTGATCCTGTCAATTCTTCGTGTCGAGCACGCACTACTTCTTGCGGTGCTTGCCGGTGTATTTGAAATTATTCCGATCTTTGGGCCGATTCTCGCAGCGATACCTGCGATATTGATTGCTTTCGTTGGCGGAGTTTTTTATTTGCCGGAGGGTGGTTTTACCGCAGCGCTTATTGTGGCAGCAGCGTATGTTCTGGTGCAGCAGTTCGAAAACAATCTGATCTACCCGCTTGTCGTGCGCAAGGTTGTCGGAGTTCCGCCGATACTTGTGATTATGGCGCTTATTATCGGTGCTCGTCTCGCTGGTTTTCTGGGGGTGGTACTCTCTGTGCCAATTGCAGCGGCGATACTTGAGTTTATACGTGATGTGGAAAGGCGGAAATTGGCGGAAGAACGACAACTTGAGAATAACGCCTAGACAGTGTAGTCTTTGGAAGCTTATATGGCAGAGAAAAATGCTGTTTATCTGACGACGACGCTTCCGTATGTGAACGGCAAGCCGCACATGGGGCATGCACTCGAATTTGTTCAGGCGGATGTAATCGCGCGGTACAAGCGTGCACAAGGGTACGAGGTTTTTTTCAATACGGGCACTGACGAGCACGGCCTCAAAATTTACCGAATGGCCGAGGAAGAGGGGATTTCCCCGGAGGAGTATGTTAACCGAAATGCGAAAGTGTTTGACACGTTTCGCGACAAGCTACAGTTGAGTTTCGACAACTTCATTCGCACGACCGATCCACATCACAAGGCGGCTGCACAGGCATTCTGGACCACCTGTTTCAAGAATGGGGACATTTACAAGAAAATGTATTCCGTTAAGTATTGTGTCGGGTGTGAACTCGAAAAAACCGAATCGGAACTCGTCAATAGCGAATGTCCGATGCATCCGGGGAAAAAGATCGAGACGATTGAAGAAGAAAACTATTTTTTCCGCTTTTCAAAATATGAAAAGCCCCTTCTTGAGCTGTATGCGCGGCAGCCAGGTTTTGTGATCCCCGAATCGCGGATGAAGGAAATAACAAAATTCGTCGAGGGAGGATTGAAAGATTTCAGCATATCGCGTATCAAGGAAAAAATGCCGTGGGGGGTCGCCGTGCCGAATGATGATCGCCATGCGATGTATGTATGGTTTGATGCCCTTGTGAACTACATCTCTGCCATCGGTTGGCCGACGGATATGGAACGATTCAACAGATGGTGGCCAGTCGTGCAGTTTGCGGGGAAAGACAATCTTCGTCAGCAATCGGCGATGTGGCAGGCGATGCTTTTTTCTGCTGGCTTGCCCCCGTCAAAAAAAATTATTATACATGGGTTCGTGACGAGCAAAGGACAAAAAATGAGCAAGAGTATTGGCAACGTTGTCGATCCTCTCGCTGTTGTCGAGGAATACGGCGTTGATGCACTCCGTTACTATCTTGTACGCGAAATATCGACGTTTGAAGATGGGGACTTTACGGACGAACAGTTCAAAGAAGCATATAACGCCAATTTGGCAAACGGCATCGGTAACTTGACGGCGCGTATTATGAAGATGGCGGAAACACATCTTGAGAGGCCAGCGAGCCTTCAGGCACAAGGTTTTTCATCGACCCTTACAGATGCTCTTGAGGCGTATGATGTTCAAAGAGCGGCAAACATTCTCTGGGAAGACATCGGCAATCTTGACCGATACATTCAGGAGACACAGCCGTTCAAGCTTGTAAAAGAGGATAGAGAGAAGGGAGTTGCGGTAATCGAAAAACTTGTCATGGATCTCTATACTATTGCAAGCATGCTCGTATTATTTCTTCCAGAAACGGCAGAGAAAATAAAAACAGCGATTGAGAGCAACAAAATGCCTGAAGCGCTTTTTGTCAGGAAATAGTATGCAGAACCCGTCATTTTTCGATGTCCATACGCATGTTCATTTTGCGGCGTATGAGGCCGACGAGAAGGAGGTACTCAAGCGTGCCCTTGATGGCGGAGTATGGCTCGTGAATGTTGGCACACAGCAGGATACATCCCGAAATGCGGTCGAAGGAGCGAAAAAATTTGATGAGGGGGTGTATGCGACGGTTGGCCTGCATCCGATTCATACGGAAAAATCACACCATGATTCAAAAGAGCTTGGTGGAGTGCAGGAGTTTACGTCGCGCGGAGAGGTGTTTGATGTCGCGTACTATAGTGGTCTTGCGCAGGAGTCTGTCGTTGTTGCGATTGGAGAGTGCGGGCTCGACTACTATCGGTTGGGTGGAGAAACGAAAGAGAAGCAATATGCGACGCTTCGCGGACATATCGAAGTGGCACATGCAGTTAAAAAGCCCCTTATGATCCACTGTCGGAATGCGTTTGACGATCTTATACCGCTTCTCAAAAGCGAGCGAGAAAATATGCTTTCGGAAGATCCGGGAATTATTCATTTCTTTACAGGAACGGTTGCTGAAGCGCGTGCCCTTTTAGAACTTGGATTTTCTTTTTCTTTTGGCGGTGTGACCACATTTACGCACGATTACGACGAGGCAATTCAATTCATACCTGCTTCACACATTCTCTCTGAAACTGATGCGCCGTATGTGACCCCTGTTCCATTTCGAGGGAAGCGAAATGAGCCGCTCTATGTGAAGTATGTTGTCGAACAAATTGCAGCAATACGGAAACACGATTTTGAAACGATGTGCTTGACGCTTGTTGCAAATGCGTTTCGCGTATTTCGAATCAATACCTAAAGAAGCAGGCTCCTTTGGAGCCTGCTTGCGAAATACGTCCTACTGACTTACTCGTGACTTCCAATTAAAGAGAACGGGGGCAAATGGGGTTCTACGAGGAAATGTATGAGCTCCTGAAAAACAGTGTTCCAAAAAACGCGCCGCCGCCGCGGGCCTTCCATGAAGATGTAGTCGGTTGCACTATGTGTTTCGAGCAAGAGCTGTCGGTCATACGTGACACGGTATTCTGGCTCAAGACCAAAATGAAATGTGCATTGTATCCACTCGGAATGCTTTTGTTCGTCGGGGACCAAATGGCCATACCAGCCCGTCGGCGGATGTTTTTTTGAGAATGCGCTCCCTTTGTCTGTAAGGTGAAAGTAGATTGTTTTGTCATCAAAAATTTTCTTTTCTGTTTCTGTATGGCTCACTAACATAAGAGATCCGTAATATTTAGTTGCCATTGTCCCTTCTCCTTTTTGGGTGATAGATGGCTTAAAACAAAGATCTTCCGGTGAAACTTTAGCAAAACAGCTGTTCCTTTGCAACAGCTTGCAGATGGAGAGCTTGCATGGTAGCCTTTGCCCATGGCGGAAAGTGCTGAAAATACGCGAAAGAGCCTGAATCTGGAAGATCTTAAAGTCTACGAGGT
>JAHFLU010000054.1 GCA_023264615.1 bacterium | reverse complement strand
CAAGAAACTGTATATGCGCGCTCAAAGCGACTATCTTGCTGCCGGTCCTCTCAAAGAGACATTCCTCAATATTATACGAGAAGACCTTATCGCAGAGGTACGAAACATATCCGTTCCCACCCTGCTTCTCTGGGGGTCTCTGGATATGCAAACGCCGCTTTCAGACGGAAAGACGTTTGCGAGGCTCATTCCTGGAGCAACATTAGGGGTATATACGGGAGCAGGACATTTTGTCCACCGCCAAAAAACTCGTGAAGTGGCGCAATCAATAAAAAATTTTGTGAAATAATCATGAAAAAGTTTTTGTCACGGTATCATCCCCGCTATATCCGCTCTCTTGTCTATATGCTCCAGGCAAGCGAGTATTCCGTTCGAGACTATCTCCACTGGCTGCCTCGCGTGGAAAATTTTAGAACAGTCGAAACAAGAAAAAACCTGGTCACGACAAAAAAGGCTCTTCTATTTCTCGTTGGGGCATCCGTACTCCTTGTTATAAGTTATGCGGCCGCTTTAGGTAGTTTCTTTCTTTTCCAATCGCCTCTTAATGCTCTGCTTTCGGCTATAATCGTGCTCGCAGCGCCGTATATTGTCGCGTACGGAATACTCATTCCACTCTTCTTGTTTAATTTTTTTATTCAATACCCCGTAACGCGCTTTAAAATAGCGCGAGCACATGAAAAACTGAAAAAGTCTAAAGCGATAAAGATTGCTATTGCGGGAAGCTACGGTAAAACAAGTATGCGAGAAATACTACGAACAGTCATAGGGCAAGGAAAACGTGTTCAGTCGCCCGAAGGAAGCATTAACACACCTCTTGGCATCTGCAATTTTATCGAGGGTCTCAAGGGAGACGAGGAGGTTCTTATTTTTGAGTTTGGTGAATATTACCCGGGAGATATTACAGAACTTTCGCATCTTGTACGCCCAGATATCGGTATTATCACGGGGGTTAACGAAGCACACTTCGAGAAATTCCGCCGTATGGAAGCAACAACAAAAACAATTTTTGAACTTGCGGAATACATGGGCAACAAACCGCTCTATGTGAATGGCGAAAATCAAAACGTCCGCAAAGCTGCCGCACACTTTCACATCCTTTATGACCGAAACGGTGTTCTCAACTGGAAAGTTGAGAAGAGAAAATCAGATCTTTCCGGAACATCTTTTGATCTTGTCCAGGAAGCGGTCCGGATTTCTGTTGTGTCTAAACTTCTTGGTCTGCATCACATTGGCCCGCTTGTCGCAGCAGCCGATATTGGTCTGCGAGTCGGCCTCTCTCTCGAGAATATTACACAAGGACTCAATACAACCAAAGCCTATGACCATCGTCTGGAGCCAATATACGATGAGAGTGGTGTCATAACGCTCGACGACAGTTATAATGGAAATCCTGATGGCGCTTCCGCAGTGATTGATTTTCTTGCATCACTTTCTGGCCACAGGCGATTCTATGTAACACCCGGGCTTGTCGAAATGGGCGTGCGAAAAGAAGCTATACACCGAGAGATCGGAAGGAAACTTGCGCTTGCTCAAATCGAGAAAGTGATTCTCATTAGAAATTCAGTAACTCCGTATATTGAAAGCGGGTTGCAAGAGAACAAGTACAGAGGAGAAATCATCTGGTATGATACGGCACACGAAGCTTTCTCCGCCCTTCCCGTCCTTACCGCAAAAGGAGATGTTGTTCTCCTGCAAAATGACTGGCCGGATCAGTACGCATAACACTGCGCCATGAGTATACCTAAAAAAACAGTTGCAGTGATTTTTGGAGGAAAAAGTGCCGAACACGATGTCTCCATCATCACCGCACATATTCCTATCATAGAGTCGCTTCTTGTAAGCGGACAATTTGAGGTAATGCCCGTCTATATCGCAAAAGATGGCTCGTGGTATTCAGAGCCATCGATGAATAGCCTCTCCTATTTTAAAGACCCCTCCTATGCCGAAAGGCTTGCACGGCAAAAAAAGATAGGGCTTCTTTTTGATAACGGACTCAAGCTCATTTGGCCCGGACTTCGGTTGCGCGTGCAGCCTATCGACATTGTTTTTCCTGCAATGCATGGCACGTTTGGCGAAGATGGATCCCTCATGGGGCTGCTCCGCATGGCAAACGTACCCTATGTCGGTTGCGATCTGTTCTCCTGTGCTGTAGCAATGGACAAAGTACTCACAAAGCAGGTGGTTTCGGCAGAGGGTGTGCCCATAGTCCCCTACGTCTGGTTTACAAAATTTCATTGGCAGGAAGATAAAAAAAGGTGTGCACAGGCGGTTGAGAGCCTCTCTTACCCCCTTTTTGTAAAGCCGGTACACCTCGGTTCAAGTATTGGCATATCGAAAATAAAAACACCGAAAGAGCTCGAAAATGCAGTTGAGGTTGCTTTCCACTATGACAACAAGGTGCTTGTAGAACAGGCTGTAGAAAATCTCATCGAGGTAACACTTCCCATCATGGGCAATGACATACTGCAATTCGGACAAATCGAGCGTCCGATGAACAAGAGTGATTTTTTTGATTTTAACGACAAATATATTTCAGGAAACCAAAAAGGCAGTGGGGCCAATTCGCAGTACAGTGAAATACCTGCGAACATAGAAGAGCGTCTCAAAGAACAGGTCGTTGCATTTGGCAAAAAGACCTATACTGCCCTCGGCTGCTCGGGCATTGCACGCATTGATTTCCTAATCGAAGGAGTACAAAAAAAAGTATACGTCAATGAAGTGAATACGCTTCCCGGAAGCTTGTATCACCATAACTGGAAAAAATCTGGTGTTTCGGGACTGGCGTTGGTCACAAAACTTATTGATCTTGCATTCGAACGATTTTCTGCTGAACAAACAGCAACATTCGCCTTTCCCTCAGATATACTCCGTACCATCGGAGGAAACAAGACTCAGAAATAATTATTTTTATCGGGGTGCCGAGAATCGAACTCGGATCACACGAACCCGAATCGTGCATACTACCGTTGTACTACACCCCGTTTATGTATATTTTTTGCACTTTCTCTCTTTCAATTCCGTGATATTATTTTCTCCGTTGCGTACAAGTTCTCTACATTGGTAAATCGACCGTTTTCTTTCGGAGTGCCGGGAATTGAACCCGGGCCGCATCCACCCCATGGATGTATACTACCGTTATACTACACTCCGACCATTCTTGCTTTTTCAGAAAACTTCAATATTTCATCTGCCCTTCCCTTGCATCCTTTTGAGCAGTATCCTTCCTGCTCTTTCTCACACGTTTCACAACAGATGAAGTGTGCATGACATGGATCATACGCACAGTTGGTATAGCGCTCTGAAAACTCTCCGCACGCTGCACATCTACCGACAACCGTGTGCTTTCCTTTCTCTCCTCGTATGAGAATTCGATTATCAAAAACATAGAGTGATCCGACAAAATCCTCTCCTCCGTATTTTTTCATGTATGTCGCAATGCCTCCTTCAAGCTGATATATCTGTTTATACCCTTGCTGTTTAAAGTATCGCGACGCTTTTTCGCAACGGATACCTCCTGTACAAACCATGACCAGTTTCTTATTCTTAAAACTTTCGAGATTGTGCGCTACGTTCGGTACATCACGAAAGTTGTTTATCCTTGGCGTGAGCGAGTGTTCAAAACGGCCTACAGCAGTTTCATAACCGTTTCTCACGTCAAGAATCGTCATGTCCTCTTTTTTGTGTATCCAGGAGCGCAGTTTAGCCGGCTGCACGTATGTTCCCGGCTTCCTATTTTTTACAGGAACACCAAGTGTAACGATCTCGTCGCGTACTTTGATTGACAGCTTGGGAAAAGCATCTCCTGTACCTGAACTTCGCTTGAAAACGATACTCGCAAATCGCGCATCCTCTTTCGTATGCATAATGTACCTTTGTATCGCGTGCGCTGTCCCTTCGAGCGTACCATTGATGCCCTCGGTAGCCACAATGATCCTCCCACGCAGATGGAACCTTCGACACAGTGCATATTGTTGTTTCTGTACTGTTTCGGGACGACGAATTCCTACGTATTTATAGAAAAGAATCACGGTATGCGCAGACTTTTGAGTAGCTGTATGCATGGCGTGATTTGATTGTACTATGGGACATCAAAACAGCAAGATATTGATTTTGCCCTCATAATTCCGTATCCTTTCATCAGAGAAACTCTCTACCGAAACTTCCAGAAAGGAATGTTTTGTGTACAAAGTATCAATTCAGACCGACAGGTGTATTGACATTGCCGAACATATTAAAGCAAATGGCGACGTGCCTCATGATGTTGAAGATCCGATGCCGTACGCATACCCAAATGCCGTCGTGCACAATGCATGGTGTGCGATTGTCGGTATCAACCAACAGACAACGCCAGTTGTCGGCCAAGCGCTTCGCGGCACGGTCGAAGGTATATTGTACCGAGGATGGGATTATCTGCTGCGTAAATCAATTTCGGCTGCCAATCATGACGCGGAAATTTTCACTGTTCGCTGGCTTTGCACGGTAACAGCCGCAAAGCTTAAAAATCTTTTCTATGATGACGAGTACGGAAACACACTCAATCAAATACGTCAAAGAACGAATCTGCTGCGAGATATCGGCACATTTATCCACCGGAAAGGATGGGAAAGCATCAACGAACTGTATTCTGTTGCCGATGGCTACATAGTACGCAGCGATGGCAACGGTATTGCGCAGCTGCTTGCCGGTATGCGTGCGTACCGTGATCCCGTGCAGAAAAAACTCTTTTATTTTCTTGCGCTTATGCAAAATCAAGGTTTGTGGAAATATCGCGATCCGATCAATGTAGGTCCGCCAGTGAATTACCATGAACAGCGGGGACATTTGCGACTTGGTACAGTACGCATAGAGAGCGCAGAATTACTTTATAAAATACGAGGTCGCGAAGAAATTTCTCCCGAAGAAGATATCGAGATACGTATGGCGGTACGCCGTGCCATTGAGTTTATTGCACAGTATCTCTCCGTAACACCATCCGCTATGCACTACTACTTCTGGAATCACATCAGAAACTGTTGCAGCCGCGATAATCCACACTGCAAAGCGTGCGTGCGATGCACACTTCCTTCCCGGTATCGTGTGCGCACGAGTGGATGTATCTTTGCAGCAGTATGTCCGAGTGCAGGACTGCCAAACGCACAGATGCTCATTGAACCGCGCATCGACAACACAATCTGGCAATAATGAACGCGAGCAGCTTTTTTGAGGCTGCTCACGTTTTCATTTTAAGCTATACTAAACCACATGAAAGGAGAAACGCTCAAAATCACGAAGATATTCAATACGGAAATTGAAAATGTTTTTGAAGCATGGACAAATTCAGAGCAACTCGCCGAATGGTACGGCCCAATCGGTGTAAGAAACGATGTCCGTGAAATGGACGCCATGGAAGGCGGCGTTTTCAAAATTACCATGACAAACGAAGATGGCCGTATTCATCGGTTGCATGGAAAATATAAGGTGGTTGATTATCTCGATAAAATCATCATGACATGGCAATGGGAAAATCCTGATCCATCAGGAAAAGAACCGCCCGAGTCACTCGTCACTGTTAATTTCCAAATGCTCGATCAAGACCGAACCCAACTTATGCTTACCCACGAAGGATTAATTGACGAGAAAGATAAAGAGATGCACGAACAAGGCTGGAATCAATCATTCAGAAAACTCGAGGAAATGTTTCCATAACAAAACCGGTCTGCATTGCTGCAGACCGGTTTTGTTTTTACGGGTTAGAAATTATCACCACCGCCAAAATCGCCACGACCACCGCGCTTGCCGCCGAAATCATTTCCGCGTTCGCGTGGAGGACGTGCCTCATTGACCGTAATGCTTCTTCCACCCATGTCAGAACCGTTGAATTTCTCGATGGCCTTTTGAGCCTCGTCATCGGCAGACATTTCGACGAAACCAAATCCCTTGCTTCGGCCACTGAACTTGTCAGTAATAACCGACGCGGATACAACTGTGCCGGCGCTCGCGAAAAATTCGCGAAGGTCATCATCAGTCGTATTGTACGGGAGGTTCCCGACGTAGAGTTTCTTCTGCATAACCACTATCAAATTTGTTCAATATATTACAAGACCACGCTTTCAGAGAGAAAGCTATGATTTCAAATATCGTGAAACAACACAAATTAACTTCATAAGTCCTACTTTCCCGACCTTGCGTAACGTTGCATCGTTTGACGATCTGGCGAACGCGCACCCCAGATTACTATTCCAGAGGCATAACGATAGGATAGAGAGCATTATACACTATGCCAGAAAAAAAACAAGACCTTTATATTGAAAACCTGTCAAGTTTACAAATTAGAGCATAATGTTATAAAAAAACAAGAAAGCTTTCACGGTTTGATCATTGAATAATTCCTTAGTCAGTAGAACCATTGTTCTATCAGGCTATACAAAAACCAAAAACCTTGCGCAGGGGGAGCCCATGAATATTTTCGAACAGATGGAACAATTTGAGTCTCGTCCGCCCGTGGCGTGGGAAGGCACTTTTAGTGACTATTTGGGACTTGTACTCGCCAATCCCAAGCTCGCAGATCTTGCCCATGCTCGCGTTCACAGCATGATCAATAACGCTGGTATCACCCTTGACGATGAAGGTGCCGAGCATTTCGCATTTTTTGACAGAGATCTTTATGGGATCGATGGGCCCCTCGGTCAGCTTGTTGAATACTTCAAGGCTGCGGCTGCAGGTTCCGATGTTGGCAAGCGCGTATTGCTTCTCTATGGTCCGCCCTCTTCTGGCAAAAGTCAGCTGGTTATTTTGCTCAAGCGTGGTCTTGAGCAGTATACTCATACCGACGAAGGTGC
>JAHFLU010000053.1 GCA_023264615.1 bacterium | reverse complement strand
CACTGTTGTCGGACCATTTGTAAGTGTGCCGCGGTTGTTGTTGCCACTTCGGTCATATGCGGCTGTGCCTGCAATATCTCCTCCATCAAAACTCCAGTGGCCGACGAGACCGTTTGTAAGAGAGTTGTTCGTAACTGTTTTATTGAGCGTCAGTGTCCCGCCCATCTTGTAGAGCCGTTTGACTTCATCTGCCGAGAGCGCACGGTTATAGATACGAACCTCATCAATAGAGCCATTAGTATTGTCGCCGGCACAACAAGCCTGATCGGCAATATTCAGGTTTCCGCCTGACGACGACGCCGGAACGACACCAGGCGTATTCGTGCCAACAAGCACACCATCCACATATAGTCGTAGTTCCGTCCCATTCCATACACCAAGCAAATGATACCATTGGTTACTCTTGATTGAAGTTTTGTATTCAATTGTACCACTACCGCCTACCGCGGGATCGAAATTAAGTACCCAGCCAATTCCTGCACTAAAACCTCCGCCGCCATCGGCATAAAGGCCATAATTCGTCTTGCTAGAAGCAGCGTCTTTCGCCATGAGTGCATAATAACCGGTAGGTCCTGGAAGAGAAGTAAGATTGACCCACAGCGACACTGTCCATGATCCGGCAAGCCGAAGGGAAGCCGGATCTCCCGCGTCCACCAGACTTCCTCCGCCAAACCTCAATGCCTGACCAATCTTGCCTATCGTGCGCACCGGACTGTTTGTAAGTGTGCCAACATTATTGTTGCCACTTTTATCAGATGCGGTCACATCTGAAATGTCTGCTCCATCAAACGTCCAGTGGCCGACGAGGCCCTGTGTGAGACCGCTATAGAGCGTACGCGAAATAATCACTGATGCGTGCGCAGTCGGTATATACAAAAAAGTAAAAAAAGTCAGGCACAGGAAAATTTCGAGCATTCGCATGTACATATCGTATCATTATCTAGAGCCATTTAAATGTTCAATTGTCACTTTCCATCTCCTCCTCAATATCTTTTTTGATCTCCTCAAATTCATTCTCGATTTCTTTCAGCCTCCCTCTACTCTCTTTGATCAACACTGCGGCATCTTTTACTTTTTTAAGCCCCTCTTCCACATCAATCTCCTTTTGATGTTCAAACCAGCCCGCGATCGCCGCGAGTTTTTCCAAATTTTTACTTAAATCTATTTTATTTTTTTCTGCCATATTTTTATAGAATCTTTTTGATAACCGAAACAACTTCCCCATCCCATATTTTAACATTAAGAGCCTCTCCGACCCGAATATCCCGTATTGATCTAACTACTTTCCCCTCCCGCATCGCCAAGCTGTATCCCAGACGCAACTGCCGTTCTGGATTATTGCTTAGGATAATCCGCTCCGCCGTTGAGAGCGTGTGCGAAAACACCTCCATACCCTTCCCATAATTTCCCAAAAGCTGTGTCGGAATTTTTTGAAAATAGTCTACACGCACTTTTCGCAACTCCCCCCTCATACTCACCAATGCAAAGCGAATTTTCTGTTTCGCTTCCTTGTATGTTTCCAAGATACCATCAAGAAAACCCTTGACTCTATCAAACGTCACATGCAGTTGATCCGAGACCTCTTTCAGATGCACAATGTATGCTCCAAAAATATCCCAATTGTACTCATTCACTAAGGCGGTACTATTTTCCATTTTCGACTCGTATGCCGAAATAATATGCTCCTGCGCTTGCTCTACCCCGTACTCCGCATCAAGCCACGGCCTATTGAGCAACGCCGCAACAAGGGAGGGCGTTGACTCTGCCACATCCGCAACGAGTGCTGCAAGTGGTACGTCCTCGTGATGGCCAACAGCGGCAATCACAGGAACCGGAAAACGAACAATCTCGCGCACGAGCGCTTCGTTGTCATATCCCGCAAGCGATTGCATCGAGCCTCCACCGCGTATGAGCACAAGCACGTCAATATCTTCTTTGCGCATAGCACGAACAGCGAGTGTAAGGTCCCTCCCCGATTCCGGCCCCTCGACACGAGAATCGAGTATCCGCACCTTGAAACCGGACTTTCGCAAATTGTTGCTGAAATCGTGAATCACCGCGCCACGAAGCGAGGTGATGACACCGATTTTTTGAGGGAACCGAGGCAATGGACGCTTTCTTTCGGCCGCAAACAAACCCTCTTTCTCCAGTTTTTTTCGCAATACTTCATACGCTTTCTTGAGTGCCCCTTCTCCCACAAGTTCAACCGTTTTTCCAATAAACGATAGTTTCCCGAATGGGCCGTAGAAATTCGGCTTGCCTTTTATTAAAACTTCCATGCCGATCTCGAGCATAACACCACACAGTTCATAGTCTCTGCGCCACAGTGTGCAGGGCAAAATATGTCCTGTGTCCTTATCTTTGAGCGTAAAGTATGCATGTCCGCTCGCGGCGAGCTTGTATTCACTCACCTCGCCGGCAATGTCTCCAGAAAAATCGGAAAGAATCTCATTTAAGCGCTCAATATATTCTGAAACCGAATATGGCTTTACAGTAAAATCGCTCATAGTGGTCATCTCATTAAACCAAAAAATCATCGACCATAAAAGCTATGGTGCACTTATTTTACTATTATTTGTATAAAAAATTGAGCCCTCGCGGTGAAGCAAGGGCTCAAAGGGTCTAATCCGCCAGCCGGCGGACCAAAGAACATTTTGAGTGCCTAAGCACCCAAGAACTCTATTCGACGTCGCAGAAGCACAGGAAGGCGATGCTGACATCCCAGACATTCTCGAAGTCGCCGAGGTCGAAGCTGAAGTCACCGTCCGAGAAGGCGTTCACGTACGGCACCCCGTGGTAGCCGTCGGTATCGGTCCAGAGACAATCCTTCTCATCAAAAGACACATACCACGTACCTTTCAGCAGTTGGCTGCGCTTCTGATCAAACACGAGCGAGTCTCCCTGGGCGCCGGTGTGAATCGCCTTTTGAGTTGTGAGAAACGCCATGCGTTCTTCGGACGTTGTGCTACCGCCGACGATTTGCTTGAACGCGCGAACGCAGAGCTTGTCGCCAGGCTTCAGGATTCGAGTCGGATTCGAGAAGTTTTCGTCCTTGATGTCGTTGTTATAGTAACAGAACTTCTTATCGTTCTGCTTAGCGAACGTCTTCAGGTGATTCGCGTGATCGTAGTCGTCCGGCACCGTGATCACACCGAGATCAACGAGCAGAGCGAACTTCTCCGTGGGTTCCAGGGACGGCGTGGACTGCGAGGCAGGCTTAACGCTCTCCATCAGAGCTTCGCGTGCATCCCTACTGAGTCCTGTGAACCACTCGAGGTGACTCAGGGTGACGTGACCTTGCCGCACTTTCTGCAACAGGTCGATTTGCAAACCAGCCAGTTTGGCCGCATCTGCGTCGATGATAGTGTTCATCGTTTGTCCTTTCCTTACAATATGCTTCCCGGAATCTGCCGGATCAGTCACCAAGGATATCTTGCAACTAAACTAGAAAATATCACATAACAAGACATTTGTCAATCCGCAGCCCGTCCGTCTGTAATGGTTCAATATCTTGTTATACTAGGGCTTATTCATACAAATAATCTGTCGCTTGTTATAACTTCGGGGTGCTTAGAGGGAATCGAACCCTCGACGCCGCATCCACAGAGCGGAGTTTTACCACTAAACTATAAGCACCATAAGAGCGATTGACATATCGCTTAAACCGAGTGTAGCAAATGAACGTCACCTTCGCTAGACAATATCGGTTTCTCGTTTTGCGCGATACGCCTTCTTTATTTCCCAAAATTCTTTTGAGCCAGCTTTTCCTGATCTAAACAATTCCGCCGGATATTTTTTCTCAAGTTTTTTAAGTTTTTTTTCGATTGCATGCGCGATGTCAATACCGCTCACATTCGCAAAATGAAGGCAGTAGATCATCACATCCGCCAGCTCATTTTGAATCCCTTCCTTATCCTCACTTTGCAAATCATCCCACTGAAAATGTTCCATCAATTCCGCCGCCTCGATCGCAATCGAAAGCGCAAGATTCTTTGGAGTATGGTGCTTCCCCCACTTCCTCTCTTTCGTAAACCCGTCAACACAATCCTTTAGTTGAGAAATATTTGTCGTTTCATCGTGCATATGTAACAAAACTACTCTAGTGCCCGGGAGAGGACTTGAACCTCCACGCCTTACGGCATACGCACCTCAAGCGTACGTGGTTACCAATTACACCACCCGGGCATTTCTAACTGACACGCGATTGTCTATTGTAAAGATTTTTTTGGCTTTGACAAATTTTCTTTTTAGAAGAGGTAGGGTATCTGAATAATACATCTTATGGGCAACAATCCGAGTTTCCTTTTTAGCATAGCGTAACTGAAATACTTGAGCTCCTTTCGTAATCCGTCCCCACACACCACATAATCTCAAAGTTGTTCCTTGGAGCCACTCCACAAAAGGAATGCTGGCTGATACAAAATTTATATAGAACATATAGCTACTATGCCATCGCGAATCCCAATATGCATAGATACTACCATCACCATCAAAACACCCTCGTAAAAAATCAAAGAAATACTCGTCTGGAACAGTCAGTGGACCGATAGTTTTTGATTTATTCGGGGTTAAACCGATACCAACAAGCCATTGATAAAAACTCACATCTCCAAATTGAACTCTGAAGCACTCTGTCTTATGTTCCTGTCCACCAAGAGATTTTCCAATTTTAATATGCTGTAAACCAAGAATACTCTTAAATGTTTCGAGCTGATCTATGTCTTTTGAAACAAATACTATGTGTCTCCCATCAATCGAGAGATTTCCGTCCGTAGCAATCAACCCAACAGTATAAGCAATGTCAGCAGTCCATTCAAATGATGATACTGAACGAGGTTTTGGTCCTCTCCTCCCCATAACTCTAGTATAAAACATCCACTAATTTATTCTACAAAAACATCCGCAACAACCCAATGATTTCTGTTAATTAAAGTTTGTGTTTTCTTGTTTTACGTCTTTCGTTATTTCTGTCAGTATTTCCCCGACTATAGGCTCTGGCGCAGACATCTCTTCTTCCGCACTATCCTCTGTCGAGACACGCATTATGCGCATATTGCGCATCTGCTTGCGAATCTCACGCGCCACCTTCTCACGAACAAAGTAGAGTTTTGACCGTCGCACTTTCGAGCGGCGAACAATCTCGATCTTATCAATCATGGGAGAATATAACGGAAAAATCTTTTCGACACCGATACCTCCAGAAACCTTGCGCACAGTAAATGTCGCGCCGGCTTCGCTGCCATGCTTGCGGGCAAGTACGAGTCCTTCGAATACCTGCAGGCGTGTTTTTCCCTTTTCCTGCACCTTCTGTGACACCCGAACAATATCTCCCGCCGAAATGCCAAGTTCCGCACGGTTTTTCATATTCACTGGTGAGATTTGTATTCCTGTCGCCGCCATAGTAGAGGCTACTTTAACACACTATATATCGCTACGCAAACATCAAAACACAAAGGGAGAAGGTTTGAAACCTCCTCCCTTTCTTCTTCCGACTTCTACAGCTTGAAGCCCGTCATCTGCTCGATAATTTTTTCCGCATCAGTCGGCATATGCGGACTTCCGTAGAAAAAGTTTGCGAGATTGTTGCGCGCTGTGCCCCACATATCGTGGGATACCGACTCCTCTCTCGCTCGAAGCGCTGCGCCAATTTCGGCCCATGTTGCATTCACTTTTTCAGTAAACAGCCGCGCGGCACAGGCAACGCGAACTTCTTCGATCAACGCAAGCATTGTTTCCAGTTCTTGGGTCTGATCCATTCCTGTCTCCTCCTTAGTGACAGACAACACGCTGACGACATTCCACTTGATACAAGAATGCATCGTGCACCAAGCGCGATACGCGCACGCTTTTACGGAACGTCACGCGAACACGCTGGCGGCGGAGCAGTTTGTAATAATTGTTGCCCCGCTTCCCGCATTGAGCTGTTTTCCTGGAACGGTTGTTTTTCCGTGAATTCGCGCCGCTTGAAACAATACCTGGCGACAGTCGCCGAGGAAGATCTGGAACTAGGGTGTCGTATAATTCAATCTGCATCTCGTCGTCAAAACCCTCTTTCAATCGATACTCCTCGTCATCGTCGGGTTCCGGTAACTCCTCGCCCTTGATGTCCTTGACGCAGTAGGAACAAGAACATGGTTCATCCAGCTCCTCCATCTCTAGTTCACCGAAGGTACGATATTCAAAATCTTCAAACGAACGAAATTTCTGCCGGTACCTTGGCTGGTCACCATCAGGCAAACCTTGCGGGGTCACGCTTTCCTCGTTCCAGTTTTCAGTTGACCCAAGTGCCGCCCAAGGCAGCATAAGACCACTGTAAATCTCTTCTCCGCAACGGCAATCGGACGCGTACTCATTAACACCTTGCAGGTCATAATCCACGGAATCACGACGACGAGCCATGGTTTTTCCTCCACGCAAGCTCGTAGTAAGTAAAGGGTCATTACTGGCTGCAATAATATCACTCTTATTGCTTTGTGTCAATATCTCTGGCAGAGAGCGCCTGCTCAAAATCTTCCGGAAACGGCGCTTCGAGGCTCAAAACAGAGCCGTTTGGATGCCTAAACGTGATCATGCGCGCGTGGAGTGCTAGTCGCTTAAAACCCAACAGCTGCGGCCTTTTCGGAGCATAGAGCTTGTCGCAGACGACCGGGTGGCCAATCGCTTTCATGTGGACACGAATCTGGTGTGTCCGTCCAGTCTTTGGATAGAGCTCCATAAAAGAGCTGTCCTGCCGTTCTTTCAGAACGGCAAATTCTGTTGTGGCGGCACGCGATGTCCCTATCGGTCCTGAACCTGCAACATACATCCGAAAATCCTTTTTGCTTC
>JAHFLU010000052.1 GCA_023264615.1 bacterium | reverse complement strand
ATGGTGCGCACAGCCAAATCTTTCTCTTCGAGACCGCGGCCGAAACGCTTGTTAAAACGAAAACGGCCAACACGGGAGAAATCATACCGCTCTTCGCTGAAAATACCCTTTATGAACTCGCGGGCATTCTCAACCGTCGCCATATCACCATCACGCAATTTTTTGTAAATTTCAACATACGCTTCATCTACCGTCTTCACAGAATCCTTCTCAAGGGAGATCCTTATGAGAGACTGTGCGCCTTCACTCTCTCCCGCAAGGTCAAGAATCGCTTTATCTGTCCCTGCACCAAGAATACGGAAAAGAAGCGACGCGGGAAACTTGCGCTTGCGGTCAATACGGACATAGAGTCCTCCATCCGGTTCGCTCTCAAACTCGATCCATGCACCACGTGCAGGAATAATTTTTGCACCAAAATAACGGCGGCCACGATTTTCAGAAGAAGAGAAAAAGACACCGAATGAGCGGGCAAGCTGCGGCACGATCACACGCTCCACACCATTAATGATGAATGTGCCGTGCGGCGTCATCATCGGAAAGTCTGCCATGAAAATTTCCTGTTCTTTTGACGTGTTAAGCGTCTTGTTCTTGAGTTTGACCGTCGCACGGAGCGGCGCCTCAAGCGTAAGCATGTTCGCTTTTGCGTGATATTCGTCGAATGATGGGTCCGACAGCTCAAACTTTGTGAACTCAAGATCAAATTTTTTCCCCGAATAATCTGAAATCGGAGAAAACTCCTTGAACAGCTCTTTCACGCCATGTTCAAGAAGCCATTTAAATGATTCCGTTTGTGTCTCAACAAAATTCGGAAGCTCTGCAAGCGATTCCTTGTATCGGCTGAAAAACTTCTTCTCGCTTCGCGGTTTGACTCGATCCATCGCAATGGGAAACTTGCTCTCGGCTGACTGTGTTTCTACGCTCATGCTTTAAATAATGGTTAACGCAACAGATCTAATAAAAAGCCAGATGGCCTGTATGTACGCAAACGGAAACATGCAGACAAAAAGTCCCTTCTGCATAAGGTTTCATCTAATTTTCGTATTCAAATGTTATATCTAGAATCGTTTTTCAAGAACATGCACGATTATCCCTAGATACTGCACTTTTCAATCAACCGCAACTCAATCGTCTTCAGATAAGCGCAGTATACATGATCACTATACTTTGTCAACAAAGCTGTGAATATTCTTTTTGATGAGAAAAGAGGCTCAGTTGAGCCTCTTTGGATATCTGCTAAAAAGTTAATTCTAGAATTTCATACGGGAAAGCACCCGATCATACTCTTGTCGTGCCACTCGTTGCTTTTTAAGATCGGCCTGCAACGCACCTTCAGTTTCTTGCATAATCTTTCGAAACTCAAACAAAATACCAGGACCAATGCTCCGCCTCGAAGAAATAATCTGCTCCAAACAACCTTCCGAAAGATAGCAGAGTTCCCATTCCGTAACCACAATAGATGTGATCGCTGGAAATTTGTCAACCGTTCTGTGTTGCCGAAAGGTCAAGGCAAGCCTGACCCAATCACCTCTCCGTGTCAACAAAAGGAGGTCTTGCGTGACCATGCCATCCTTTACGACATTATACGGAAGAATTCCAAAAATACGCGCGTGTACATTGTTCACATTACATGGAATCTTCTCAAAACCGATTGCATGCGTCACAGCGCCATCCAACACAACCTTCTGGATGTAAAACCTTTCCTGCAGATAATCAGTGACGAGACATGTGGTATCTCGAAAACCGCGCCATGAACTCAAACCATCGCGATTACGAGAAACAAACTCGCAAATTTGGGCAACCCAGTCTTCCGGCTTCCATTCCGCCGTCTCTACGACAATAGGACTGCCGTTCCAAATATAGTCCTGAACAGACGCATCCATTCATTTGCTCCTTCATATTCCCTCGAGCGCACTCTCGGGAATGTCTGTGGTATGCAGATATCCGCACGGACTGTATCACAAATATATGAACGAGTAAAACCGGCCCCGCGATGGAGCCGGTTCGGATCTGCATATTTGATATTAAGAGTCTAAATCAATACGTTCTGAAACAGCACGAAACTTCTCGAACACCTGGAGTGCTTTCTTTGCCATCGCCTCCCTGCGCACATAGTTCAGACGTGCAAGCTCAACGATACCGGAAAGAATCTTTTGCGATCCGCCGTGTTGCGCGAGTCCATTTAACAGATGCCACTTTTCACGAAGCTGCGTCACGTGCACGTATTGTACTTCTTCTGCCCAGTCATCCTCATTCACCCATGTCCTTTTAAAGCAACTTGCGCTCTCGAGTAATTGCGCATCGCGGGTAACCAAGATTGAACATTGAACATGCACTTCTGTCCTTGGTCTTTCCTCTAACACACGCATGCTTCCCTGAAGAACAGCGAGCTCTTTACAGTGCAGACGAAAGAAATCGGCTGGATAGTACAGAGCAGCCCTTTGCGCCTCGTTCGGATAAAAAGCGCCTTCCCGAATGGTCCTCAAACAGCCATTGGTTCCCTGTACATAGAGTTCCTCAAGCGGACAAAATCCAAGAAAGTGTTGAAACGCCGAAGCATTATCTTTGACTAACCGCCAAATGAGTTCTGCCCACTGCGCGTGGGAACCAACTCTGATCTTCCCTGATAATGCAAAATCGATCGTATTGGACGAATCCATTTTTGATCTCCTGCTACATCCTCGAGGTATAACCTGTATCGGATGCATTATGGTTTAAGTTTTGAATACAGACACCTGAAGAAAAAATACTCCTCAAGTGCTCTTTGTCAAACTTATTTTTTATCCATACGCCATGCATCAATCTCTTTATGATTTCCCGAAAGCAACACCTTCGGCACACGGTATTTTTTCCTTTTGTACACTAAAATTTCCGGCCGTGTGTATACATCACTACTTGCAATACGTTCTTCCTCAAGAGATTCATATTTCCCTATCACGCCCGAAATACGCCGTGTTGTTGCATCCATGACGATAAGCGCTGCAAGCTCTCCTCCTGTAAGCACATACGGCCCCACTGAAATAGCGTCCATAGAAAATATCTTTTTAATACGGGCATCAACGCCTTCGTAATGGCCACAGACAAAAATCACGTCTTTGTATTTTTTAACAAGTTCCTCTGCATAGGCGTTCGTAAAAGAAACGCCGCTCGGTGTAAAGAAGATTATTTTTACTTTTCTCTTTTTTCCTTTCGCCTTTGCTATCGCTTTGATTACTGATTCCGCCTCAAGCACCATGCCGGGACCGCCTCCATAGGGACGATGGTCAACACGCTTATGCTTGTCCGCAGTAAAATCACGCGGATTGTAGTATGAAACCTTGATTTTTTTCTTTTCGAGCGCCCGCGATAAAATTGACGTACTCAAGTACGATAAAAAACTTTCAGGGAATAATGTAACAATATGGAAATGCATACACTTATTAGGACTTACGCACTTGGATGCAGTTCGAGGAAAAACGAGAAGCGGAGCAAGCCGTATTCCTCATACGGCGACGCGAGCATCGCACGTTTTGACAAAGAAATGCGCCAAGTGCGTAGGTCCTAACTTAACTACAAACCGCGACACTCAAGCCGCGGTTTGCATATGTCGAGACAAAAAATGTTATATCTTAAAATCGTCCATTGCCTCGTCAACGGCAGTCTGACTAATAGAGCTCTGTGAGTTTCGTGTCGATCCTGCAGGTTCGTTGATCTTCAGATTCACACGTGCGTTGTTTTTCATACCGACGACACGCAGAAGCGTACGAATGGCCTTAGCGGTATTTCCTGAACGCCCGATGATCTTGCCCATATCCTGCGGATGTACATCAAGCGTGATCAGAACACCCATCTCATCGACTGCACGGTTGATTTTCACATCTTCCGGGTGGTCAACGAGCCCTTTAACAACGTACTCGAGAAAATCTTGATCGCGATAGTCTTCCATATCCGAATAGTCACTAAATCTGATAAACAGTTTATAACTCGACCGTAATCACCCCACATTATACAAGATTGCACAAAACGGTCAACCCGTGCGCGTTCAGGGCTGACCCGCGACAAACCCATAACCATATTCGAAAACTATACAGCTGGAGCAATTTCCGCTACAACATGCGGCATCTTTTCCGGCATCTTTTCACCTGTCTTTGCAACCGGACGCCTTTTGGGAAGCACATTCAGTTTTTTCCCCGTAATAATCTTATTATTTACAAGCATATTATGTACCGTCGGGGAAAGCTGTGCACCTTTTGAAACCCAATATAAAATGCGCTCACCGTTGATGTGTACGCTGTCCTGGTTTGCATGGGGGCTAAATGACCCAAATGTTTCAATTGCCACGCCGCTTTTGGGACCGCGGGTTGACTCCGTCAGGATAAGGCGGAACGAGGGATCATTTTTTCTGCCAACACGCTTTAATCTCACTTTTAACATGGCTGCATCGTAGCAGATAGAGAACATCCAGTCAATCCGCCCCTCTGCTCCTCGACCGAAAATCAGTCACGAGGTATACTCCCGAAAGAATACAACTTTCTGAAGGAGTATGTACGTATGCGACTTGCAATCGTTCTCTCCCTTACGGCGATAGCCGCACTCTGCCTTATTCTGCAGTACAGACGTCCAAAGGGAACAGCGCTGCACTATCTTCGCGGTTTTTTAGTCGGATACTTGAGTCTGCTTGTCGTTGTGCTTAACACCTACTATATTTCGAGCCAGCGCGGACTCACGTGGGATACAGCATTCATCGTCCACACTACCCTTGGAGGGATCTTCATTCTTTCGTGGCTTGTCACCATAATTTTTGGCCTTACCATGCGTGTCAATGCACGATTTCGCGTATATCACCGAACAGGTGCGCACATAACCACGATATTTTTCTGTCTTTCGCTTCTCGCAGCCACGCTTGTGCGATTTCTACGATGAAATAATACAGGGGGGCAACGTACGTTGCCCCCCTGTATCTAATAGACGATAGATTGACATAAATTATTTTTGCTGTTATAATCTCACTCAAACCTGTTCTCTCATAGTCACCCATTCGGAAGGTACTTCTATGAATTACGTCGAATATGTCACGGTCACGGGTCGTACCACCACCTCCATTGCCTCGAATCCCGACCTCTATGCTATGGCAGTCAGCCTTGCCCACATTCTCGACAACGATCTCTTCCGCATCGACCTCCTGAAAAAGACAAGCTATGAAATGAGGCGTGTTGTCGAACAACGCGAGAAGGTATTTGACGACCTTTGTACCGTCTGTGCGCAACTCGGCATCCCAACCCCGCCCCTCGAGCCGGAACTCTACAAATTCTTAATTCCGGATGATTTCGGCCAGCCATCAGAAGAGGCCATCGCCATCACGAAATATGTATACACGGCACTTGGTCTACGAGAGGATCCTGCTGCACAACTGTGCCGTGCAGCAGTGAGGGTCAATGCCGCATTCCCTATGATGTCGAAGGATTTTCCTGGCCTGTCAAGCAAGATCGTCGTCGCCCTTGTCAACGCAACCCTCGTCCCGGCAGGATATGAGCCCATTCGAAACATACGGACCAAAACCCATGTCTCGTTGCGCACGGACGAAGATCGACACCCTTTCAGTGCTGTGTCTGTTCTCATTTTTGATGACAGCACATACGAGCTTATGAAAAGCGCGTACGCCCTTGCAGGCTGGCCACTCGTCACCACATGCTGCAAACAATACCAGAGCGAAACACTCCGTGATGCCGCAAACAGTATACTCGCAGTGTCTCCAGACATCGTCCTCATGGACAAGGAACTCGGTCCTATGGCTAAATTCCACGGCAATGATGTTATCCGCGAAATGTACAGCCTCTGCGAGGAACAGCACAAGATAATGCCGGTTGTTGTTGCAAACACAGGAGGAGATCCCCAAGAATTGTTCAATGTCGGCGCAATAGGCAACTTTGACAAAGGCTCTCGCACGCATGCAGTGCGGGAGGCAATCAGAGCAATCAAAAACAGACGGATGCCAGCCATCGCACAAGAATAGTAAAGACCCGCAACTCTACAGAGAGTTGCGGGTTCCTTGTATCATGGTAGCGTTACGGTATGAGACAAAGGAAGCACGCTAAAATGAAAAATAAAACATATCGTGGCACTATTGCGCTCACGCAGCGCAGGATCGGTTTCGTGGCACATGAGGCATTCACCGAGGATATCCTTATTCCCGAAGAGCATCTTAACACGGCACTTCAGGGAGATGAGGTCGAGGTTGAACTCCTGCCACAGCGCCATGGCGCACGTAGAGAAGGCCGTGTGAAAGACATCGTCACCCGCCGTCGGCTACAGTTTGTCGGCACCATCAAAAAAGACTCAGGGGATTGTGCATTTGTTCCCGACGACCGCAAGATGTATGCAACAGTTGTTATTCCCATCCATCAAGTAAAAAACCTCTCTACCGGAACAAAAGTATTGGTGTCCATAACGTGGAATAATCCTCGTGAAAATGCAACGGGGACGATTCTCAAAATTCTTGGACAAAAGGGTGATAACGACGTAGAGATGGAGTCGATTGTCCTTGAAAAAGGATTTGTTTCGGGATTCCCCGAGAACGTGGAAAAAGAGGCCAATGAACTCAAAAAAAACTCTTCGATCACCGAAAAAGATCTCGCAGAACGCAGGGATATGCGCGGCACAGTAACCTGCACCATTGATCCTGCAAACGCCAAGGACTTTGATGACGCGCTCTCATTAAGAGAAAACGGTGACACTACCTACGAAGTCGGTATCCACATTGCCGATGTATCACACTATGTGCATGAAGGAACCGCGCTCGATCGTGAAGCGATTTCTCGCGGTGTTTCCGTCTACCTCGTTGACCGTACTATTCCGATGCTTCCGCATATACTCTCAAACGACCTCTGCAGTTTGAATCCAAACGAAGATAAACGCTCGTTTTCTGCAATCTTCACGCTCGACC
>JAHFLU010000051.1 GCA_023264615.1 bacterium | reverse complement strand
AAAAGTCCACCGATGACGACGAGTGCTGCAAAAATGATGATAATGAGGAGACCCATGGAGCCCCTAGAGGATGTTGTTCGCATATGCATATATCTATCTGGTTAAAAAATTACTGACAATGTGATACGCTTCTCGTTTAGTGCAGGTTTCTCAACATGCTCCATGCGTGCGAAGAAAAGTGCGCTTAATGAAAGTATAGTACACCACAGGTTTGATACCACAAGGTGTGAATATATCTCGCCATGAAAGTTTTATCATTTCAACCCCTTACCTTGAAAGAGGAAGATCGTCGTCATATTCGAACGGTGTTTCAAAACGGCGGCGTTATTGTGTTCCCGAGCGATACGGCATATGGACTTGCGGCAGATCCACAAAAGAGTGAGGCTGTGGAAAAAATATATAAAATCAAGGGACTTGCTCGTGCGAAAGCCATCAGTTGTATTTTCCCGTCTTTTCGGGACGCCAAAAAATGGGCACATATTTCTCCTCAAAACGAGAAGATTTTGAAGGCACATTTGCCCGGGGCATTTACCTTTATTCTGCCAAGAACGGAGAGGTTTCCCCTCAAGGGCGATGTTGGTGTTCGGGTTCCTTATAGCAACTTTACAGACGTCCTTCTTGAGACTTTTTCAATTCCCTACACAGCAACAAGCGCTAACATATCAGGAAGTCCTTCGTTGTATAAAGTGGAAGATATTATTCGAGAGTTTGAGAAGAATAAAGACCAGCCGGATCTTATCCTCGATGCAGGGCCGCTTCTTGCAGGCAGTATTTCTACCGTTGTCGATTTACGGTTCGATCAGCAAAAAATAATACGGGAAGGAAGCGGACGCTTCCTTCCCGTAGGGAAATTTAGCTGAAGACAATATCACAGATATCTGCGCGAAATTGCCGATTTTGTCCAAGATCGGTTTTTCTGTGTGGGTAGTGATAGTTTGAAAGTACGACCAGTCCCCTTTCTTTGCTGCGGTCGAGAACAACCATGCACCCGGTAAACCCAGTCTTCCCAAACATGGAGGCTGTTCCTTTCTTCCCCATATAGTCTTGCGGATACAGTGCGAAGCCAAGGCCGCCCGACCCGATTGCTTGCGGAAAATGATTCGTATGCATCGCTGTTACCATGGTTTCCGAGAAATAGCGGTGTCCTTCGAGTATTCCGCCATTAAGGAGCATCTCGACAAATGTGAGAAGATCTGGAACAGTCGAGAAAAGACCGGCACTCCCGATACCATTTTTTCCGTAGCACTGCTGCAGGAGATACGTGCTCTCGTCGTGGACTTCGCCACAGATTTCTCTTTTTCGCCAGGGATCTATTTCTGTCGGTACAATACGTTTCTCTGCAATCTTTGGTTTTTGCACATCAAAAGTCGAACTCCACATGCAGAGCGGATTGAAGAACAATGTCCGTGCGAGAGAGCCAAGAGAACGTTGCGTCACGTTCATCAGGCAAAGAGAAAGCAGAACTGCAGTTGCGTTTGTGTATCGATACACGGACCCTGGGCTGGCAACGAGAGGAGCAGCGCACACATTTCGAACGATAACGGACGGCACAGAATATTTCATGCTTGAGAGAGCAGGAAGAGAGAGATCTACCGTATTCGTCAGTAGGTGCCGCAAGGTAACTCTTCTTTTTTGCGGAGAAGTATCAAAGCTCTGCAGAAATGAAACGACAGGATTATCAAGACCAATGATACCCCTCTCGACAAGAGCAAGCGTTACCGTTGCGAGCGGAATGGCTTTCGTAACGGACGCCACATCAAAAACTGCATCGCTCTGCATGCTGCGTCCATCTGTAGAGTAGCTCTGTTTACCAAATGCACGCACAAAACGAGCACCTTGGCGGGTGACAACGCCTACGACGCATCCGGGGAATATCATCTCGTCGAGCGCTTGTTTGACGCGAAGCGCGATTGCCTGTTCCACAGGTTTACTCCTTATGTAGTGTTGTATCTTTTACGTATGCTCCCCAATCATTGAGAAAAGCGGAGCTTGACCAACGTTTCTCTGCGCCGACGCCCGTGACCAGTTTGATGTTATGTTTGAGAAAGAGAGCCTGTTCTTCACGAGGCAGTGATCCAAAATCGCGATCCCCTCCTTTGGTGAAAATATGAGGCCGAATGCCTTCAAGGGCGACAGAGGCCGAAATGTCGTCTTTTTCTGCGTCAAACGGTACCACATAATCAACGCCTCGTATACTGCTCACAATACTCGCGCGCGTCGCAATATCCTGAAAAGGCTTTCCTTTCTTAAGGCGCAGAAAATTATCACCATTCACCGCAACAACGAGAATATCGCCGTACTTCCTGCTCTCGATAATACAGCTGATGTGTCCCGGATGAATGGGGTCGAATCCTCCGCTTGTTGCGACGATCGTTCCCACAAGCTTTTCGCGCAGTTTTTTAAAATCCTCTATTGAAACAATGTGTGCCCCGAATGATTCCATGGTTATTTTGACAGTAGTTGATCAATTTTTGCGGCGATAATAAAGTCGTTTTCCGAAAGACCGTTCTGTGCATGTGTCATGCAGGTCACGGTCACTTTCTTGTACCCGATTCGAATGTCCGGGTGGTGATTTTCCTTTTCTGCTGTCTCTGCAATTTTTTTCACAAAGGGAATTGCGTCGAGGTAGTGGGGAAAAGAAAACATGCGCGATATGCGCAGATGATCATCACGGAGTTTCCACTCTGGAATCTCTTCCATGAGTGTTTTTATGTCATCTTCCCCTAGGGCCGGGGTGCCGCCCTCGCAGGGAACACATTTTTTCTGCACTAAGTCCGTTTTTGCCATACACCATAGTATAACAAAAGTTACCTACACAAGTTTCTCCATTGTGTATACTCTATATACTTGATCGCTCCATGAGAGTTTCTCATGGAGCGATGCTCTGTTACGCTATAGCGTACTTCTTTACGAGCCGAAAAGAGGAACAGTAAGACTGAAAGATGCGCAAAGTTGTGAAACTTCTGCGACAAATGCGGCGCGCACTTCCCCATTCGTGCGTTTTTTTAGGCCAAATTTTCGATAGAGTTCATTTCTTGTGCTCTTGTCACTACCGAAGATCTTAACGGTACGCAAAAACCATGTGTTGAATCTTTCTTGGCATATATCATGCGTCCCAGGGTTGAGAGCCAGACGCCTCACCCACATATCACCGTGCGCGACATGTGTTACCTCTTCATCAAAGATTCCGTGCATGACTCGCGCCCAGGGGCCGTAGCTAGAGGTCAGCACATCTTCAAGCTGGTGTCCCGCTCCGCGATCCATACAAAAGTTGAACATAACGAAATCAGTCCATGTGTCAATGGGGTAATAGAAGATGTTTACCCGCTTATCGCTTCCCGCTCGTCCCGTACCGATATCTTCTGTACTTGAAATTCGAGCGGCGAGATCCTGTGCATTGAGATGCGCTTGTACATCAAATCCGAGATCAGAGAGTAGTCCGTACACCGCTTTTGCATGCCGCACTTCGTCTTTGACGATGTTCGCGACGATCAGCTTCTCCTGAATTGTCGGCGCTTTCATAATCCACGGGACATAGCCATACGCACCGGAGAGCTCGGAGTCAGCTTGCATCAAAAGAAGGTGCATAAGTGTTTCTCTGTACTCCGATGTCATCTCTACGCCACTCTCAATAGGCTGGCCACTTTCTATTTTTTGGAACATCTTCTCTTGCTCAAGATCCAGTATCCTGTCTGTCATTTCGTATCCCCTTTTCTCTAAGAGCCTGTCTACGTACTTTTCCCTCATCCTATCGTGCTGAAAAGAGCGCATACTGTCAACAGTATGCGCTCTTTTTTAAAACGAAATTCTGCGAAACCGTTCGGCATGTGTCATTTTTTCCTTTTCCTCATGATCCCCTGCATGCTCATAGACATGTTTTTCGAGCAGATCAAAATCTTCAAATTGACTGATGTGGCAGCGAAGCGCGTCAATTTTTTTAGCAATCGTTTGCGAAACATCTATGGATATGTTCGCTCTCTCCGTGCCATAGAACCATGCTTCTTCGATTTGATGTGGAAGAATATTTTCTTCTTCCACAAGTTCAGGAAAGAACGCTTTTGATCCCGCCGCGGGATATATCGCGTCGAATACTATCTCCGCAGTGACACGATGGTCGCGGTGAAAACGATAAAAGTTATCAAACGTCTGATTTCCCGGATCTTGGCTGATGATAATGTGCGGTTTAACCTCACGTATCACACGAATAACTTTTTTACAGACCTCCGGTGTGTGTTCAAGATTGCCGTCAATTTCACCGAGGAAAATGACTTCCTCTACCCCGACAGCAGCACCCGCAGCGCGCTGTTCTTTTTCCCGCATTTCCACCATTTGTTTTTTAGACTGATCAACTTTATGTGTACCCTTTTCTCCATTCGTGAGAACACAATAGATAACTTCATTGCCCTCGCTTGTCAACTTTGCAACCGTCGCCGCGCATCCGAAATCAAGGTCATCAGGGTGCGCTGAAAACACGAGATATTTTTTTGCTTCTTTGTTTTCCATGAAATAATCAAAGTATCGCGTACATATTCCTATTAATTTTGTTTCATTGCAGCAAGCAGCGTAAGAAGGACGAGTGCACTTCCGAGAAGAATCAGTGCTTTGCCAATCTTGTGTGTTACAACTTTCGAGAGCTCACTCGTGTTTTTCTTGGCAATCATACCCAGCCCAATAGTACCAATGGGGTAGCCGACAACAATGAGAAATTGTGAGAAGAGTATTTTAGTCGCTGCAGAAGACGAGTATATTTGATCAAAAAAATTAACGTCGGTGATAAGATATACAACCAAAGACACCCACATAATACAAGGTGGTATAACGCACAAGATTCCTATAAATGCTGCATATTCGGAGCGATTCATATCTGGACAAGTTGCTGCACTGTTCGTATAATACAGTAGATTTCTTCTTCAGTCTATAGTACACTGCTTTAGCTTTTCGGTGTACAATAATGCACTGTGGACATGGGCCCGTAGCTCAGTTGGTTAGAGCGCCTGTTTTGCACTCAGGAGGTCGGGGGTTCGAATCCTCTCGGGTCCACAAAGAAAATCCCCTATCCTGCTCATTCACACAGGATAAGGGATTTTTTAGTACGCTATTCTTTTACTCTCTAAGAGTAACCACTCGCATCATTCACAAACGATCTCCACAGCTCACGCAACGGCAGACATGTTTCTCTGACACGGCGTGCCATCCGTTTTTCATCGATAAATAGTAAATCTATAAGTTTTGGAACAGAATCGCGCAAATATAAACGCTCTGCCACAGCACTCTCAAGCAGTTCGCACATTTCGCGCCGAGCTCGTATACAATTACGTAACCCGTTGCCTGAAAATATAGTATAGATACCGGGCCAGCCGTCATAAAGGGCCATGCGCTCTCGGATTTCGTCGCGAAGCAATTTTAGTTTACCCTGATCATCTAACGGCTTATCCATCTGTTGCCCCCTATTTTATGAAAGATACTTCAAACTGAAATCAAAGCTGTTCTAAGTTATAAAGTAACAAAAAATAATTTTTAACACAAAAATATACAAACACCACCACTATGAAAGTGGTGGTGTTTGTATATTTACTGGTGTATGCAGAGAATATTTCCTTCCGTATCTTTAAACCATGCCGCCTTGGATCCGCCTAGAGCAGCTATACTATTCTCTGTTTTAAAATCCGGAAAATCATACTCCTCAAAAACAACACCGCTTGATTTGAGATCTCGAACGGTGGACTCTACATCATCCACCTCAAATGTTGCCACGGTGTGGTCTGCTTTTGTTGGTTCACGTTCGTAGATTTCAAGTCGCGTGCCATTCCCACACTGGAATGACGCTGTACCAGGCATCATTTGAGGCAACAGCTTCAAGCCGAGTTTTTCCTGATAAAATGCCTTTGCTCGTTCAAGGTTTTCAGCGGGCAAATTTGCAAAAAGAGGTGCATTGGTAAGCATAGTGCTTTATATATCATTGAGTAATGCGGCAGAGTATAGCACACTGCAGAGTAAACACTATGAAAATAGAGGATAAAAAGCGCTGCGGCTGGGCTCTGGATGATCTGCTCATGCAACAGTACCACGATACAGAATGGGGTGTTCGCACCAAAGATGATCAGAAACTCTTTGAGTTTCTTGTTCTTGAAAGCGCTCAAGCGGGATTAAGCTGGAGAACGGTTTTACATAAACGCGAGAATTATAGAAAAGCTTTTGCAAATTTTGACCCGGTGAAAGTTTCTCGATTCACAACTCAAACTGTAGAAACACTGTTAAAAAACCAAGGTATTATTCGCAACCGCGCAAAAATTGAAGCGGCAATCAATAATGCACGGAAATTTCTTGAGGTGCAAAAACAATTCGGTTCGTTTTTCAAATACTCATGGCAGTTTGTCGGAGGTATACCGATACACCATACGATCAGAAAACTGTCCGACTTTCCGACAGTCATACCGGAAGCTGTTACTTTCGCAAACGATCTCAAAAAACGCGGGTTCCAATTTCTCGGGCCAACAACCATCTATGCCCATATGCAGGCGGTAGGCATGGTCAACGACCACATGGTGGGATGTTTTTGCCACAAAAGCACTCAAAATTGACATCTGAAGCTCTTTTTTATATAGTCCAAACGGAAAACAGAGGTACATAACTTTCTGTTTTTTTAAATTCGGGAGAAGAATGTCTGTGGACATTTGATCTCCCAATACTTCCCGCGGGAAGTATACACACATCGGCTGCGGCCGGAAAGGGTCTTGCAATGCCCAGAACACAATCGAGCGTCTTGTCACTTGTGTCGGATCCTGCTCTGTATTGTGCGCTGAAAGCGCTTAGTGCGACAGAGCAAATGCAGGTGCTTGAAGATGCTGTCAGACATGCTGTCGCGCATCGTCGCGATGATCTAAGCGCATCCTCTTTCAAACTACTGACGCATGTTATACGCTACTTTGAGTGTATGCCCTACGCTGTTTCAAAAACTGACTTTCATTGTACTCTCCCCGACACCGGCGAAGTAACAGAGGCACTCAACACTGCACAAATCAAGTGCGCACGTACCGCGATGACCATCTTTTTTTCGTTGTCCTCATCCATCCTTGCCACGTGCCCGGTTACTGCCTATGACCTTTTCAAAGAAGTCGCGGACTGCTGGCGCAATACGCAAAGTGAAGATACGGCTGATGAAATGCTTGGGCATTTGCGGAAAGTTGGCATATCCCTTGGATCGTATGGAACCTACATCAACGAGAAATGGGATCGAGTACTGCGTGAAGCAACGGGTAGTCGGTTTCCTCGGAAACGTATCCTGCGCCACATGTTACAGATCACGCAACAAGATAGCTCCTATAAGACAAGTGATGAAGTGCTTGTACGCATCCTTGCTCTTGCTTGGGTACGCGAATGTGACCTCAAAACATTTGCGCACTATCTCAATATGATGGAGTCTCTACA
>JAHFLU010000050.1 GCA_023264615.1 bacterium | reverse complement strand
TGCAACTGCGCTGGTGAATTTAATATCGTTATTTGACAAACCTTCTTGTAAACCGACGGGAGTAAAGGTTCCGTTCCCGTTATTGCGAAATAATTCGTCGAGATCGTTTCTTTTTTTTAAACTCGCGACTTTTATGTATTGTGCCCGGAGCCGGTTGTTACCATTCGTCACCAGAATGTCATCATGTCCGTCGTTGTCATAATCAAAGAACACAGCACCCCAGCCGTATCCTTGGTCGTTAGCACCAACATCTTTGGCGACATCCGTAAACGTTCCGTCACCGTTGTTTTTCCATAAATAGTTATCGCCGACGTTGGTTACGTACAAATCGAGATATCCATCGTGGTTGAAATCGCCAACACCCGCTCCCATATTCGATGCGCGTTCGTATGTGCACAGACCCGCCCTTTTAGTGACTTGTGTGAATGTCCCATCTCTATTGTTGTGATAGAGGGGACTCATAAACGTATCGGAGACGAGAAATAAATCAGGAAACCGATCATTGTCGTAATCAAACCAAAGGGGCTGGAAGGGGACTTTCATTTTTCTTTGATACCCGTTTACATCTTGACGATAGATGTCGCAATCGAGTATTCCATCGGTTGAAGCGTGGCTGGTGATGTTTGTAAAGGTACCATCGTGGTTGTTATGATAGAGAATATTTGGTTCAAACTGGTATGGGACATTCGGGTCGTCAAGGTGGTCACTCAAAAGAATTCCCTTATTGAGAACATACAGATCCAAAAAGCCGTCATTATCAAAATCGGCCCATGATGCACTCACTCCGTGAAAT
Organism: bacterium; assembly: GCA_023264615.1. GTDB lineage: Bacteria > Patescibacteriota > Minisyncoccia > Phycocordibacterales > VMGT01 > VMGT01. Next base: position 6,855 of record JAHFLU010000050.1, on the reverse strand, counting down.
GTGTCCTGCATATGCGTACTCGCGGTAACATCCATAAACGTTCCGTCGCAATTGTTCTTGTAGAGAATATCTTGGTCTCCAAGAGAGCTGACGGTGTCCCTATTTCCATAGCGGACCGCATACACATCGGCACACCCGTCGTTATTATAGTCGCCAAAAACCGCTGGAGCTCGCAAAAAGGTTGGCGCTCCTACGTGCTCAAATGTGCCATCTCCCATGTTGCGATACAGACCGTTATTAAGGAGCAGATCAAGATTGTTGTCGTTATCGAAATCACCCCACGCTGCACCTGAATCAATGTGCATATCGAATCCGCTTTGTGGAGAGGCGTTTTCAAATTGCGGATCGGGGGACCTGTCTTTTGTATAGAGTGGACGAATTGTGTCTCGGAGCTGTCGCACCCCGGGCAATTCGAGAAAAGTGAATGCTGCATTTTGTAAAAAACCCGAAGATGTATATGAGCGCAGCGTTGTTTTCGAAGACGTAGGAGCAGAGCCAAAATATTTTTTGCTGATGATCATGCCGACATTCAGGCCGAGATCGATGCCTGCTTTGCTGTCGATATCAAAATTTACTCCCCCAAGGACTCGAGAATTTATTGCATTCCGTGCATGCATATTCCAGATGTTGATCTTTTCAGGAATTGCAGCGGAAAGTATGGTGTGTGCCGCAGCAGCCGCAGCAGCGTATTCTGATACGTATCCCGGATCTCCCGGGTCGGAAATAAGTGGGTTTATGTTTGGTATTCGTGCCAAAGGACGACTTTTGTTCCAAATATATTTTGTTTTTTTCGCGAGAGTAAACGCATCTGCGATACCTTGCGCAAGTACTTTTTGATGGAAAGCATAGGTTTCGTCATTCGAGGTTTTTTCTGTTTCAATAAAAAGAATATTTTGCCAAACTCCTGCCTGTGTGATCGATGGAGGTCTGCGGCTGTAGAAGCTCTCAATACCGTCCCAGAAAAAAATGATTTCTTCATCATCTGGAACTTTTTTACCGAGGAATATGAGCAATTTTGACAATTGCAAACGATCCCCCCATTTTTCAGGAGGCGGAGGGACAGGTATCTCTTGTGTCTGTTCAAACCATAGAGAAAGTACTTTGTGCGGCAATTCTTTCTGGTCTTTTGCGGGAGGCTGCAATTGCCAGTCTTTAATTTTGCTTCCATACGAACGCACTATTTCTTGAACAGGAGAGGAAAGCGTTTTTTTTGATACATGCAAGACAACAAGAGTTTGTGCGATTTCTTGATTGCGTGCAGGAAAAAGAGCCTCAAGTACTGTTGCGGTTGCTTGGCTCGCCTCTTTTGAATCATGTGTTTGATCGAGAACATCGGCGTAGACAGATGCAATGACAGCAACATCTTCCGCGGCAATATACGGTGTAACATACTCCTCCCTGATTATTTTGATTGTAAGATTCACCCACGTTCTTCCCGGGAAAGAGGTAGTATGTTCTTCCGCAAGCACATACGGGAGAATGTCCCCCTGAAGGGTTGTTTCCTTTTGAAAAAAAGCATGAAGGGTAAGAAAGTCGAGATATCCAATGAAAAGAAAAATAGAGCAACAGACAACAATTGCTGTTAGAACAACATCTGCAAGATAACGCGCACTATTTTTTATGCCTTGCGTTCTTTTTTTACCCGACGACTTCAAAGCCATCAGAAATTTGAGGGAGTAATTTTTCAATGATGTCATTCGTCAGATTCAAATCTTTGTAAAACTTCTTGACCCGTGTGCCAAAAAGTCCTTTATAGCAGTCGAGCTTGTATTCCTCTACGCTCGCTTCACAAAGGTCGATATGGCTCATGACATTTTGCCGGACCCGCTCAATATTTTCGGGAGTAACAGTCAGATTGGCAAATTCGGATTCCAAAAATAGCCCGACGCCCCCGCCGATACCCTTGTAGCAATGTTGTTTTGTTTCTGCACGCCCTGTACCGATGACGACGTCATCACAGACCTTACGACCAGCCTCAAAATCTCCTGAAAGAAATTTAACTGCCGCGTCATTGATACCGATTCTGTATACAAGAAAGTCAAAGCAGCTGTTTTTATTTTCGCTATTCGTGAGGCCCCTGCACTCTTCATACGACGAATCGTATCCTTTGTCGTTGAATTCTGAAAAAAGAAACATATTATGTCCGATGCCGGTATAGCAATATGCCAACTCTTCTTCGGCAACTACTTTTTTGCAGTCCTCAAAGGGTGCATTGAGATCTGCGTTGTCAAAGGTCGTATACCGATAGTCTTTTTGAAGTGCGAGAGCGTACTCCTTGGCACTAATCTCGTCGATAGGCTTGAGTACAGAATAGGTGTATTTATCATGGAGAACATGGCCGATTTCGTGTGAGCATTGGTGCTTGCTCTCCTTTGGACATGCTTGTGCGAAATGTTTAAGGACTTCTGTGGCAAAATTCTCGTTAAGTGCCGTACGTTTATACAGTCCCATGACACATCCTCCGGTGCACACAAGGGAACATTGGCCGAGGAGAGTTTCAAGTTTCTGCCCCGCACCTTTTGTTGCGATGAAGTCGCCAAGTGCATGATAGAATGTGTGGCAGTTTGTACCGAAGATTGCGTATGAAGAGTCCTTTGTTTCGAAAGACAGGCCAGGATCATCGTGGATTATTTGTGCAAGGGTCGAGGGATCTTGTGTGCCGTAATATTTCTCAAGGGCGCTTCGAAAACAGGAAAAGCGTTGGTTCGCTGGTTCTTTATTACAGAAATCAACAGTACTTGCGAACGTACTGTTGATGCCAACATTTTGTTTTTGTGCTAGAAAATACACTCCAAAACCAATAACCGCAAAAATTCCCAGGCAGAGGATTGTTTTTAGTACCGATGTTTTTTTTGATTGCTGGGCATTCGGAAAATTTGCAGTGTCCATGTGTTGCAGGCAAGAGTTGTAATCACCACATTATATAGTAGCCTTATGGAACATGCTACGCGTGCGAGGAAAAGCGATTTGTAAAAAAATAAAGATATGTGGTTTACAAAAAGATTTTTGAGAAAAGTGGCCGAACACAAGAAAGCCGTTTTGTACGTTGTGTTTTTAGCGCTTTCTATCATCGTCGCAGTTGAACTGGCGCTGTTACTCGGGGATCAACGTTTGCAAGGGGGGGACGGTGTTTCTGTCCGCGATGATCTTCATGCAATCGCAGAGCAGGCAATTGATTTTTGCAAAAATGACGCGTATCGCCCATCTTGCTATGACAAAGAGATTCCGAAGCTGACCGAGAGTATTTCGATGGAGGATGCATTTGAGGTGACACGCATTGTGCAAGAGCAGGATCAGGGGTATTGGTATTGTCATGTGCTTGGCCATGATTTATCAGCGCGCGAGACGGCAAAAGATCTCAATGCATGGAAAAGTGTCGTAGCCCGTTGTCCGTCCGGAATGTGTTCGAACGGATGCCTGCACGGTGCATTTCAAGAGCGATTTCGGACAGATGCACTCCCTGAACTTTCTGTTTCAGAATTAAAGCCGGAGCTCATCGGTATTTGCGATGCACACGATGGATGGTCGCCAACAGGACTCGAGAGGGGAACATGCGCACATGCGCTTGGCCATCTAACGATGTATATTACGAAGGCGAATATAGAGAAAGCGACTGCACTTTGTGATGAACTTGAGTTGCGAAAGGAAGGCAGCGATCTGACACAGCTCTGTTATGATGGGGCGTTTATGCAGATTTTTCAGCCGCTTGACCCGGAGGATTTCGCACTCATTAAAGGGAAAGAAGTTTCAAAAGAAAATCATCATCGTTTTTGTGCACAGTTTAAAGATCAAAAACAAGGCGCGTGTTGGTCAGAGGGATGGCCCTTACACCTTGCAGAGATCAAGAGGCCTGCAGGCCTTGTCGCATTTTGCGGGGAGATGAAAAGCAATGCACGGGAATACGAGCGCTGTTTCAAAGCTCTTTTTTATGTGGTTACAGCACAGTTTAACTTTGATGAGAAAAAAATAATCAACTTTTGCAGTGGTTTGCCGAAAGAGCATCAGGGAACTTGTTTTTCCAATGCGGCATCTCGCCTTATTGAAACGGATTGGAGACTTGTCGATCGGTCTGTTGATATTTGCAACAGTGCAGCGGTATTTGGTGTCGAAAAAGCTTGTTACGATGAGCTTTTGTTTTATTCACGGTATAATTTCAAAGTGGGTACCCAAGAGCTATCCAATCTTTGCGAAAAGCTGCCGGATGGATGGAAACAGAGGTGTGAGGAGGGGAAAGAATAATATAAAAAAATGAAACAAGGTACGAGAAAAAAAATTGTAACGATATGCCTCTTTCTTTTTTTCTTTGTTTGCAGAGGCCAAGTGTTTGCGCATGGGGTAGGTCTGACTCTTGAGTCAATCACACCCGAGGGATATAAGACATACATTGACGCAAATACGCTGGTACCATATCAGAACGAGCCAACGCGTCTTGACTTTGAAATCTGGAACGCAGAAGGGAAGCCGATGGAATTTACGGATATGTGGGTGCGTATTGAAAAAGAACGCGCCACGATCTTTGCAGGCCCTCTTGCACGGGCACGTTTCGGCCTCACTGGTTTTACAACAGTGTTTCCGTTTGCGGGTGAATACACCGTGTATGCCCGGTTTGAGAATGGCGAGAAAACGATAACGGAAACAAGCTTTACACTTCCGGTCGCAGGCGAAGATGCTCTGGTACGAAGTGACGCAAGCAAGGTTCTTCTTACAGGGCTAGCTGGGTTTATACTGGGAGCATTGGGAGTGTATGCTTTTTGTGGCAGGAGAAAAAAGTTTCTACCTCCCCACACATAGAGAAATTATGAACAAGAAAACAATCCTTGCATTTTTAATTGTTGCAGCCCTGACGTATGGTGCTCTTGCATTCGTATCGAACCGAAAGGACGGAGACCATACTGGGATTTCTACCACTCGAGTTGTGTTAACTTCCGAGAGGGTACATCAGGTTGTGCTTGGTGATAATGGTTTTGAGCCAGAAGTTGTTCGCATTGCTTTGGGCGATACGGTGGAATGGAGTACAACAGGCAAGGAATTTTACTGGCCAGCGTCTGACTTGCATCCGACACATGCGATCTACCCCGCATTTGACGCACGAGAGCCGATTGGGAAAGATGAGACATGGAGTTTTGTATTTGACCAGATAGGCGAGTGGAAATATCACGACCACCTTGCGCCCTATTTTACCGGTACGGTAATTGTTACAAAAACACCGCCCTAAGAGCGGTGTTTTTGTACTAGAATCCAAGGAAGTCAAGAATATGTTCTATAAGGCTTACCTCATGCTCGACTTCGTGGATAAAATCTTTCAGAAAGTCTCGAATATAGACATAATCTACTTCGTGGAAAGGAATGACGATCATGGGGACAAGTTGCTTTTTTGATTGAAGATATATTTTTGTGGATGGATGGTGGCTCATGGAGAAAGACTGCAACGATGCCCACGGATAGAGACGTCGGTTGAGCATGATACCGCGTTCGTTGATCTCAAATGCCATAACGGAGGGCCTTCTAAAGGTGTGAAGGACGATACCGAACGTACCGATGAGAACGATAATACCGAGCAAGATATTTTTAAAGAGAAGCGCAGTGACGAAGAGTGCAACCATGATGATACCAAGGGCCCAGTACCAGTCGCTCTTGCGCTCACGATGTTCGTATTCGTGGGCTTCCCAAGCAAGTGCTGCATGTGCATGTTGAAGCTGCTGATCCATACAGCTTTATTGTAATTTGTATTGTAATTCTGTGCAATGAAATTATTAGACCCGAAACACACGCAATGTTTCGGGTCTTTTGTCGCTAGATATTTACGCGCCGCGTTTCCACATCTTCGCGGAGATGTGCGTAGATGTGGGGATTGCGGGCGGAGAGAATCTGCAGAGCTGCAAGAACAGCATTTTCAGGTTCGAGTATTGTCATGACCGGGGCGTCACGGGGCGTACGGACGGAGGACCAAAGGTCTTCCTTAAACTCTTGCAGGTTTGCCGGTACGGTAATGACGGGAATGGTCGAGAGTGCGGAGAGTGTTGGCCCGGCGCCGTTACTTTTGCCGATGTAGGCGATAACAACAGCGTCGGGAATATCATGGATCAGTTGCGAGAAGGCGCGCACAGCACGCTCGGGTTCCTTGTGTGTGGAGCAGGTAACGACAGCGACAGAAAACAGGTCAGGGAATCTGCCGAGCGCATTTATAAATTTTTGGAAATCGTCTCTTGGAGAACCTCTCCATAAAATGATTTGCTGGCGAGGAATGCGGAAGTTGCGGGTCATCTGTGCAACACGTGCATAGCTTTCAAACACTGCTTCAAGTGTTTCGCCATCGCGATAGAGCTGTTTATCAATATATGCACTATGCTCGATGACTCGCCACGAATCATTGTCGATAACGTCTGCAAGCAAGAGTGCGCCCTCTGTACAGCCGAACTCGACCTTCATGTCGACGAGCGTCGCACCTTCGATCTGCCACGCTTTTTCGAGGATAAGGAAGACTTTTCGTGCAATGTGTTCCATAGCGTAGAAGTGTTTTCCTTCGTCTTCGTGAGCGAACACTTCACTCTCGTCGAGTGAAAAAAGCGGCTTCTGGTCGTAGATCGGTTGGCTCGGATGATAGAGAGTAATCGTCGTGTCTGCGTCGTAGTCGTACATCATCAGAGGATCGTCACAGGGAAGCGGATAGTGCCGCCATGCTCGGTTACTTGTTTTTAAAAAGAACTCAACAAGAATCTGTGGGAAGAGATGCCTTTTCTTAAGGTGAGGATTGCGTTTCACATACGACCCATGTGCTTCGCGGCGTACCACGACTTCGTAGGGGAGCATGTCGCACTTTTTTGCGACAAATGAGGTCATACTATTTTGCTCCTC
>JAHFLU010000049.1 GCA_023264615.1 bacterium | reverse complement strand
ATCTAGGTCCGAGTCCTAGCCCGGCAGCCAAGATTGAGATAGCTTCCCGCGTCCGGCCTTATGGCTTAATAACTTCACTTTTCAATTAAGGGTATTAGTGTGACCACACGGCTATGACTGAATCTAAGAATAAAAACAGCGAGGGTATAATATATGTGCTTACGAATGAGGCTATGCCAGGATATATTAAGATTGGGAAAACAACTACGTCAGTTGAACAGAGAATATTGGAATTATCCCGAGCGACTGCTGTGCCACTGCCATTTGAATGTCCCTATGCCGCGCGTGTGGCAGATATGGACGGAGCAGAAAAAGCGCTTCACGATGCTTTTGATGATCACAGGAAGAATCCTAAAAGAGAATTTTTTATTCTTGCACCAGAACGAGCGATTGCTTTTTTGAAATACATCACCTTGGAAGAGGTTACTCCATCACGTAACGTGGGTGTTGAATCTGAAGAAGACGCTGTTGCGTTGGAGGAAGCTCGGGAAAGGCGCTCAGCTTTTAATTTCAAAATGGTTGATATTTTCCCGGGGGCAGAATTGGTTTTTACCCGTGATGAAAATATTACATGCCGAGTGGCGGAAGATCTCAAGCGTGTTGAATTTCGAGGAGAGATTCTGTCACTCTCGGCAGCAGCGCAAGTAGCACTTGGTAGTACTTGGTCTGTACAAGGTCCCGCTTACTGGAAATATCATGGGGAGATTCTAAACGATAGGCGTGTACGTCTTCAAGAAGGTGATGTATTGGATAGTCCCCGAATAAGATAGATTATATACTCAAGTCGTGCCGTATAAGTAGACAGAAAAGGGGACACAATTGGAATGTAAGGTGGGAATGTAAGGTGTCAGAATGTAAGGTGTCAGAATGTAAGGTGTCAGGTCAGAATGTAAGGTGTCAGGAACCTTTTCTGGCTACCCATATATTGTGCGCCAATACCTGAGTAAATGGCTCTATTAAGCCATTAATAATTTCATTCAAAATCCAGGTTCTAACAGCCTCTACGACCGGCAGCAGCTTGGGACGATTTTGTAATTAATGTTGGGGGAAAAGGTTCCTGACACCTCTGTCACCACCTCTGTCACTCTGCCTATGGAAAAAGGACATGGGTAGAACAGATGATCGGAAGGTATCATCTGGAATCAACACTGCGATCTGCAGGCCGACCGAGGAAAGAACAAATTACACCACATGTTTCATAAAAGAATCGTGACTGTCCCGGTATACCCGGTATACTTTGTCTCATTACCCTCCGTTATTAAAGTAAAGATAGATTATGAATGTATTGGAAAAAAAAAGGGAAATACTCGAACTCTGTTCTGAAGACGCCTATGGCTCGTGGGAATTTTGGTCAGATGCCAAAAACAAAACAGAAGCGGAAGCAGGAGTAATCGTTCAAGCAATTCAGGAGCTGGTGAGTGAAAAGTTAATAGTTCCGACAGAAGGAACATACGTTAAAGGCCATTCATATCAAGAAATATTATTGGATGCTGACAGACTAACCCATGAAGTTATGCTCTCAATACCTTTTACTGTTGATCCAGATACATTCTATTGGTTTTATGCAACAGAAAAAGGGAAGGAGCAGGACATAAAGAAACAGAAGTGATAAAAATTGTGGGAATAAGCAGTAGAATAAAGTCAGGAACCCTTTCTGACTACCCATATATTGTGCGCCAATACCTGAGCAAATGCCTCTATTAACCCATTAATAATTTCATTCAAAATCCAGGTTCTAACAGCCTCTACGACGGGCAGCATATGACAAAGACCTTATTTAGCGAGCGTGTGGTGCGGGCAGCACTCGGAATTCCCGCAGGGCGGGTGACAACATACGGACGAATTGCTCGTGCGGCAGGCGGCGCAGCAATGGCGTCGCAAAGCATTACCAATATACTGGGCAAGGCTTGGAAAGAGGGTGAACGTGACATCCCATTTCACCGGATTGTATATGCGGACGGGAGGATATGGATTGATGAGAAACATCGCAAGGAGCGGATGAAACTTTATAGGCAGGAAGGGATTGAGATAGACACAAAGGATAGAGTCAAAAATTTTCACGCCATTTTGTTCGAGTTTAAATAATACTTGCACGCTGTATTTTGACAAAGAGCAAGTAAAGTGTCATCATGCGTTTCATCTATGCAGACGAGACAGTATGATGTGATTGTCATTGGCGGGGGAGCTTCGGGGATGATGGCGGCGGGGACTGCCGCTATGCGTGGAAAACGCGTGCTCATTCTGGAAAAGAACAAGACGTTGGGGCGGAAGCTCTCCATTACGGGCGGGGGCAGATGCAACATCACGAATGCCGAGGATGATATACATGTGCTTTTAAAAAACTACGGTCCCGCCGCTGATTTTTTGTATTCGCCATTTTCGCAATTTGGCGTGGAGGACACGTTCACCTTTTTTGAAAAGCGGGGACTGCCGCTCGTCGTGCAGGCTCGCAAGCGTGCGTTTCCGCATACCGAAAAAGCAACGGACGTGTGCAAAGCACTCGAACGGTATCTACATGAAGGAAATGTTGATCGAAAATTTGATTGCGGGGTGAAGCGTGTACTTCACGAAGGCGGGCGCATTACAGGCGTTGAGACGGCTCGGGGAATCTTTGTCGCAGGGTCGTATATCGTGGCGACTGGCGGTATATCGCACGGAGAGACAGGATCGTCGGGAGATGGTTTTATATGGCTTAAAAGTTTGGGACACAAGGTAGTGCCCCCGACGCCGACGATCGTTCCGCTCGCTGTGGAAGAGTATTGGGTAAAGGTGCTTGCCGGCGTGTCGCTCTCATTTATGAAAATCACGTTTTTTCTCGATGGAAAGAGGGTGTTTAAAGAGGTTGGCAAGGTTCTCTTTACACACTTCGGATTATCGGGTCCGCTCATACTAAATGCTGCGAGAAAAGTCGGCGACCTGCTTCTTGCAGGAAAGGTGACTGCAGAGATTGATGCGTATCCGGACACCGACCTTCGCGCGCTCGATACGACGATACTCAAAACGCTGAACGCAGACAAAAACAAAACATTGAAAACGGTGTTTAAGGATGTTATACCGCGCGGTACAGCGAGGGGTATTACGATGCTGCTGCCGGATATTGATTTTGAGACCAGGGTGCACAGTATCACCAAAGAAGAACGGATGAAGATTGCTCGTCTTCTCAAAGCATTACCGATAACAATCACAGGACTCATGGGATATGATCGTGCAGTGATCGCCGACGGCGGCGTTGTGCTTACGGAGATAGATACCAAAACGATGCGTTCAAAACGGTTCCAAAATCTTTACATTACGGGAGACCTTCTCCATATCAATCGTCCCACCGGAGGCTTTTCACTCCAGCTTTGTTGGACTACCGGTTTTGTTGCAGGAAAGAATGCATAGAGCGATGAAGGAGGACAAAAGTTGCTTTTTTTATCGATATGTGGCATTATTCACTACATGAAATACGGAGAAGAGTTATTGGCAAGTCAGATGCTCGTGTCGCTCGATGATTTTTTAAAACGATACAACGAAAGTATGCCGGCATCTTTTCCGCGTGCGACTGTTCCATTGCTCAAAAAGTTTAAAGAAACCCACGTGATGCTTTTTTCAACTGTTGATTTATGGTCGCTCGATAAACATCGAAAGAAAGTGATGGATTGGCTTCCGCAGAATGGCGGGGTGGTCTCATAAACATGCATAGAGAAAAATCCCTCTGCTTTGTCCGCAGAGGGATTTTGGTTTTCGGAACGGTGCGTTTACTGTCCCAGAAAGTGAGCAGGGCGTTTTTCTATAAAAGCGAGTACTCCCTCTTTGAAGTCCTTTGTATGTCCGCATCGAGCAAGAGATAAAGCTTCAAGCTGCATTTGCGTTTCGAGCGTTTCTTGGGTGCTGTTATACAGGAGCGCTTTGGCCTTCCCGTAGGCGATAGTGGGTCCATGAGCGAGGCGTGTTGCTCTATTCTGTACTTCTTCAACAAACCGATCATCGGGGAACACTTGATTGACGAGTCCCCATGCAAGTGCCTCTTGCGCGGAGAGTACAGGATTAAGGAGAACAAGCTCGAGTGCTTTTTTTACGCCGACGAGCCGGGGGAGCGTAAACGTTGAACTGCCATCGGGAGATGCTCCTATGTGCGTGTAAGCCATGGTGAATTTTGCCGATTCAGTTGCGAATATTAGATCGCCGGCAAGGGCAAGGCTCATTCCGCCACCCGCTGCCATACCGTTTACCGCGCATATCGTTGGTTTGTTCATGCGCGCCATGAGGGAAATTGAGCTGTGAATAAGGTTGGTGAGCCTCATGATATGGCTATCAATCTCATACGCATGTTCAGCAAAACTTTTTACATCGCCACCGGCGCAAAATGCACGGCCAGCGCCAGTGATTACGACAGCTCGTATGGTGTCTGTTTGTTTACACTCGAGAAGCGCATCGTACAATTGCCTCCCGAGGCTTTCATTGAGGGCGTTAAATGCTTTGGGTCGGTTCAGGGTTATTGTCGCGACCCCGTCAAGTACCTGAAACAGGACATCCTTCTCGTCTGCCATCTGTTTTCTCCTTGTGGACGAATGAGCAACTTTAGAAAAACTCCGCGGTTATTATAGAGAGCACACAGGGCAAATGCAACTTAATCATAAGAATGGCATGCTCTAGTGCACGATACTATGGGATATCTTGTTTTAGTTCGGCATGGGAAATCGGAATACAACAAGCTCGGATTGTGGACGGGCAAGACTGACGTGTCTCTTGTTGATGATGGTCGGAAAGAAGCTGCCTTGGCGGGAGAGCGTATTTGCGATATAGAAATACACTCGGTGCATATGTCGATGTTGCGGCGAACACATGAGACATTTGAAGAGATGCGTGCAGTGCTTCAGATGAGCATATTGGAGCCCAAAAGACATCAGGCGCTTGATGAACGCGATTATGGTGTCTATACTGGCAAAAATAAGTGGGAGGTCAAAGAAGAGGTAGGGGAAGAGGCGTTTCAGCGTATTCGCCGAAACTGGGACGAGCCGATCAAGGATGGCGAGACGCTCAAGGATGTTCATGACCGTGTGGTGCCTTACTTTAAGAAACATATTTATCCTGAACTTAAAAATGAGCGCAATGTGTTGGTTATTTCACATGGCAACACGCTCCGTGCGCTCGTGAAGTATCTTGAGGATATTGCCCCCCAACATATTGGAGAGCTTGAGATTGGCACCGGAGAAGTCTATTGTTACGAAATTGACAGGTATGGTGTTATTGTCGGCAAAGAAATCCGCCTGTGGAATACAGAAAAACTCTCTGTGTAATGAGGCCCGTAAGAAAAATTGGAATAGGACTTACGCACTTGGCGCATTTCTTTGTCAAAACGTGCGATGCTCGCGTCGCCGTATAAGGAATACGGCTTGCTCCGCTTCTCGTTTTTCCTCGAACTGCATCCAAGTGCATAAGTCCTATTGGAGTTATCCCATTTATACACAGGTATTTTTTTGTAGACTTGTATGGTTCACGCTAGAATAGATTCATGAAAATACATGTTGCAACAGGGGTGGGGATGTTGATGCTTTTTACAGCTCTCGCAATCTCTGTCCTCTTGATTACTTCAGCGGTGAATAATATCGACAACTTGGATATGGGAAGGTCGATTGCTGCTGCAGGATTTTAAACTGGAGCTTGGCACAAAAAACCACAGATTTCTCTGTGGTTTTTTGTGCTTTGAGGAAATTTTGAAACATGCTGTTTACATATGCTCGATAAAGGTCAGAGCTTTGCCTCGTTTGCCAGCGCGGCCAGTTCGGCCGATACGGTGAATATAGTCTTCGTGGGAGGCAGGCAAGTCATAGTTAATGACGTGCGAGACACTGTCAATATCAAGCCCTCGTGCTGCAACATCGGTCGCGACGAGTATCTGTACCTGCGCGCGCTTGAATGAGTCGAGTGCTTTTTGTCGTCGTCCCTGGAGCTTGTTGCCGTGGATTGATTCTGCACGGAATCCTTGGCTGATGAGTATTTTGGAAAGCTTTTCGACGCCGTGTTTGGTGCGTCCAAAAATAAGCACTTTGTTGAATTCTGGTTGTGTAAGGAGTTTCTGAAGTACGTCGAGTTTTGTTTGTCCGGGCGGAATGCGCACGATATCCTGCTCGACCGAAGCGGCCGTATCGCCGGTTTTGACACTTATTTCGATTGGATTGGTGAGAAATTCGCCGACAAGTTTTTTAATCTCCAATGAAATTGTTGCAGAAAAGAAGAGCGTGTGGCGGGGTGTCGGAAGCAAAGAAAGGATACGCCGCATATCTTTAATAAAACCCATGTCGAGCATGCGATCCGCTTCATCAAGCACAGCGGTTCGGAATTCAGAGAGGTTCAGCACCTTGCGTTCGAGGAGGTCCTTGAGGCGCCCTGGGGTGCCGATGACAAAATGCGGCCGCGCACGGAGTTCCTGTATCTGCCGTCCGATGCCCGTACCCCCGACACAGACCGTGCCACGGACATTGAGGTGACGAGCAAAGCCATTGAGTTCTTCGGCGATCTGCACGGCAAGTTCGCGCGTTGGTACAATAATGAGAACGCGTTCCCTCTGCTGGACAAGTATTTTGTTGATGAGGGGAATGAGAAAAGCCGCGGTTTTACCTGTGCCCGTGTTTGCAATACCGACGACGTCCGCCTTGCGCAGAATGTGCGCTATGGTGCGATCCTGGATCGGGGTCGGTTCCGTGTAGCCTTTTCGGATAATGGCATCTTTGAGGCGCTGTTCAATAGGGAAGTCAGAAAAACGGTGCTGCGGCACGAAAGCCTCAACCGTTTCTGTAACGACGGATTTATTGATAAAGCGGGCAATGTCGGCATGTTTTAGTTGCGAACGATTGCGTGTGGTCTGTGTACGATTTCTGGTAAAATTCGCACGAGCACGGCTCTGATAAGGAGAATTTCTCGGTTGCATTCAGTTGTTTTCGTAAGTTTAGTAGGGACATTATATATAAAAAAATTAAATTTGTCAATGATTCTCGTTTGGGGGTGCCACAGAGACGTCCTTGACAGAATGGGTACATTTTTATACATAGATGGAAAGAATGGCAGAAATATGAGCATATTGGAGGTGCTTTATGTTTCAGTATTTGTACCTTGCATTCGACCTTATTTTCGTCAGTGGCGTGCTTTGGCTCATGGGGAACCTTGGTTTGCCACGGACAAAAGCGGACGAGTGGCGTGAAAAAATCGCTGCCGGCAATTACCCACTTTTTTAAGGCGGAGACTCCCCCCTATGGCGTGTTGCCATAGGGGGGAGTTTTTACGAGTATGTAGAGACGATTCGAGGATGAGCATTGTTCCAAAACAAAACCGCCCTATCCTATTGAACAGGAGGTGCTTCTATATTCCGCATACCATAAAACCTACGCTTCTTGGGATTGTTGCGCGGTAGGTGATAGAGCGTCAATCTTGTCTCCAAGCGCCTGCAGGAGTGCGACCACATTCGCGTACTGCGTATCTTGCTGCTCAAACAGCGTGTTAAGCTGCTCGGAAACGTTCTCGATCTGACTCTCAAGTGCGGCGATGTCTTGTTTGACCGTTGCATCGCTCATACCCCACTACTATACCAAATTTTGCCCATTATTTGTTAAGCACGTCTTTTTTAAAGTGCTTAAGGTATGCGACAAGGATAAAGCTGATGATGACCATGAGGAACCACGATGCGACTTTCTGTGTCGATACGAGATGCCAGGTATGAATCTGGTCGGGGTACTGCCATGCACCGAGATAGGTTGAAATATTCTCTGCGACCCAGA
>JAHFLU010000048.1 GCA_023264615.1 bacterium | reverse complement strand
GATGAAATCGTTGGCGCAGTAGTATCAGTAGCAGATGTAGGCGACGGACTCGGTGTAGGTGTCGGAGTTGGTGAGGGTGTAGGGGTCGGGGATGGTGTAGGGGTTGGTACGCCTAAAGCACCTCCACTGCCCGATGTCACGACAGGCACAGATGTCGGAGTAGGTGCAGGCACTGACGTCGACTCGGGAACAATATCGCTTGCTATAGGAGTTGGAATAATCGCAAGCGGTGGCGTAGGGCTTGAGTTAGCGGCCGTACGAAGAGACATCGATCCGTTGTTATTCTCTGATACCGCAAGCTGATTGAGTTTTGCTCTCGTCTTTGGCCCAACAACACCGATCGCTTCGATGCCGTTTTTTTCTTGCAGTTTTTTAACTGCCGCTTCAGTCAGCGCACCGAAGTATCCGGTGAGCAGTCCTTCAGGATAGACGTCGGACTGTGCTGCAAGAAACCTCTGGAGTTCTCGCACCTCGTCACCAGACATACCACGCGAGAGGGTTTTCGTAAATTCGTAGACTTCAGGCTTTTCAGGAACACGAACAGATGCCGTATTTCCTTCTAGCTGCGCCAGTTGTTGCTGCAAGGAAATGATCTGTTGCTGCAACTGCTCAATAAGCGTAGCAATTTCCTGTGGTGATAGCGTCTGTGCAGCTACAAACGCTGGCAGTGCAGCTGCACAGAACAGCAAACCTAGTATCTTCTTTTTCATAGAGAAACAGCGCAAGAGTAATACTTCCATATTACCTTATATATCTCTGTGAATGCATGCTCTTTGTTCACAGGCGTACCATTCATGAAGAAATCATGAGGGCAAAGGGACGACGTTCGAACCTCTGTCATAGAGATGCCGATATAAACATTGGACATTTTTCAGAGTATTTTAATTGAGACATGCTCCAGATTCGACATAGTCAGTAGTCGTTAAAAAAACCGTACCTTGTACTATTTTCTTAAAAATTAGCTTTTCAACAACGTTCATTGTATTTTTTCGAATTCAAAAACTTCTGAATTGCGAATAAGGATCGTCCGATTCGTTGTATACGAAAGCCCCTTGTTCGGCTGAACTTCAAAACCAAGATATACGCAACTCATATTTCGTTTTCGAGCTTCTTTAATTGCTGGTTGCAGATCAGAGTCAGAGCTACCGAGTATAATTTCCCTTGTTTTTTCCTCGCATCCCATACTCACGATATCAACTGCAATACGTACATCAACACCTTTTTCTTTAAAAACAAGAACCTTCTTTCCATTCGTACCCTCTTCCATTTGACCACGCACTCTTCCAGTAAGAATCACTTCAAAGCCTTGCTTTTCAAGATGCGTTTTAAGCAATCGTTGTTCCTCGATAAGTTGCTTGGATTTCTCTTTGCTTTCCTCATGTTCCGTAATACGAGCAAAGTAAAGTACTTTCCGATCGATCTTCATCCCATGTAAGACCTTAGCAAGCAAACCCTGAAAATTGTATGTATTCCATGTCAGTTTATCCTTTCCTGCCACCTTAAATACAGCCTTTATTTTGCCTTTAAAGTTCTCTCCGTCAATAAGCAATACCGTTTCCATTCATGAAATCTTACCATATACACAACGGAAAACCCCAGCGGACCTTTCGGCTGGCTGGGGCGTGTATGCATAACACTATATCGCATTACACTAGGATAAGTCAATGACTCGTTATGATCCATAAAAAATGTCCAACTATGATTGTTCGGGCAGTCAGATAGCTGATTTTTTCTTCCGATCCGTTAGCTTCTTTTTCACAACAATATGTCGACATCTCAGTTTCTTGCCTTTTAATCCGCCACATGCAACCTCCTTGCCTCTTCGTGCACAGCTTGGATCATGCACACCTCCACCACAAACGGGACGATTATGGAAATGGTCTTTTATTCCTGCCACAGTGTTCAAAATTACTTATAATTTAATGCTATTAAATCGCACTGGTCGTAAAGAGTCAAAATAAACCTGTGCATAAAAACACAATATCAACCATAAAAATAACGTGATAATCGTGATAGTCACGATTATGATCACAAATAATGGTGACAAATAAGAATAGTGGTGGCAGCCACCTTTTTCCCCTGGGAATAACCTGTCAGAAGCATCTCAACAAAAGAACGTCTTTTTTTCCCAATCCGTGTGCAAAATCATTGCGTAAATTCATTCCGATATTTTTTCACTTATTTGTGTGTTTTTTGACATGGTTCTATCAAAGTATGTTTTTCTACATACTTGCATTATATTACTTGCAAAATAGTACTAACTGGTGACCCTACGGGGAGTCGAACCCCGATTTGTGCCGTGAGAGGGCGCTGTCCTAACCATTAGACGATAGGGCCGTTTTGTTTTTTGTATGTTTCATTGCTAGTATATCAAACCGGAATGTCATTGACAAACATTATTTTTTATGTCAAAAAATTTCTCGTAAAAATGGAAGTTTTGAAATACGAAGCGATTCTCGTTGTGACAAATTTTAAATACTACCGAATCTTCTGCCATTGCGGATCTTGCCGCACGAGAAGCATCTCTTTCAATTCGGGGTGCGCCATCACCTCCTCAACAGCCCGTTCCATACGCATTGCTTGCGAGCCTTTGATGAGAACCATGTCGCCTTCTTGGAGCTCAATCTTGAGCTGTTTTCCAGCCTCGCGTGACCCATCGAAGTATGAAATTACTTTTTTGCTCATACCGCAAGAGAGCGCACCCGCCGCGATTCCCTGTGCACGAAAACCAACGACCATCAGCCGATCCGCTGCCTTTGCGACAAGAGTGCCCGCGCGTTTGTGTTCCTCTGCGGAATACTTGCCAAGTTCGAGCATATCACCAAGAACAACAATTTTTCTCCCTTTGCAAGGCAATGCACCAAGCGTTGTAAGAGCATTGAGAACGGCAACCGGAGATGCGTTGTACGAATCATCAATAATGAGTGAATTTTTTATACCATCCAGGAGCCGCATCCTTCCCGGCGGAAAAGTGTGCGTGCCAAGCGCTGAAAGCATCTCCTCAACATGCATATTGCTCGCCGCACCGATCGTAAGTGCAGGAAGGATCGCATACGCCGCACCCATACCGAGCGTCCCATAAAGCTTTACCTCGATCGTATGATTATCATATGCCACTTTGAACACCGTGCCGACTGGTTTTCCATGCTCATCAAAAAACGGCTTGCAGTAGTCAGCCTGGACAGAGGCACCCTCATGAAAACCGTAGGAGAGCACCTGTCCCGAAAAAAGTTTGCGCATAGCATACGCGTCTTCATCATCTTTGTTTACCAGCAAAAGTCCCTGCTCTTTGAGCGCTTTCACAAGATACTGCTTCTCCGCAATTAAAGCATCGCGCGAACCAAAGTATTCAATATGTACCGGGATGTCTGCAATGCGCGTAACGACGACAATATTCGGCCGCAGCCATGAGGTAATTCTTTTCATATCCCCCGGACGGTCAACGCCCACTTCAAGCACGAGCCACACGGGATAGGGGTGTTTGAAAATAATCAGAGAAAGCCCCTGGACAAAAACGCCAAACCATTTTGCAATATTCCACCACGGATTGTGTGCACCGATGATCGCAAGCGGTATGCCAATCTCGCTGTTAAAACTCTTCTCGCTTTTGCGCACATGCCGCCCTGCCTCAAGCACGCTAAAAATAGCATCTTTCGTCGTCGTCTTGCCGACGTTGCCCGTCACCGCAACAATCTTTGGCTTATACTTTCGTACAATCATGCGCGCCAAAAGAGAAAGCAGCGCGGCAACGCTTTTTCGTAATAAATGTTTCATTGCCTATAATGAGAAAATCGCGATTTGGAGAGAAGTTAAGGCACTGCCACCGCACCACGATCCGGCGGCACCTCGTAATAATTAAGTAGAAACTTTGCAATATCCATAAATGGGTACGTCAGGGTCGCCGATGCATACCGAACGCCCCGCGGCTCCAATAGATATAAAAACGTCAGGAATCTCGGCTCAAATGCGGGAAAATAGCCGAAAAACGAGTGCAGATACCTGTCATCATAATACCCGCCGCCGCCCTCTTTAGCAATTTGGGCCGTACCGGTTTTTGCCGCAATACTGTACTGTTCCATTTTCACCTTTCCCCCAAGAAGTGCTTCGTCGACGACCCGTACAAGCATCCGCGTAATTTGTTCAGATGTTTCCGGTTTGATTACCTGTTTGTCAGGCTCAAATGCAATGCTCTTCGAATACCCAAGTTTATAATCAATACGCTTTGCGAGATGCGGCGTAATGCGCTTGCCTCCGTTTGCAAGGACAGAGAGAGCACGCACCGTGCCAATCGGCGTAAATGCAACACCCTGTCCAAAAGCTGCAGTTGCGTGTTCGATATCCCGCGGACTCTCGAGGTTACGGAGAAGTCCCATCGTTTCATTGGGTACATCAATGCCTGTTTCTTCACCCAGGCCGTAATCGCGAAAATACTGCGAAAATTTCTCATTGCCCATTTGTTTTACAACATGCACAACACCTGTGTTAAGAGAATCATTGAGCACTTTCTGCATATTGACCTTTCCGCGCCCCTTGCCGTCAAAGTTTTCAATGCGCGCGTGATCCATCTCGACAAAACCTGCATCATAATACGTAGATTCAGGCGTCACGGCTCCCGCATCGATCCCCGCTGCCATCGTCAGCGGCTTAATGATCGATCCCATTTCAAATACATTTTCAACAAGAGGATTTGCAAATATCTCTGCACTCTTTTCTTCACCAAAGGCATTCGGGTCATACGACGGATACGCCGCAATCGCATAGATCTCCCCGCTGCGCGGATCAATGATTATGCCTCCCGCTCCTTTGGCATTCCACTCTTTCGTCACTTCTTCCAGTTTGCGCTCGAGGTATCCCTGCACTGACGGCTCAATCGAGAGAACGATATCACCTTCCAGTCGATTTTTTTCGTGTGCGAGCACATTGCTTAAGTTTGAAAAAATTTCCGCAAAAAAGTTTACATATACATCACTATCATCTCGCGTAAGCACATCATCATAGTACCGCTCGACGCCATAGCGACCTGCAAAATTTTCCCCCTCCCACCCAACGAACCCGAGTGCATGCGAGAGCATAGAACCGGCCGGATAATAGCGCCATTTTTGTTTCTGTACATGAATACCCGGCAAACCAAGCGCCTCAATCTTCTCACCGACATCTGCTGATACGTGCACTGCGAGCTCCTCGTAGGGATCATCTTTCTTTCCTGCTTTCGCAAAAAACTCGTCTTTGTCGAGTTCAATCTCGTGCGCGAGCGCTTCATACACCGCCTGCGGATCCTCGATATGCACGGGGATCATATACAGAATATATCCTGTTTTGAGCGTTGCCGCAGAAACAAGCTTCCCCTCTTTATCTTCAAAAAAAACAGAGCCACGGTTGTACGTGACGTATTTGGGATTCATATACTGGTGATCCGCTTTTTCGGAGAGCACATCACCCTGCACTACCTGCACAAGATACAGCTTTGAAACAATAAGCAGCGTAAAAACAAAAATTCCTGCAAAAAGTATTCTGATCCGAAATATGGCGCGACGGTTCATCACCCCTCATTCTAACTGATTACACGCTGTATTTTAAATGTCTCCTAAACCCGGGAGTAACGAGAGGCCACCACCACTATTTCTTGAAACAAAGAGAGGCGGCGCAATATCCACGAAATGGTGTTCGTGGGCAAGATTGAGATCAATACTATTTTCTTTTTCAATATATGCAAATTCAAGCTCGGAAAGCTCTCCATCAAGCTCGGAGATATTTGACATCGCGCCCTCGCGCGCAACGACCCGCATAATTGTTGCATTCAAAAAGTAGCCATACATGATACAAAGACTGAGTAAAACAGCAGCCATCAAAAAGAAGATTGTTCGTTCCGGGTTTTCTATTGTTTCAACATATTTCTGCATAGTCTGTGTGGCTCGTATTTTCATAATGATCGTTTTTCAAGAATTCTAAGTTTCGCACTCCGTGAGCGTGGGTTCCGGGCAATTTCTTCTTCCGTTGGGCGGATCGGCTTCTTTGTAATCCGCTTTGCAACACCTTCTTTTTCACGATCTCGAAAAAAGTTTTTCACAATCCGATCTTCGAGACTGTGGAAAGAAATAACCGCGATCCTGCCTCCGCTTTCGAGCACCTTGAACCCCTTTTGAAGTCCTTCCAAAAGCGCGTCCAGTTCGTCGTTCACAGCCATACGCAGCGCCTGAAATGTCCTCGTTGCAAAGTGCATCCTTGCCCGATGATACAAACGCGGCGTAGCGAGACGAATAATTTCCACAAGCTCTCCTGTCGTTTCAATCGGTTTTTTTTCTCGCGCTTGGACAATCCCACGGGCGATACGGCGTGCATGCTTTTCTTCGCCGTATCGCAGTATGATCGTCTCTAACTGCTCCTCCGTTCCGACCGCAAGCAACTCTGCTGCGGTCATCTTCCCTCTCGAATCTTCCTCAAATGTCATCAAAAGCGGCTCGTCTCTCTGAAAGCTGAATCCTCTCCCTTTTGTCCCCTCTTCCGGCTGATCGATCTGAAACGAACTGATTCCAAGATCAAAAATAATCTTAGAAACGTGGGAGACGGTATGTTGACCGATGACTTTATCTAAATATCGGAAGTTTTGCTGATTGAGTTTTACCTGACAGGTACATTCGCGTAGGATTTCTTTCGCTCGTTTAACTGCGCCTCCATCTGAATCGATACCGATGAGCATCCCGTTCCTACCTAACCGAGTACAGATACTTCTGCTGTGTCCTCCGCCTCCAAGCGTCCCGTCGATCACCACATCATCCTCTCTGATCTGCAACCCTTCGACAACCTCTTCTGTCAGTACTGATATATGCATACGCCTTACAGTACGCCAACCTCACCGAGTTTCTCTGCTAACTGATCTGCCTGACCTTCCATTCTCTTCTTGTATTCGCTCCACACAACGTCGTTCCAAATCTCAACCCTGTTATACACTCCTGCGAACACTACCTTACTCGTCAAGTTAGAATACTCTTTCAAAAATTCGGGGATGAGTATTCTCCCAATCGAGTCAACGTCAACTTCCACTGCACCTGCGAGTATAAATCTGCTGAATCCTCTGGTATCTGACTTCCCCATCGAAAGTTCCGAGAGTTTCGCGCTTACGCGTTCCCAGTCTTTCACCGGATAGACAAACAGACATTTGTCCAATCCGTACGTCACCACCACCTTTGTACCAAGCTCTTTGCGAAATTTAGCCGGAAGTGAGAGTCGTTTTTTCGCATCAAGCGTGTGTATATACTCACCGATCAACATACTACGTCGTGGCCCTTTTATTCCACTCTTTCCCACTTAGTTACCAGTATATTCCACTTTATACCACATCTACAACCTATTTATCCACAGTTTGGAAGCACCTCTCCACCGCCCGAAACAGAAAGCCGCCCGTGGGGATATACCCCAGGACGGCTTAACAAAAAACTACAATCACTCGTTACGCTCATGGCAAAACACTTTGTTACTCTTACCGAGCTCTGACGCTATAACCAGAAAAGGGGCCTGTGCAAATCGCAAGATTTATATTTTCCCCAGGTGACATTGTTGCAGTTGCCAGAAATCGAGCTGTATCAGAGTAACCACAGTCGCTAAACGAAACAAGAAACCACTGACACTCAACAATTTTTATCTCGGTGTGACCTTGCTTGCGTAACTCCTCAATCACTCCTTTCTCGCTTGCAAAAATACCCGAGAAAAACCAAAAGGAGACAACAACAAGCATTATCACAGCCATCACAAAATCATAACTCAGACTTAGAACTTTGCGCACAGCAACCTCCTTAAGTGTTTTCTTGCAAGCTAACGACTCCTATACTTGATTCATTGGGAGCACCGCTCCCAAAAACGCAGGCGAGGGGTACCCGAACGATCGAGGAAGCAGGATTATTTCAC
>JAHFLU010000047.1 GCA_023264615.1 bacterium | reverse complement strand
GTACAGATTCGGCTTTGCGACGATATGCGCTATATACCCGCTCGAGTCGATAATACCCGGCTTCTATGAGAGTTTTCGGCTTCATCTTTTTCATAATCTCGCGCGCGCGTATCTCCTCTACATGATGAGGTCCCGCACAAAAGATGCTATCATAGGAGTCGAAAGCCCTTTCGCGATACTGCATGTGTGTACTGATAAGCGAATGAAAAACATACACGTAGTGAACACCAGATCGTATAGACCTTTTGAGGTGAAATCGATCAAGGTCAGGCATTGTCATAACACACACACGAGTATTCAATAACAAGAAGAGATACGGAAGCAGCTTCCCTACATAATACGCTGATACGCCACGCGGCGTCGTAAGGATTGGGTCATTTTTGTCAGAAGTAATATAAACGACGGGAATATCTCCCGCTTGCACGAGTTCCTGTAGAATGCCTTCAAAATAAGGAAAGTACCCGCCGTGTTCAGCATAAAATGTAATATCTCTTTCCCGTGTTTTTCTCCGAAGATACTTAATACATTGTCCTAATTCTGTAAAAAATGCCATATGAAGATAATACCACTTACCGTACTTGCCTACGAAGGTCCTATGGCACGCGCATACCTTGCACGCCTCCATGAGGTCGGGCTCAAGCCTGCGCATATCATAGAGCTCGTGCTTGACCACCACCCCGCCACCAAGCGGCCTTTTCCGCGTTGGTTACCGGCAAAACTTCGTCTTGCTTTTTGTGAGCGCATTCAGCAAAACTCGCTTTTATACTGGCCAAAAAAATTGCTTTCAGAGTATCCATGGCTCACCACGTCTCTCACCGAAGCGCTCATGCCATTTTATCGCGATATCGCACAAACTCTCCATGCTATTTCAAACCCTGCACCTTTTGAAACATATGCAGATTCTGTGGAAACAATACTCATCGGCAGCTTCAAAGACGATGCACTTATGCGCGCC
The DNA here is from genome assembly GCA_023264615.1 of bacterium. Classification (GTDB taxonomy): domain Bacteria; phylum Patescibacteriota; class Minisyncoccia; order Phycocordibacterales; family VMGT01; genus VMGT01. The sequence continues at coordinate 7,031 of JAHFLU010000047.1, read as the reverse complement.
CTCTCGAACCTCTCGCATAAGGCTGTCCTCTTTACTGGCGGAGGTATCATGCCGCGACAACTTTTTGAAATACCTGGAGTACATTATTTTCATGTTCATCCGGCGCACCTTCCGCAGATACGTGGAGCCGACGGACTCTTTTGGTCGATACTTGTCCGCGGAACTCCAGGCGTCAGCTGTTTCTACATGAATGCAGGCCTCGACACCGGCAACCTTATCGCAGTCGAGGACCTGCCAACACCTATTTTTCGCCTGCCAAAAAACATCATCCGACCGGATGACCAAGCACTCTATCGTATACTTTTTTCGTATTATGATCCACTGGTTCGTGCAGACATTTTTGCACGAATTTTACAAAAAATTCCTGATATTTCAGACAAGACTCTTGCATCAATTCCTTCTTTCAACCAAAACCAAGAGAATGGCGTAACATATCATTTCATGCACCCCCGCCTAAAAGCAGAGGTCCTCAAAAAACTCTTTCTTTAGAACCTATCCATCAGCAAGCCAATCAAGGTACGTCGATGATTGTGCGAGATCCTCATAGAGCGCAAGGTCGGATTCGCTATCCATTTCAAGCCAAGCACCATTCACTGGAAAGGTGTCTATTCGAACGCCAGCATACAGAACGCGCTGTAACAATGATGTCATGTCAAGTGTACTCATTTCACCCGCATCCGAAGTATGAATAAAGGATTTTATTTTTTCCCACCCTTCCGGTGTACATTTAATAAGCCCCATATATTGCCCTTCTATATCAGCAATTGAATCCGCGCGTTTCCCTATCTCAAGCAACACGCCTCTCTCGTCTACCTTAAATGTTTCTGCATCGCTCAACGGGTTTGCAAACCTCTTATTCCAGAGATCAAGCCATGCAGTATTATACGGGATTATAATTTCACCCGTCGCATGCAAAAGTTTTGTTACTGTTTCTATGGGATATGCAATATCGGAATAGGTTATCACACACGGTCCCTCTGAAAGCCATGTATCGGCAGCAAGCAATGATGCTACCATGTTTGTTGTTTCCCAATGCACGTTGTCGAAGTATGTGAGCGAAGTATCCGTAAAAGCTTCCGATCGATATCCGCGTACCAGTGCGATATCCACAATGCCAGCTCCTCGCAGGGCTTCTGTGACCCAATGTATAAGTGACATATGTTTAACTTCCGTAAAACACTTTGGCCACTGTCCTGTCAAGCTTCCCATCCTTTTTCCTCTTCCCGCGGCTAAAATAACCGCACGTGCTTTTTTATCTTCTTTCCTCTGTTCCATAAATTTTTTTAACGAGTTCAATGTCAAAACGGTCGAAAGGATCGTTGCGTTCAGGATGCCACATCACTCCTGTAAGGGGGAGTGTGCTGTGCCGTATTGCTTTTATAACCCCATCATCAGCCTGCGCCCACACCGAAAGTTCCGATGAAGTCGTACGCGCCCCAAGGTCATGAAAACTATTAACCTCCTTTCTCTTCCCAAGAACAGTAATGGTCATGTGCGGATGTACATGTCCGGAAACTTTTCCAAGAGACACATGATAATAGTCCTGTATTATTTCCATTCCTCGGCAAATACCAAAAACAGGAATTCCGAAAGCAATAGCACTTTTTAAAAGAAAAAATTCTGTTTCATCACATTCCGGATCACTTCCCCCATACTTCACCAAATTTGCACCACCAGAAAGAACAAGTCCTTCGAAAAGCCCTCGTGACCAAAGCTCCTCTCTTGCCTCGCGCGTATTAGCGATCGGAACAGGCACAACCTGACATGCCAATAAAAACGCAACGAGACGCTGATCGAGAGAATCTCGTTTTTCGTTTCGCCCCTCGATCCGGGTTGTTCTCTGGCTGACAGCAATGAGTTTCATGATTCAAGGATTCTAAGTTGTTTATTTGCACAGTCTACTTCTACATAGCGCGCTCCCGACCACTTCGTATAGAGCACTTCTCCCGCTCCGATAACCGATGGCAATCCAAGCTCCGCAGCGCGGATAGCCATGTGCGAATTTGCTCCACCGTACATCGTTACGAGTCCCGCGATGCCATGATGAAATACCCAGTCATACCCGGGATCCGCACTTTCGATAAACAGAATGCTGTTTTTAAGAAGATCTTTTTCGTGGCGCACAGATACAACCGGCCCCGATGCCGATTTCAGTGTTATAAAATTCGGCTGTGACTCCATCAGTGCAAACATGCGAACTTCGCTCGGATCAAAGAGAATCGGCGGAAGTACCACGGAACGCGCAAGTGCATGACGCCGTCTGCCCCGCTCAATACATTCTCGCAACTCTTCCTCGCAATGACCACTTGCAGCATATAAATTTTTGAGACACGCAATGTCCAGATACGAGCATTCTTCCGGCGAAAAACCGTGCTGTTCTCCAAGATCCCGTATAAGCCTCAATACTTCGCTTACACTTCGCGTAAAAACGAATTTTGAATACTCTCGCAGTTCAATCGCGTTTTTTATGAAGTAAAAAAGACCGCGAGCATCCTGATCAAGTTTATGCTCTTTGAGATATTTGTTGATCTTCGCACTTTTTTCTTTTGAAAGGAGGAATTTCTTTCCTCCTGTTGCCTTATGTACACTTTTCTTTGACCCCCATGTAAAATACAACTCGGATGCTTCGTCGTAGCGCGGGGAAAGTATATCATACGTACCTGGCCGAAGATGTCCGTATCTTTTCAAAAACTCCTCTTTCGAAAGGTCATCAAAATCCCGGCCGATGCGAGAGCTGATAAGATCAAGACTCTGCATGAATAAAGCATACTCATCAGCGCTTACTATATGCGATGCAACTAAGGTACGCATCATCTGCGTCGCAATAAACGCAGACCGTGCAAGTCCTGCAAAAGGCAGTGTCCCGTACCATTTGCAATCTTCGAGCAACCAAAAAATTTTCGTTATGGGGTCAAGCGGCGAACTTGAAACAGTTGCTTGCCGGCGTTCCAATTCCACAATTTTTTCGCGGTCTTTTTTCCAAATGCCACCTTTCTCGTCAATAATAGTGCGTGTTAGTTTGCGCAGGCTCTCGAGAATCTCCCGACGTTCCTTCATGGAAAATCCGTGCTTGCCCAACGTACTAATACTTTCCTCAATATTAAATGTGTAGCAGGTAAAGAGTATATCGAATTCCACCTTATCATGACTTTCGGGGTGCTCGCGCAATTTATCCAGATAATACTGCGTCAGTTTTGCGGCAATTTTTGCATGAAGCGTTGCCGGAATAAACGAATTGAAATCAACCCGCACGTCGATGTACGGCACTCCAGCAAGATCGATAAGTAGGGGAAATCCTCGAACATCCCTATATCCATAGGCTTCTCGCTGATGCGCCCAGATGCTATCCGTCACAAGTTCACGATAGAGAGACATCGCAAGCGGTTTCGGACGAATGCCGATCATCTCCGCCGGATTCCAGTCGGGCATAACCCCCAGAATAGTATATTCACCAAAGAGATGCGGGTGCGGCTGATTCAGCACGTGTATCTTGTCCTCCAGCATGACGAGTGCGTTATGCACATCGCCTTTTGGCAGTTCAGATTTGCGAACATTGACCAGCGGACGGACTTGCAAAAGGTACAGTACGCTGTCTTCCCCCACAGCAAACTCGATATCAAGCGCGTCTCTGCCAAAAATACTTTCAAGTTCTTTCATGAGATCGAGCACCCCCGCAATATGACGCGGCGCGTGAACATCCGCTCCATGCTTGTAAATATACAATGTCTTAAGATCGGACGATGTTCCTGATGTAACCGAGCTCGTCGAGTTTGTTTTGTCGTCATAGTTCACAACATAGTACTCTCCGCCTGTGCTCGGATCTCTACTGAACGCAACACCAGACATAGTCACTCTGCCAAGCATCGGCTGCACGAGCACTTCGTCACGACCACTGCCTCTTCCATACGAAGCCACAACCACATCAATGGCTTTTATCAGTTCTTCGGTTCCCGAAACATTCAAGACCGAAGCATACCGCCCTGCTGCAGAAGCAGCTTCTGTATCTTCAGACGAGGCACTGCTCCTCACAATGACCGCCCCTACTCCCCACTTCTCGCGCTGTATCTTCCTTACAACACCGGCTCGATCCGATTTCCACTCGCGTACCAAAAAACGAAAAACCGGCAGTACCAGCGCCGTTTTTACAAGTGGAGCAAGACGCTCCAAGGTTTCCGCTTTGGTTCCGAAGCGCATCATTATTTCTCTTTAGTTAACAATAGTAGAGCAAATATCAAGATACTTTTTTGCCCTCATCCGAAGTAGTATTCTTCTCTACCCCATCAGTTTTTGTTTCTTTAGATTTCCTCGAAAACAGAGCTTTTATATTCATCCAGAATGTTCTCAAAACAAAGGCCCCGCCGGCAAAAACAGCTATAAGAATCTGCACTAAATAACTACCCGTACCCGGATCAATATAGGCATGAGCCGTGGACGGCATTATAGCCATTATAGATACTATCAACAAAACCGCTCCGTGCTTCTTCCGACTAATCATTGTATAGTGTGGTAATCACCTACTATGCGTGCGACGAGTAATGCGCGAATGATACAAGACTTACGTTGATTTCGCAAGTAGTTCCTCATCGAGCTAAAATACTAAAAAATACGTAAGATGCGAGAAAAATATCTCCCCTACTACGCGACATATTCCGCACGAGCGCCAATCACTTTTATCTTTGACATGCTTTTTCGAGCACGGACTTCTGGGCAAAGAATTTCGCTCAACTACCGACTCCACGATTACCTCAAACTGCAAAAAAATCCGCAACTTTTTATATTGCATCGCAAAATCAACGCCATACTTCTTGATGCTCTCAAAAAATGGCCCGACCATGACTACGGGGAGGGTTATTTCTACCAAAGTTGCAGTGAAGTGGAGCTGGGCGGATTAAGAGATACTGCAGGGCGTATGCAAGCTATGCACCTTCGCGATTATTGCAAGAATATGTACGTTGTCGACATTGGTTGCAACTCGGGGTTTCTCGATATCGCCCTTGCGCCAATCGCTCGAAAAATAACCGGTTTCGATATCAACCCATTCATTATTGACATTGGTAAAGAAGTTCTCGCTTATCTCGGCGTAACAAATGTCGCGCTTTCAGCAACAACATTTGAAGTCTTTATTGCTTCAGAGCCTGCAGATATCGTACTCTCTTTCGCAAACCATTCTACGTTCGACGGCAACACCGAACAGACCGTCCGCACCTATATTGAAAAATGTCACCAAATCCTACGTCCCGATGGACTGTTACTCTTTGAATCGCATCACCCTACATACGAGAGTAAAGAATCCCTTGAGGAAACATGCAAAATTATAACGGAAATGTTCTCCCTCCAAGAACGGAGAATTCTTCAAAGCAAAAACTTTTTTGATAACGGCAGAACTTTTATTGTTGCCCGAAAAACTACGTAGGCTCCAGATCTTACTTTATGAGCTCAACGAGTATATTTTTTGCAGGGAAAAGACGGGAAAAGAACGTTTGCTCGTAGATTTCCTGGAACCGTAGGCTTCGATTGACTATTCCTCTCACAAATCGATTGTACAAAAAAAGTCTCGAACCATGCTCAAAAGTTATCTTAATGCTTTTCACCTTTGAGAAATGGAAATCAAAATAGTATTGCCGCTCACGGCCTTTGCTTGTCGGCGGGTTTTTCACAAAGTAAAAAAAGGTCAAAATGGAGAACATCTTTTTGTGCGTAGGATCAGAAAAGCTGTCGACAGAAGTAAAGTGCGGTACGCGAATGGTCAGTTTGCCGCCCGGCTTCAATATTCGATGGAGGTCTTTCATCACGGGAACATGGTTCAAAATGTGCTCGATTGTATCTTGCGCCAAAATTTCATCAAATTCTTCATCTTTAAAAGGAAACGGCGGTTTTTCTATGTCAAAAACAACATCCACGCCCGGAAGTTTAATAAAATCCAGATTTACCCACCCCTCATTCGGATTCTTGATATCCTCCCCACACCCAAGATTTAATTTTTTTCCATTCATATTCTGACACATAAACCATTAAATTATCATTCGACAGTCTATCACGCAATACAACTATTACTTAGTACCATACAGGCTCTTTTTGGAGAGAGTCGTTCTCAACAGCGTAACAAGCCATGCTTTCGCGAAAAACCGTGGGTACAAAATTTGGAGGATATTTGAATTGTATCGGCCAGACCGACGCCTCCGACATATACGCGCTCGTATACATAAAGCGGTTTTTGCTTTCCGCGAGACCGCCTTTGTGTAACCCACTTGTATCTGCAAAAATAAGCGTCCCTTCTTTTCCAAGAGCAATAACAATATCCTGTTCCGGAAGCATAGAATCCTCTATCTTTGGCAATTTCGGCGTCCCTTGCGGCGGCTTTCCTGGAAATAACCGCCGATGCCGCCCTATGCTGTGTGTTCCCTTTACATACATAAACGGCCCTGCTTCTCTGTCAACATCGTTCAAATACAAAAATACCTTGAGCATTTTTTTGTCATCGGGATCCCGATGCCATCGTTGCGATGCCCGCGCATTTCCCTCGTCCCCTTCTATATTCGGAACAGTCGCCTGCAAAGACCAGTACCGAAACTTGGGAAACAATTTCAGATATCCGCTCACAATACGAAGAATGGGTTTAGAGAGACTAAACTGGATAAACACATGCCTCGGATCAAGAACATACGGGCCATTCCATAAATCCATCAAAAAATAGTTCTTTCCATCAATCATTGCCTGCCCTTCGGTACTTTTTTTAAGATGCACGCCGCGATTACGAAATTGCTCCTGTACATCAGAGTCCTGCCATCGTTTTTTAACGAATTGCAATAAACTCTCATACACTTCTTTTTCAAAGAAATCAGAGATGTGTGCAAATGCAATCCCGTCATGTTCGACGGCAGAAATAATTTTTTGTTCTTTCGGCGAAAATTCCGAGTGCGCAGAATTATATAATTTTCTGCTCTTTCTATTTAACACGTAGAACCATATCAAAGGATAGTGACGCACCGTATAGTACCTGCGACAGACATATTTAACAACTTTTTTAATTC
>JAHFLU010000005.1 GCA_023264615.1 bacterium | reverse complement strand
GTTCTCATATACAATACCGATTTTCACTACAATCTTATCTCTTCAGTCGGCGAACCGGCACTTTTCACCGTCTTACGACACGGCATCGCACATCTTTTCCATGTGGAACACAGCAATAATACTGACTCGTTCATGTATCCTATTCTCTCTGAGACAAAAGGGCTCTGGGATAGAGATACTCTCACGCAAATCCTCAAGAACAGAAACACGCGCTGGTTCCCATAACAAACAACGCTCCGCCGTCCGCACAGTGATTATTTTCTTTGAAAGAACGAACGCCGCCTTCTCATACGAGAGGGCGGCGAAAAGTTATTTCGGTGATACAACGATCTGATAAAGTGTCGCAATGGCGTCAAAATGGTATTTCCGCCACACATTTCTATCCAATCCAAGACGGCCAAGACATGCATGGTACAGATCTTTCACCTCGGTCTCGATGTCACCCGAGCAGACGATAACCACCTTTCCCGTCTCCCCCCAGGAAATTTCTGAGGAAGCAATGGTCGCTATAAAGTGAGTCGATATTTCGAGATCTCCATGACACACAACTTCCGTAGTTTTTTGACAGATACTCAATGTCACTCCTTGAGCAACATTAATTTGAACCTCTCGCTCCCAAATTTTATTCCCGTTTTTCTCTGCACAATCCTCACGAATGAGTGCGCAGGAAACGGTATCACAATTACGTATAATTCTATCCATCAATACAGTACACACCACAGCCAACGGCTTCATGTCTTATCTCCTTCTTAGACCATAGATTCAATAGACTACTGCCGTGTTTCAACATAGCATGTTAATTTAGTTATGTCAACCTCTCGTAAGGTACATTCAACCTGCACGTGCAGCACAAAAAGCAAGGTAGGACCTCTTTATTTCGCTGCGTATTTTTAAAAACATCTCCACGGTGGAGATGTTTTTAAAAACTATACCTGATTGCGTTTCTTGCCGACTTTACGGCGAGAAACGATGAGTACGTTTGAATACTTTTTAGCACGACGGGTCTTGTGTCCCTTACCTGTTGGTTTGCCCCACGCGGAGACTGCGCGGCGACGTCCGCGGCCAGAGCGACCCTCTCCACCACCGTGCGGGTGGTCGACCGGATTCATCGCAGAACCACGGACCGTCGGGCGAATACCCTTCCAACGCGAACGGCCTGCTTTACCGTAGTTCGTGAGCCGATGCTCCTGGTTTGAGACTTCGCCGATAGACGCCCACGCCTGGTCGGAAACACGACGAATCTCGGTTGATGGCATCTTTATATGTGTATACCCACCTTCCTGCGCCACCACTTCTGCGTAGTTGCCTGCGGAGCGCGCAAGGCGGCCTCCACCGAGCGGTTTCAGTTCAATATTGTAAATAAATGTACCAAGCGGAATATTTTTAAGGGTTGTACGATTCCCTAGAAGAATAGGTGCTTTTGTCGAAACAACAAATGTAGCGCCAACGGCAAGCGTGCGGGGCGCGAGCACGTAGCGGCGCTCACCGTCTGCATAAAGCGCAAGAGCGATGAAGCCGGAGCGGTTCGGATCGTATTCGATACTCTCAATCCTTGCCGGAATATCTTTCTTATTGTAGATAAAGTCAACATCACGGTAGCGGCGCTTGTGCCCCCCTCCTTTGTGACGGACGGTGATGCGACCGGCATTGTTGCGGCCATTCGCACGACGGAAACCGGATACGAGCGGTTTGTGCGGTTGAGCAACAGTCAAAAACTGACGGAAAAATACATTCGTCATTTGCCTCCGCGATGCTGTTGTTGGTTTATAGCTTTTCATGTTTTACATGATTTCTATCTTGTCTCCTTTTTTGAGATACACAAATGCTTTTTTGCCACGTGCTGTGCGGCCAATCTTACCGCGGGTAAACCTCCTCTTTGATACAACCTTTGCCATGTTGACATGCACGGGCATCACGTTGTAACGGGCAAATACCGCCCGCTTGACTTCATTTTTCGTTGCCGAGCTAAACACATTAAATGTATAGACGTTCAATTCCATAAGCTGTGAGACCTTTTCAGTAATACGCGGGCTTTTAAGCACAGGCATCTGCTCAATACGAGAAACATCCACAGGCGATGCCTTCGAACGCACCTTCACGGGCATGGAAGTCTTTTTCTTCTCCACACTTCCCTCATCTTTTTTCTTTCGTTGTATATGTAAAATAGCCATAGTATGGTTCTCGTCTATGTGTTTACGCTTTTCTTGCCCCCCATACGAGCGCTCCACGCTGCAACCGATTTCTCGGGATTCGTCACGATCAAGTATTTATAGGTAAGGAGGCGTACTGGATTCATGTCCATCGCAAGCATCGTCATCACATTTCTAAAGTTCTGAAAGCCGCGTGTCGTTCCGACAACATCCGCGTCAAGCGCAATGAGCGCAGCGTTCGTCTCTTTCGTTGCAAGCATCTCAAAGCCTTTCACTTTTGCAAGATCCGAGAGAACTTGCTTCCCTTCTTTCGCCCTACCGCCAAGTGAGAGTTCATCCACGAAAAGAATCTCATTATCCCTAAATTTCTGTGAAAGCGCGGTATAAAGAGCTTTTGCACGCATCTTTTTATTGATCTTCTGATTGTAATTCTTGTCATTACGCGGACCATGTGCCACACCGCCGCCAACCCATATTGGAGACCGAGTAGAGCCGTGACGTGCACGCCCTGTCCCTTTCTGGCGCCAGGGTTTTTTGCCACCGCCTGAAACCTCACCACGGTTTTTTGTATGTGCAATCGGCGTACGTGCGTTCGCCTCCATTGCCGTCATTACCTGATGCACAAGGTCGCCATTCCAGAGAACACCGAAAACAGCCTCCGGCAAGGTCACGACCCCCTTCTTTTCTCCTTTTTGATTGTAAACCGTTGCTTCCATGATCCTTATAAAAATTACACGCCTCGGATTTCGACGAGCGAACCGCGACGTCCCGGAACCGCGCCACTAATGATCATCTGATTACTCTCTGCATCAATTGCAAGAACACGAAGATTCTTTACCGTAACACGGTCACCACCCATGCGTCCAGCCATGCGCATACCCTTGATAACACGGCCACCTGCTCGGCCACCACCACCAATGGATCCCGGTTCCCGTTCAGAATGTTTCTGTCCGTGAGATCGAGGACCTCCATGAAAACCGTGACGCTTCACAACACCTTGAAAGCCTTTGCCTTTCGATGTTGCAGAAATACGGACCACATCTCCAACAACAAACTGGGAGACGGTCTGTTCTGTGCCTTTTTCTATGCCTGAAACATCATCTACGCGATATTCACGGATCACGCTAAATCCGGAAATGCCTTTGAGGTGCCCCGCCATCGCCTTGTTCATTTTTTTGAGATCTTTTTTCCCAAAACCTACTTGCACCGCACCATAACCATCCTTTGTATCGACAGTCTTTATCTGGGTAACCGTAACAGGCCCCGCTGTAATAAGCGTACCAGAGTGTACGACGCCGGCTTCATCGAAAATTTGCGTCATGTTCTCTTTTTTCCCAAGTATGTACTTCATGTTGGTCAATATATATAGCAAACGTATACCTCCTCGCGCATTCCTCCAACAATAAAGTAGAGAAATGCGTGAGAAAGTATACGACCTTCTCACTATCGGATGAATCCGTTATGTCATCTTTACATCAATGTTCACACCGGATGGCAATATCAGGTTGGTGAGAGCCTCAATGACTTTCGGTGACGGATTAATGATGTCAATTAATCGTTTCGATACCCGCATTTCAAACTGTTCACGCGCGTCTTTGTAGACAAATGATGAACGATTAACAGTATATTTTTTGATTTCAGTTGGCAACGGAATCGGCCCAAGAACAGTAGCGTCAAAACGGAGAGCAGTGTCCATGATCTGCCGTACCGAGGCATCCAAAATCTTATGCTCATACGCACGGACGCGGATCCGAAGCTTCTGGGCAACCTCCTCCTTCTTCGGCCCTCGCTTTTTCTTTGTTGTCGATTCTTCTGTCATAGCTTCTCTTTAATATCTTATGCGAAGATCTGCGTTACAACACCTGCACCAACAGTCTTACCTCCTTCGCGGATAGCAAAGCGCTGCTTTTCCTCAAGTGCAACAGGTGCGATAAGTTTAATCTTAAGCTTCACAGTATCTCCCGGCATCACCATTTCCGTACCTTCAGGAAGCGTCGCCTCGCCCGTCACATCTGTTGTACGAATGTAAAACTGCGGCTTATAGCCGTTAAAGAACGGCGTATGGCGGCCTCCTTCTTCTTTGCTCAAAACATATACTTCAGCCTCAAAGTCCGTGTGCGGTGTTACTGATGCAGGCTTCGCAAGCACCTGGCCACGATGAACATCTTCCTTTTTCACACCGCGCAGAAGAATACCTGCATTATCACCTGCGATTCCTTCCTGAAGCGACTTGTTGAACATTTCAATACCCGTCACAATAGTCTTTGCCGTTGGCTTCATCCCGACAATTTCGATTTCTTCACCAACTTTGACCTTCCCACGTTCGATACGGCCAGTCACCACAGTACCACGGCCTTCAATCGAGAAAATGTCTTCTACGGGCATGAGAAATGGCGCATCAACGGCACGTTCCGGAACCGGAATATATGTATCAAGTGCATTCGTAAGCTCAAGAATCTTCTTTGCCCATTCGTCGTCCACGGATTTAGCCTCGAGAGCCTTCAGTGCAGAGCCGCGGATGACCGGAGCGTTTGCACCGTCAAAATTGTACTTCGTGAGCAGTTCGCGCACTTCCTCCTCCACAAGGTCAATGAGATCAGGATCGTCAACCATATCTACTTTGTTGAGAAAGACAACGATTTTCGGTACACCCACCTGCTTTGCCAAAAGGATGTGTTCTCGCGTCTGTGGCATCACACCGTCTGTTGCAGCAACAACAATAATCGCACCATCCATCTGCGCTGCTCCCGTAATCATGTTCTTGATGTAGTCCGCATGGCCGGGCGCATCGATGTGCGCATAGTGGCGGGCATCTGTCGAGTACTCGTTGTGGGAAAGAGCGATTGTGATTCCTCGCGCCCGCTCTTCTGGCGCATTGTCGATTTCGTCGACGCGGCGCAGTTTTACTTCCTTACCCGCAAGATTAAGCGTATGCAAAATTGCTGCGGTAAGCGTTGTCTTGCCGTGGTCAACGTGGCCGATTGTTCCCACGTTTACATGCGGCTTTGATCTGTCAAAATCTACCATAGTAGTTAGTATTAACGACTGCATTCCGTACTTACGAAGATTGAGCGCACGAGAATGGCTCAACTTTCATAACTACATCACACAATATCATCTATCCTAATAATAATCCCCGACAGGGACGCGGATATAACGCCCGTCTGTGGAGTTTTCATGCATAAAAACGCATTGACATGCGGTACAAGGAATACTAACAAATAGCTGAAAATAGTCAATCTTTTGGGTGCGCAATCGAACAAAACCCTGTTCGTAACGACGAACAGGGTTTTTGTGACTCCCGAGAGGCCTACGGAAAGAAACTGGTTGCAAAAGAAATAACCCGAAAAAGCTCATCTACAGCCCAGGTAATCGATTGTATATTTTCGATTACATAGTCAAACTGGGAAGGCTCGTCCTGAAGCTGCTGCTTCGCAGCAACAATACGTTCCTTAATTTCCGCCGGAGGATCTCCTCGCAAGGCAAGGCGCTCTTCCAAGAGATCGAGTGGTGCGGCAATGTATATGAGCAGTGCGCCGTGTGCATACGCTGCCCGCAACCCGTATGCGCAAACGCCAAAAACACCAATGATATGTCTGCCGTTGCTTACAGCCTTCTCGATCTTGTGCATATCAATGCCATACTTTGCGCCGCAGAAATGATCAATAGAACAAATGACGCCATTCTTTACATCTGCATCAAAGATTGCTTCTTCGAGAAAGTAGTAATGAATGCCGGAAATTTCATGCGGGCGGGGCGCACGAGTTGTTGTCCTCGGTATACGGATATACTTCGGATACTTCTGCAGAAATTCCGTCACAATCGTGTCTTTGCCAGCGCCCGTCGGGCCACCGACACAAATGATAGGAAACATACTTTCCTTTCAAGGACTGTTCGACCGCCGCAATAAGGTTTTGTCTGCTACTTCTAACCACATAAACAGCGATCGAGTGTCTTGACACACACGTATACGCGTGATAAATTTCTGTGCGGATCATTCGCCTTAAACAACCACAGCAAGCGCAAAAGGAGACTTGCTAATGGCTCTGTCACCCCTTGACCGCGCGAAGTTAGTCGTACCAATTAAGCAATACGCTCGAACACAAGCAAATTTTCTTGCGGCAAATGGAAAACACGATCTTGCGCTCGAACTCTATGAACACTCCGATATTGACCCCGTCGCTCTCGCACAGCGGGGCATCCGTCTGCATGACTTATACTATGGTGAAGCAGGACAGCGTCTGCAATATGACATCGAGCACTTGTCAGTCACTGACATTCCGACACTGCTCGCCGCATATTCTCAAAAGATCGTTTCTGAAACTGGGTTTAACTTTAACGGCGTTCCTCTCGATGGATACGGCAGCGATACACCGGACGAGCTCATAGCAGAGATCATCAAAACTGCATTCCGCATGGCTGGCGGAGTTCTCAATATGACGGGTATCGAATAGTATTCCCGCGCGCGCAGCATGCGGGCCCGTTATCTGCAACGGGCCCGCTCTTTTTTTCTTGCATGTAGCCACTTTTGTTAGCATGTCGCTCCCCTATCCTCTCCTCCACGTATGTCGCTACCCATTGCAATTCCTGTCTCTTCCCCAATTTTCTTAACAATCGCTTCAACCGAGGTCGCCGCATCATCAAACGTCACCAAAAGCGAACGCTCCTCATATACAATGGCGACATCCTTAACTCCGCCTATCGACATAACAATTCCTTTCATCGTTCCGGGAAGCGAAGGGCAGCCAATGCGGGAAGGGTGGAGTGTTGCTTTTTTAATCATCGGAATACGCAATTAAAAACCTACGCCGCGGGTACTGTCAGTATAAAAGTGCTTCCGCTTCCTTCATTTTTCCTGAATGCGATAGAGCCGTGGTGCTTTTCTGCTATATCTTTCACAACTGAAAGTCCCAGACCTGAACCATACGTTTCCATGAGCATGGCATTGTGCGCCCTGAAAAATTTGCTGAATATCCGTTCTTTCTCTTCCTCGGGAATACCAATCCCTGTATCCTTAACCGAAATATGAATTTCTTTGTCTACGCCAACGAGAGTAACCAAGATCGATCCTTTTGGTAATGTATATTTTATCGCATTGTCGATAAGGTTATACAGAGCGATACCCATCTTTTCTTTATCTAAAACAACATAGAGAGAATCACGCGGATGCTCAAAAGAAAACTTGATATTCTTTTCTTTCAGCACCTTTTGAAATTGGCTAATCACATTTTTCATCACGGTAGCAATATCTTGCCGTTCCATCTTCATCCCGCCCTGATCATCCTCCAGTCGTGCTATATCAAGAAGATCATTAACGAGATTAATCAGGCGCTTGTTCGCAGCCACAACATCGGTAAGTAATTCTTTCTGGTTCTTTTTCAGCGATCCAAAATCCCCCTCCAAAAGTTCGTTGAGCGACCACTTAAGCACCGTAAGTGGTGTACGCAGCTGGTGCGCAGCCGTCGAGACGAACTGCGACTTCATGTCATCAAGTTCCAAAAGACGAGCATTCGCACGCGACAAATCGAGATCCCGCCGGACAAGCATTTTACCAGAATTATCAAGGTCAACAAGCATTTCCTTCAGTTTGATATTCGAGCCAACAAGAAAACGGTGGTTCCGAAAAAGGAGAATCAGAGCAAGTGCTCCGAAAACGATGATACCTAAAGCAATAAAAAGAGTCTGCCATACACTCGCAAAAGCGATACTTTGCGGCTGTTCTGTAAAAATACTCCATCCGCCGACATCAAGTGGCATACCCACAGCAAAAACCGTAACCCCGTTATCATTCTTGTATCCATCAAGGGCACCGAGACCGTCCATAACCCTGCGTTCAGTAATTACTTTCTGTACAATTCCACGCGACAAATAGTTCGGATGGCGCAAGAATTCAGAAAGTTCCGGATGGAGTATCTGAAAGCCATTTTTGTCGACAACATATATATGCCCTTCCGGAAGCGATGTATCCTGCAAAAACGATATAAGCGGCCGAAGGTTAAACTCACCCACAATTACTCCTTTCACCTTGCCAATCGTACGAACCGGAGCGGCAAGATATGTTCTCGGTTCAAGAATGTCGGAGAAAAATATTTCCCCAATCCCCGCTTCGCCCGCAAGCGCATTTCTAACAACTGCAACCGCAGGCTGCGGAAGCGGCATGTTTTCCTTATGTACGGCAATGCGATCCAAATGAAACATTTCACTTCCATCCATCCCAATCAGAGAAACGCTCTGGAGTCCGTCTTCGCTTCCAAGCAATCGTTTGAGAATAAATTCATAGCGGTCGGGTGTTATGCCAACTTCTTCTGCGGCGGAAGCAATCGCATCCGCACTACGGTGCATCGTTGACTCAATATTTGAGCCTACACGACGGGCACTCTCGCGCGCGAGGGTTGATGCCGATTTTCGGATTGTCAAGGCTGTTGGAACAAACCACAGTATGGTAAAAACAAAAAGCAAAAGAATCCCAAAAAAAAGCCCGCTGTATTCCCGCATTGATGCAAATAGTCGCCCTGATTCCTTGTGCTCTCTAGGGAACATATTTATCAACATTGACTAGTGCATCCGGTCCAAACGTCATGTCTAGTTTTTCTGCCGTCTCCGTATTCAGCACGAATTCATAACGCGCCGGATACGTCACTGGTAAGTCTTTCGGTTTGCTGCCTTTAAGAATACGGTCGGCAAACTCCGCCGATTGTATACCAATCTGCTCAAAGTTAGCCCCGTAGCTCGCAAGAGCCCCAAGAACTGCATCATCATAGTTTGTGCCCACCATCGGCACTTTGTGCTCAATCGCCCACAAAGAGAGCTCTTTCACGCGACGTGCAACGATACTATCCGGCGCCCGGAAAAGCGCATCGCCCGGCTGCGAAACAAATGTGGACAGATATGCATCTATTTCAGCTTCATTTCGTACTTCCCGCTCTACAAGCTCGATACCCTGCATTGCCGCAACAACTTCACGCACATGCTCGATGCCTGTCGTTAATGCATTATTCCACGGGAAAATGATTCGCTTCGTGCCTGGTACAAGTTCCAGAAAGAGCTCAACACGTTTTGCAGCAATAATATCGCTGCCGGCAGCAACACCCGTGAGGTTATTCCCCGAACTCTGCAAATCGGCAACAAGTCCGTTGCCAACCGGATCTGAAACAACCGCAAAAAGTACGGGAAGATCGGGTGCAATGGTCCCCGTAATTGCTTTGGCGTCCCGAGATGCATTCACGCCAAGCGTATAGATAAGATCCGGCCGTGTATGAACAAACGTAGCAAGGTTTTCTTTTGTTTCAGCTTCATTCGCCCCCTCTTCGATAATCGTGTACGAAATATTTCTTCCCTCTTCATATCCCCGCTCACGCATACCTCTCTTAAACCCCTCGAATGCCGGCACAAGCGATGCAAGCGGTTTCGGGATTCCCACACGGTATGTCCGCAACATATGAACTACCATCTGCTGCCTATACAAAAACAGGAGAACAGTAATAAACACGAGAACAGTAAACAAAAAAAGAAACTTCTTCATACGCCAGTAAACATACAACGTTCAGTCTACAGCAAAAGGCTGTTACTCGCCGACCCCAAAGAGCACCATCGTTTCATTATAAAAGCGAGTATTGCATTGTGCACGATTTTTGAATTCGCCACCAAGTGGCGCCTGCTCGCCATAGGTATAGAAACCGATAAGCGGCGTATCTCGACCAATGATATTGAGAACTGCCTCAATTTCTTCGTTTGCATCCTGTGCATAGAGTTTTTCACGCGCAATGCAATTAAACATAAAAACAAACTTTGGCCGAGCATGATCGTCAAATGCACTCATCACATGGCGTGCCGCCTCTTTCGCCGCATCAATTGCTTTTTCTTTGCTGCCGATCATGAGGCGCACTTCTGCCCCTTCGGGTATCTCTGCCGCGCAGGTAATCGCCCCTTGATCATCAACAGTAATGGGATCGCGAATAAGATATTCGTCATCGTAGTCGGGAATTTTAAGACCGATTGGATACGTGATCGCCATGCGTGCAAGCGGCTCTTTTCGAAGTTCTGCCGCCTGCGATCCAAAATAATCTTCATATATTTTGATCGCCGGTTTGTCGTCGAGCATATAGAGCACTGCCCCTTCTGATTTTGTCACTTTCATCGGAAGACCAATGGGCATCCAGCCGTGCCGAACACCAATGCCAACAGAAAACTTTCCCGAAAGGCCAACACCTCCAATCGCACCGGATGTAACTTCGCTATCCTTATATTCAAAAGTCTGTTTGAAAAGAAAATCATCTCCCGGGGCACCGCCGACAACAGGGAAATGCTCGCCAAGAACGTCAAGTACACCGCGCACAGAGTCTGCACCGTTTCCTGTAAGAACATCCGGAAGCATAACAAACACCTGAAGTTCAGCACCAGTATCTTTTGCCTTTCTTTCCACCTCTTTCGCCACCGCCCGTCCTGCATCACGCGCCCCTTTTTTAACATCCTTGCCAAGACCTGTATGAAATGCAATCGTATCGGAACAAATTACCATCACAGCAACTGATCCAGTCGTTGATCCTTCGTTCGTAATTTCGCCTGCAGTAGAACAACCAACAAGGGGTATTCCGCCCGTTGCTTCGTTAATCCCTTGGATAAGCTCTCGCTGGTCAAACTTCGGTGATGCGAAAGCCATAACAAAGCGCGCTCCAGATCCATCGCATGCATCAAAAGCAACCTTAGCGGCTTCGTACCCGGCCCGGGATGCATTCTTATTCTTGCTTGTACCAACTCCTGCTGCTATTGCCATAGTGTCTTCTTATTTTTCCTGCAAGAATTTATTGATGTTTTCTATAATCTCCCCTGTCGTAAAATTCGCTTTCACCATAAAAGCTTTCGCACCAAGTTCGAGCGCATGGTCTATTTCTTCCTTTTGGCCCAGATTTGAGAGAGCGATAACCGGAATATCTCTCCACACAGATGATTCTTTCAGTCGGTGCAGTACTTCGTAGCCGTCAATCCGAGGCATGATAATGTCAAGCAGGATGATATCAGGCTTGTATGTTTCAAGCTTTTTCAAACACTCCTCCCCATCATCTGCTGTTTGTATCTCAAAGCCGCCCCTGCTTAACTTCTCTGCAAGAATTTTCATCATAAAACTATCATCTTCCACAAGCAGAATTTTTTTCTTGTCCGCCATATTACAATACAGTACCACCGCTTTCATCTCTTGGACAGAGAACTATCCACAAAATGCCGCAAAACTATATCTCTTATCGAGATATAGTTTTGCGGCATTTTCGTATCAATTTAGGAGATTACACCCTCGCCGCAATAATCGTCTGCGCGACATTTTGCGGAACGGGAGCATAGCTGTCAAACTCCATTGTGTATTGTGCACGCCCTTCCGTCATTGAACGAAGTGTCGTAATATAGCCAAACATTTCCGAAAGCGGCACCTTCGCTTTAATAACACGTACCATACCGCGATTCTCCATCCCTTCAATCTGTCCGCGCTTGGAACTTAAATGCCCCGTCACGTCACCCATAAACTGATCGGGTGTAACGACTTCTACACTCATGATTGGTTCAAGAATAACGGGGCGTGCACGCTTCGCTGCATCCTGAAACGCTTGCGAACCCGCGATTTTGAATGCAATTTCCGATGAGTCAACATCATGGTATGAACCATAGAAAAGATCGACTGAAATATCAGCCATCGCGTACCCTGCGAGCACTCCTCGAGTCATTGCCTCCTTAACACCTTTTTCAACTGCCGGAATAAACTCCTGTGGAATGAGCCCTCCTTTAATACTGTTGATAAATTCAAATCCTTCTGAACGTTTCGTATTCTTTGCAATTTTTGTGTCTTCTGTAATTTTTTCAAGCGGCTTTACGCGAAGCTTCACATGGCCGTACTGGCCGCGGCCACCTGTTTGCTTGATATACTTACACTCCGCTTCTGCTTCGCCTGTAATAGTCTCGCGATATGCAACCTGCGGTGCCCCAACATTTGCAAGGACACCAAATTCTCGCTTCATTCGGTCAACAATGATGTCAAGGTGCAACTCACCCATGCCCCAAATCACCGTTTCAAGAGTTTCTGGATCAGATGTCACGCGAAATGTTGGATCTTCAGATGCCAGTTTATTGAGTGCAATGCCCATCTTTTCCTGATCCGCTTTTGTTTTTGGCTCGATACGTAGGGACACGACCGGCTCGGGAAAGACGATCCTCTCAAGGATAATCGGGTGCTCGGGATCACAGAGCGTATCAGATGTCCTCGTATTTTTAAGTCCTACAGCAGCAGCGATTTCTCCCGCAAATACTTTCTTTACCTCTTCCCGATGATTAGCGTGCATGCGAAGAATACGGCCGAGCCGCTCCTTATCCCCTGTTGTAGAATTATAAATATATGAACCGCTTTCGACCGTGCCCGAATACACACGGAAATACGTCAGCTGGCCGACAAAGGGGTCAGTCTGCAGCTTAAACGCGAGCGCAGCGAGCGGCTCATTATCATCCGCTTTTCGCTCCATCTCCACGCCTGTTTTCGGATCAGTCCCTTTCACGGGCGGTATGTCAAGCGGTGACGGAAGGTAGTCAATCACGCCATCAAGAACAAGCTGTACTCCGATATTTTTAAGCGCGGAGCCGCAAAATACCGGAACAATTTGATTCGCAATGACCGCCTTACGCAGTGTTTTTTTCAGATCCGCAATCGAGAGCTCTTTGCCTTCCAAGTAGTCATTCATCATCACCTCGTCGTTCTCAACAATCTTCTCGACGAGCTCCGCGCGATATTTCTTTGCATCTGCGGCAAGATTAGAAGGGACCTCAATTTCTTTGATTTCATTACCCATATTCCCTTCAAAGAGATAGCCTTTCACTTTAAGAAGATCGACAACGCCGATATGGTTTCCCTCTTCGCCGATAGGAATCTGCATGCGTACCGCACTTTTCGTTAAACGATCAACAATTGTTTTAAAAGAAAAGTCAAACGAGGCTCCTGTTCGATCAAGCTTATTAATGAAACAGATTCGCGGCACGTGGTATTTGTCCGCTTGCCGCCACACCGTTTCCGACTGCGGTTCAACACCCGCAACCCCGTCAAAAACCGTCACACCACCATCGAGCACTTTAAGAGATCGTTCCACTTCAGCCGTAAAATCCACATGTCCGGGGGTGTCAATAATATTGATGCGGTGTTTTTTTGCCTCATTCTTTGAATCATCCGATGGGGCCCAAAAACAAGTCGTAGCAGCAGAAGTAATGGTTATACCGCGTTCCCGCTCCTGCTCCATCCAGTCCATCGTTGCCTCCCCCTCGTGTACCTCGCCAATTTTATGCGAAACGCCCGTGTAGTAGAGAACACGCTCGGATGTCGTCGTCTTACCCGCATCGATGTGGGCGATAATGCCAATATTTCGAACCTTTGCCAGTGGATAATCCCGTTCCATTATCTTTCTTTTACCAGGAGAAATGAGCAAATGCCTTATTCGACTCCGCCATCTTGTGCACCGCATCCTTCTTCTTTATTGCTTCGCCTTCGTTGTTGCTTGCTGCAAGAATTTCATCTGCAAGCTTCTTGTGCATTTTGACGCCCTTCTTGCTGCGGGCAGCGGCAACAATCCAGCGTAGTGCCAGAGCCTGACGTCGTTCAGGGCGCACTTCACGAGGCACCTGATAGTTCGCTCCGCCAACGCGACGCGAGCGTACCTCGACAAGCGGCCCGACGTTTCTCATTGCCGTTTCAAATATTTCTACAGGATTTTCCGTCTTCGCTTTCTCCTTTATAATGTCGAACGCACTGTAGACAATGCGGGTTGCCGTCGCCTTTTTCCCCTCTTCCATACAATAATTGATCAGTTTAGAAACTTTTGCAGAGTTCCATGTATAGTCGGGTTGAACAATATTTTTCTTTTTAAGTTTTCTTCGCATAGTAAGGTTTATTTCTTTTTCTTGACACCGTAGCGTGAACGCGCCTTCTTGCGGTTTTCAACGCCGGTCGTATCAAGTACGCCGCGTACAATTGTATAGCGCACACCAATATCTTTCACGCGGCCGCCGCGCAATACTACTACGGAGTGTTCCTGCAGCGCATGTCCCATTCCTGGAATATACGCTGTTACCTCCATCCCATTTGTCAGACGCACGCGGGCAATCTTACGGATAGCAGAGTTTGGTTTCCTCGGCGTCGTCGTCGTCACCTTCGTACAAACACCGCGCTTAAAAGGGGCAGGGTAATATACCGGGCGATTTTTGAGCGTATTAAACCCGCGTCCCAAAGCAACCGCCTTGGATTTTCGGATTGGTCGGCTTCGCCGCTTTCGTATGAGTTGATTGATTGTAGACATATATATACGCAAAACAGACCCTACGCCTCCATACAGAATGTAGCCACCACTCTACTATGTTCCCCCATACATTGCAAGCAAGCGCTTGCTTACCACGCCATCATTATTTCCCCTTTTTCCTCCATTTTCATAAAACACTGCCAACACCTAAATCTGCTTGACATTGTTCTGTATATACTGCAATTTACCTATAGATACATCGGTTTACTTTGGTAAAGTCGCAGCTGTGTATTCAAAATAGACCATAACCTATTTTGGGCTTGTTCTCCATAATTTTGAATAATGAGGAGTATAGCAATGCCGGAACTGGTACAACCACACACCCTATCATCAATCATTCAGCACAGTGACGGCTGGGATCTTCGCAGACGAGGCGACCAGGATGCACATCAGCATGACAAGCGCGTAGAAGACGCCATTCGTAAAAATCTGCGAGAAATCATTAGCCAGGAAGACATTATCACCTCTGACGGCAACCGTCGCGTTCGTATCCCCTTACGCTATCTTGACCAGTACCGGTTCCGCAATGGCAACCCGCAGGGCGGTGTCGGCCAAGGAGACGGACAAATAGGCGATATCCTCGGCAGGCGTCAAGGAGACGGACAAGGGTCAGGCGATGGTTTAGCGGGCGACCAGCCAGGAGAAAATACGTATGAGGCCAATGTGCCTTTTCAAGACATCGCCCGTTACATGCTCGAAGATATGAAACTGCCCTGGCTTGAACAAAAGCCTCGGAAACAGATCAAACATGTCCATACCGAATGGACTGACCTACGAAGAAGGGGCGCATGGGCTAATTTTGCTAAAAAAAGAAGTCTCATTGAAAATGCTAAACGGCATGCCGCACGAAAGGACCTTCCTCCGGGAAAAAGCATCGGCACATGGAACGAGCAGGATTTGCGTTTTCGTGCATGGGATGAAAGACCTGAAATGCATGCGAATGCGGCAGTCTATATGCTCATGGACCGTTCCGGCTCAATGACAACCAGCAAGAAATTTATCGCACGGGCATTCTTCTTCTGGATGGTCACTTTCCTGCGCATCAAGTATCAACACGTTGAGACTGTTTTTATTGCGCACGATACCGAAGCGCAGGTTGTCCCAGAGGCAGACTTTTTCACACTAAGCAATAGTGGCGGAACGCGTTGCTCATCTGCCCTCCGGCTCACAGTCGACCACATTAGGCAATACCATCAGCCTGAAGTATGGAGCACGTACATATTTTTTTTCTCGGATGGTGATAACCTCCCGAACGATAATGCCGTATGTAAGCAGCTGACGGTCGAGCTCCTCATGCTCGCTAATATGGTCGGTTACGGAGAAATCCGGTACCGAGACGATGCCAGTTTCTATGGCTGGATGGGCCAGACCCCATCTGCACTTAGTTCACTTCAGGTCGCGCTTAGTGAGGTCAAAAATGACAAAGTGGTCACAAACCGCGAGCATCTGGTCGTCGAGACCATTCAAAACCGCGACGAAGTCTATCCTATTCTTCAAAAATTCCTGATGGCTGATCAACTTCAGGCAGCAACAGCATAAGGAATCTTTCCTGCCTCAACAGTGGACACATAAAAGTGTCCACTGTTTTTCTTTTGATACTACCGAAGCCCTGTAATCATACTAAACAAAAAAGACGCAATAGGCACCAATACATCGCTTAAAAAGAAAATAAACAAAATAAGAAGAATGAATCCATACCGCTCAAAGAAGTGACGGACAGCTATGTATTTGTAGGGCAAAAGTGCAAATAATACGTGAGAACCATCAAGTGGTGGGATTGGCAAGAGGTTAAACAGTGCAAGATGAATGTTCATGAGCACAATGATTGCACTCACTTGCACCAGCGTTACGGGAAGAAAAACGTGTGCAAATATAATTCGAATCATAAGGCCAAAGAAAATCGCGAGTGCCAGATTCGTCAAAGGTCCTGCCGCAGAAACAATCGCTTCCGCCCACTTTCCACGCAAATTGTACACATTAACCGGCACCGGTTTTGCCATCGCAAACAGTGGAGCCCCTGAAAGAGCAAGAACCACAGGAAGAAAGACTGACCAGATCGGATCAATATGCTTTACCGGATTGAGCGTTATCCTGCCCGCAAGCCGGGCTGTCGGATCGCCCAGTTTGTTTGCTGTGTACCCATGCGCAACTTCATGCGCAACAGCAGAAAAAAGCACAATTGCAATCGCAAATATATCGACAATTTGCATAGATTGCTATCTATGATACCATTTGTCTGTTATGTCTAAAAGTTGCGTTATTACAGGCAAAAGCACAAAAATGGCGGGCGGGTATAGCAACCGAACCCGTGCTACGCAGTTTAACCCGACCGGCAAAAAGCGCCGCCGGGCAAATCTCCAGAAAAAGAGAATTTTCATTCCGGAATTAAATAAAACCCTGGCCCTCACCCTCTCCACACAGGCACTCAAGACCATCAATAAGAATGGTGCTTATGCGACACTCAAAAAAGCAGGGGTGATTTAAATAGAACGTCTACCATTTCATGATGAAATGGTAGACGTTTCTTTAGCAGAGCTCGTCAAGCGCACCGCTTTGAAGGCCCTCGATAATCTCTTGACAACCGCGCTCCTCTCTAAGGTGCATTTTCTCAATCGCATATGCAAGTTTCTCTGGAATATGAGCATATCTCGCTATCACATGAGCAACAGGCACTTTCACTCTACCACGTTGGCACTTCTTTCGAAACGCCTTGACTGCGTTTTTCGTGAATCCTCGACGATTAAGAAACTTTCCCAAAAAAAGCATTCCGAGTGCACACCCACAAAATGGTTGATCTGGCTTCGGTTCATACGCATTGCCAAAGTAGTACAGACGACGTTCTTCTGTAATTGCTTGAGCAGCCTCTATGTATCTGGCTACCCGTAAAGCAGTCTCGTGTGCCATATACAGCCTCCTTTTCGCTGCAAAAATATTAACACTCTATTTCCTGCTTGTCAAAAATTGCAAGCCCGGGCATATAGATCGGCCGACGAGACACCAGTTCAGGAACATCAATATCGTCAAGCCAGTGTACATAAAAGGCAAGTCGAGACGCGATGAAGTGGTCACCCGTCAATTGCGAAGTACTATCCCAGTAGGAGGAAGCCTGATCGTGGGTAATCGCAAACTCGGAGCAATCTTGCAGAAGTTGCCGGAGCTTTTCTGTATTCAGTGCCAGTTTTCGTCCCGCAAAAATATCGATACCGCCGGTATAGATAGTTATTTCCCCTGTCAGAACACCATGTGCACCAGCAGGAATAGAAACATTCATACCAGTCCTGAAACATGCGAGGTTTGTAGCCGCAACAATATTCCAGCCTTTGATAGCCTCATTCATGACCGCGGTCAGGGTGTCAAAAACAGTCTGTAGTCCAGAGGCAATCTTCGTCATGTCGCTGAGACCTTGATAAAGACGTCCCAGCCATGCACGGTAGGGCAACTTCTCAAGCTGCTGTGTGTTTTGTATTTTCGACTGGCCGATCGCCTCTCCCAAGGTAAGTTCAAGGTGCGAAACCACATCCTTCACCAAGCCGATATACTCTATGGTGCTCTCACGATAGAGCGTAGCAATCTTGTCTTCATCAGCAAGTGCTGCCAAATTTTTTCCCACATTTCTTAAAAATGCTTGATCCACAAAAGAACCTCCGAAACAATGTGCGAGTTTTTGGTCTCGCACCATATAACCATACTTCGACCCCAACGTCCATGACACGTTTTACACAGTTATACGCACGTATTGTGTACAATTCCCTGTTACAATATGCATATACTATTTACTATTTCTCCACATCTATGCAATTCATAAAAAACCTGCACTTTGAACAAATGCCAACGAGAAAAAAAATGTTGCTCTCCGGTCTCCTGCTCCTTATTGCGGCTGTTGCGCTTAGCATCCTTAAAATGGTGTTCCTGGGTACTATGGGCATGAACAACATGGGGTACAATGCCTATCGCGGCTACAACACTTCCTACGGCGTCGCAGAATCAGCACCGAGTTTTGCTCCGAATTTCGAAAGTGACGCAAAATCAATGTTTCTATCGCAACAATTTCCGATTCCCTTTCCTCCCCCGTATATATATGGAGATATAACACCCGGCAGCGATGCTGAAGCATATGAGATCACCTCGTACAACGCATCCATCAAAGTCCGCAGAAACAGCGAACAACTATGTGCATCAATTCTCGCATTGAAAACGAGAACGGATGTCATCTTTGAAACCTCGAATCAATCAGAAACGGGGTGCAGCTATACATTCAAAGTACAGAATAATAAGGCAGGGGAAATTCTCTCCATTATTAAGAATCTTGATCCTCAAACACTCAACGCAAACACCCATACAATCAAGCGCACGATTACGGGATTGATGAACGAGACTGAAATCCTAACAAAAAAACTCGCTTCTATAGAGTCAACCCTTGAACAAGCATTGAGCGCATATGATGAAATCAGCCGTATTGCAGCTGCAGACAAAGACGCGGAGAGTCTCGCTAAAATTATTGACAGCAAAATAGCAATCATCGAGCGACTCACTGCGGAACGTGTTAACGTACAAAATCAAATAAGAGAGATCGAACGTACATATTCTGACCAACTCGACCACCTCAACTACACCGTTTTCAATATTTCAGTCTATGAACAAAAAGTCCTCGATTTTGAAGATATTACCGATTCCTGGGTTATACGGCTTCGCGCTTTTGCAGAGGAACTCAATGGTACAATCCAGCAAATGACGGTTGGGATTCTCTCGCTCCTCATACAACTTGCTTACTACGCAGTCATACTCGTCATTCTCCTCTATGTTGCAAAAAATGGCTGGCGTATGACCAAAAAATTCTGGAAATCGTAAATACTAAAACAAACCGTGGACGCACAACGTCCACGGTTTGTTTTAGTCCTAGAAAGAAAAAGAGAAACTTTTCTCTTTTTCTTTTGCTGGAGCAACTTCGATTGCTTCCCAGGGCAACCCTTTTTTGCCGAAGTGCCCATAAGCAGCTGTTTTACGAAAGATTGGACGCCGCAAACCAAGACGCTCAATAATCGCCCGCGGGCGAAAATCGTATGTTTGTGAAGACTTTTTAAAAATATTTTCTCCTTTCTCGTTCAACGCTTCTACCATGACCGGCTCTGCCCTGCCGATCGCATACGCAACGGAAACAAGGCACTCTTTTGCCAAACCTTCGGCAACAAATTGTTTCGCAACAAACCGCGACATATACGCCGCAGAGCGATCAACTTTTGTCGCATCTTTCCCCGAAAACGCTCCTCCTCCATGCGGAACTAAACCTCCGTAGGTATCAACGATGATTTTACGCCCCGTGAGTCCTGCATCCGCTGCAAACCCTCCCTGCACGAACAAGCCTGTAGGGTTCACCAAAACTTCTATTCCAGTAATCGAACCCACAAGAGGTGTAATGAGACGCTCAATAAGTGTCTCGCGAATTTCTTTCTGCGACACATTTTGAACGTGCTGACAGCTCACAAGGATCGTTTTAAACTCGCCATCCACAACGGTCACCTGTGCTTTGCCATCGGGCCGCAGCCATGCCACACCCTCCTTTCTCCGCAAGTACTCAAGTCCCTTCGTCAGATTGTGCACAAGTACAACCCCTTTCGGCAAATATTCAGATGTCTCATCCGTTGCGTATCCATACATAATCCCCTGGTCACCAGCACCTCCGGTATCAACCCCCTGTGCGATATCTCCCGACTGCTCTGCCACATGCACGATTACTTTGAGACGATCTGTATATCCAATTGAACGATACAGATCACGGGCAATGCGCTCATAATCCACGTTCGCTTTTGTCGTAACTTCTCCGCCAATAACAAGTAATCCATGACTACCAAAGGTCTCCACCGCAACACGGCTATAGGGATCCTGTTCCAGACAAGCATCGAGAATCGCATCCGAAATCTGGTCACATACTTTATCCGGGTGACCCGATGTAACACTTTCTACTGTATATGTATCACTTTTGTACAGCATAAAAAGAAAAAGTTCGAATAAAATAATAAGATCTGCCATTACACAAACGTTGCATTCAGGCACTTTTCATATACTTAGAACAAGTACTGGTAAACAAAAGCTTCAAATAAAAAAACCCACATAGCACATGGGGCAACAAAGAAGCGATAGTACGTCCGATAAGCGCATACACATCATCATTCCCCGACTTCATTTCGGAGTACTCCGGTTTCCACCAGCACCCGAAACATATCGGGCAGGTTGGCATGAGATCTGGACCAAAGCGCCATATAATCCCATCTTCTGGATAATAGTATGCGGTTATGAACGAGCTTCCTGATTACTACGATACTTCCGTCTTTTTTGTTGTCAAAAAATTCCTGTGTATAACTTTATTCGCAAAACACAACTTCAGGAAAACTGTACATCAAGCCTATTATATGGTTAGATCTTTCCCAGAATTGCTTTTTACCCGCTCGATATTTGAAGATCCAACTTTGAATGGGAGAAAACTCATGCACGTATTAAGATACTGGCAACACAGCAAAGAAGCCATCACGCATAATTATGTCAGAGGTCTCAATTACGGATGGATATTCTTTGGCCTCGCTACTCTTTGGGGTATTGTTTTTTGTATCTTGTATGACCTTGGCGCAAACTTTCTCGCGCTTATAGGTTTTACCGCTGTCGTAAGCATTGTCGCCGGCATCGCATACGGTATGGAAAACCGCCGTATCGCCGGTTATGTTTTTCCTCTTCACGGTATCGGGATACTCCTCTGTACCACGCTCTTCGTCTTCAATCCATCGAAAGAATACATTGCTGTATACGGCACGCACGCAACAAACCTCGTAACACCAGAAAGCAATTTCTCGTCCAGTCAGATCGTTCCTGTTGTCGTTCAATATCGAGACGAGCCATACATAGGAAAGCATAAGCCAAGCGTCTGGCAGCATGCTTTCTTCTACAAAGATCAGTTCACGACAACGATCAACAAATATGTCGAGTTCGAAAAAAAAGATGCGCTTGTCACTTTTACCATCACATTCATCTTTTCACCCGAATATGCAAAGATGCATTTTACGAAACTTGACAGAAGAAGTGATGAAATTGACAAGAACGCAGCACAGACTGTCATGCAGGAGCTCGTAACAAAAACTGTACGCGCAGTTATCGCCGAAGCCACATTCGAACAAAGTATGCGAAGTGCGGACGATCTTCTCTATAGCCTTACGCCGCAAGAGCGCTACGATATAAAGCGCAAGATGTTCCGAGGAGCACTTGAAAATTTCCTCAAACGTTCTGAAAATCAAGCAGTTGACACATTACTGTATATTCCCTATCCGCCCTCTGCAGCGATTAGTGTTTCAGATCCAATATATAGCGTTATAAGGTAACATACACCGTGCATCACAATGATGCACGGTGTCCCCTATATAAAGCCTATCTAACAAATTTAGCGTAGTGCAGACTGCCACATCATCTCGAACATAACGCGGAATGCGTGGCTAATTTCGGGACTTTCAATACGTACCGTAAAAAATTCTTTTTTTACGGACGTTATAAGAACCCTCTTGCCATGAATACCAATATCAACTTCAAATGGTGTATGTTCTTTGGGAATAAAACGCAAATCGTGAAATTCGCTTCGCGAACGCTCCGCATGCTTCCTGCCCTCTTCAGTATCAGCAAGAAGTTCCCGCACGCAAAAATCTTTTGAAAAAATCATGTGTTGGTACTTTTGAAACGTCCGGGGAAATATTTCTGCTGATATTTCAAGCGTACCAATAAAAAGACCTTCTCCTTTTGATATGAACCAGTCATCATACGCTTTGTCGAGTAACTCACGTCCTTCGTAAAACGAAAATCGCGGTTTTTCACCTGCGTCATATAAAAGCGCCTCAAGTTGCGGCGCCAGCCCTTTAATCTCCCGCACTCGTAATTCTGCTTCTGTTACAAGCTTTTGCGGATGCACCGCAGAAAAATAATGCTTGGCACCACGCGTCGTATGCGTGACAAAACCTTTTTTCTCAAGGGATTGGACCACAAGATACGCCGTCGGGCGTTTCAACCCTGCCCGGGCTCCTGCTTTTGCAATACGCACTTCTCCCAATTCGAGAAAAGCTATATAGAGAGCGCCTTCTTTTTCATTCAAACCAAGCCCTTGGAGTGTTTCTGAAAATGGATTCATGTTCCAGTATGATAGCGTTTTATATCATTTTGTCAATAATTCTGACAAAATATATTTTTTGTATCAAAAATAACCATCAAAAATACATTAAAACTGTCTAATTTTATTGACTTCAATACTTTTATAGTGGTATATCCTTACAAGTAAGGAAAAATTGTGAAAATTCTCATAGGAAGAGGGGGTTTTGATGGAAGGTATCATGTTGTTTTTACAAAACCTCACCCCTGCTTGGAGTGGGCTTATTGTTTCTGTGTTCGTTGTAATCCTTTCATTTATAGGGATGATTACGTACTTCCCAAGGGTACAGTGGGGTATGTTCTGCTTTCTCGCTGGCTTACTTGGGTGCATATTCTTCACCTTTCAAATCATCACGACAAAAATGGAGGTAGACTACACTGCATACAAAACGGAGACAGAACACTCTTTTGAAGTGACTACCACGATATTTGGGGAGATTTTGTTTCAAGATGAAACGGTAACTGTTTGGATCGGCTGGCGAGACGGCGCGCACAATGATTTTCTTGCCTTTATGGTAAAAAACAGTGATCCGAAAACCATGCCCATATCTCTATACAAAAAAATACCACATTTAAACTATGGGGATATTGATTTACGGCCGTATGCCGCGCTTGTACTGAAAGTTGTGAATGTAACACAACACCAAATAACGTACGGCGTGAAACGGACAGAATAATCTCAATTGCAAACGCTGTGCATCACAATGATGCACAGCGTTTCTCGTATCCTTACCGCCCGAAACCAATCTTTCCAGGGAGCATGACATCTTCGCCTGCCCAGCAGCCACTTGAATCCACGATTTCATCAATAAAGCCGCTCCCTGCCAAATCTTCACCGCAGACAACTGCATACTGCTCATAAAATTCCTTGAGCCGCAAACTCCGCAGGCCAGCACCTTCCCTCTTTCCGACAATAACCCTGTCTAACTTTTCTTGTCTTTGCTGAAGATGTTTACCGTAGAGCGTATGTCTTTCACCATGGTCCTGACCGGCATAGCGAAAGGACGTACTTGAAGAAATTTTTTCGAATTTAAACTCTGCAAAGCGGGTCGCAAAACGAATGTCACAGCTCTGCAGAAGCGACATGCCGAGCATGTCGCAGCGTCCGTCGACAAGACCAATGATAGGCGCATCAATCGTATCCATTGTGGAAATTAGGCGCAGAACCTCGTCGACATCGCCTCCACGCGTATCGATATAAAAACGGATCGGCCGTACACTCTCGAGAAGGTTAAGGTTAATAAACCCAATACGAAGACGGCTGACACAAGGATCACTAACCGTTTCATCACAAAGCAATATCCTGCGGTCAAAACAACGCGAGAGGGTTTCTTCAGAGGTCATGAGTACCTCCTTTCACGAGTCACCTTTTTTCCAAATCAACCAACCGTGACAATACCATAAATACACCAATATACAAAAGGGCGTTATGCTCTGTAGGTCCCTGCATACATCGCAGAGGCACACAAAGCATAACGCCCAAACGTTATCTTCTTTGTTTTGAGAAAAAGGGTATAAACTCAGAACGAGGAAAATATCGTTGTGTTACTAAGATTTCGATCGATCTTAGCGTCTTAACTACCATTCTCCGGGTGGCGAATAATGTCTTTGCCATTTCTGGCATCATTCTTATGTGGATTTCTCAACACAGAATGAGTTAGCGACAGATATTCAGTCCCTGGGCAGTGATCGGCTGCTGCTCGAATAGTAGAAGAACGTTAGGCACAACAGAAAGGCGTTTAGAGATTGCTCTGTTAAAACACAAAGTAATCCTTTCACACAACTTCTGCCCAATGTTCTCCTACCATTGAGTACGCACATAAACGTGCATTCTCGGTAGGAAACCCTTTTTTTACTATCAGAAAGAACAAATAAGTGAACCCACGTCCACTTGGGTCTAAGTGTAGCAGCGATACATATGGCGTCAAGAAGATCCCTGTGGATAACTTTTGTCTATCCCCTCTATGTAAGTCCGGGGAAGGTTAGCACATAGACAACAAACTCGTTAAAAACAGCGAGACTTCCAGGGTGTACAGACACATAAAGACCTTTTACGGGTTCTGCGATATCGATGTAGAGTTTTTTGCATTCGGTGGCAAGGTTTGTAAGCGGCCGTGCCTCCCAAACACTCAAACTATAGTCCATAACGGAGAATATAAGGAGAGTTTTGACAAAGACAATCAGAACTATCGTTACATATATATGTGGTAATAGTAAAAGTAGGGGCAATGTTGCGAGCAATATCGATAACGCGGACGCAATCGTGAGAAGCATGCTTAACCTGAAGAGTTTTCTCGTTTTTGATGAAATCATAGTCGTCGTTATGGTTGTACATTGGTGTATACCTAACTGATAATTTCACCCCTTTTGCCCCTTTTTGCTGTTATTACGTCATATATTTTTATTTCAATACGCTATTATTTATTCGACAACCTCAATAAGCACGTTTGCAAGTCCGGTCCCAACATAGCCTAGTTGGCGAGCACCCTCGTATGTCATGTCAATAATACGATCGCCAACATACGGACCCCGATCATTGATACGGACAATTACGTGCTTCATGTTATCAAGGTTTGTTACACGAACGACCGTACCAAGTGGCAATTCCTTGTGTGCAGCCGTCATACCATACATGTCATAGGGCTCGGTGCTTGCCGTCGAACGTCCTTGGAAATACGACCCATACCAGCTCGCCATACCAATCTCATACTGATCAAGAGGCAATACAACATGCCCCCCATCTTCAAACGACACCTTGCGTAACTCATCCTCTGTACCGTAGCGGTAAATGAATGGATTGAGCTCTGCAAACTGCGCAAGGTTGTCAGCCGCCGTTTCGATTCTATATTCCTTGCCATAATAGGAAAGATTCACGCTCTTAACTTTCTCGATTGAAAGAAGCGAGGAAATGAAAGAACGCTCGCTTACAGCTCCACGATTTGTAAGTTCGCTCCAAAACGGAACAAACCACAATATAACGGAAACCGACAGCGCGACGGCCGCAAGTTCGATCGCAATGTAGACAGGAAGTATCTGCTCCAATACTATCGTCTTCTGTTTCATGATTTTTTAACTGAATGAATGGGTCTCAAACAAAAAAGGAAGAAAGTGGAGGGTCCCCTTTTCTTCCCATAATGATTATCTCATGTATTCAGTTGTAGCCTTGACTATAGCACCTCTGTGGTCGCTGTCAAGGATTTCTTTGTGGAAAAATCAAAAATAGCCTTATTTTAAGCCAATCTTTGACCCATCCGAGAAAAGGACTATTGTTCCTCTCTCGTATGTTTTGAGCACATTCGCTCCAATCGCTGCAAGACCTGCAAGAACTTCTTTGTGGGGGTGTCCATAGCGGTTATTTTTACCCGCAGATATCGCTGCAATCGTAGGGCTGACTGCTTTAAGAAATTTTTCACCCGAAGAAGTGTGTGATCCGTGGTGTCCTACCTTGAGAACATCAGTGTCGAGCGCTGCAGCATCGAGCGTTATTAAATAGTGTTCGATATTCTTCGGTGAATCTCCCGTAAAGAGAAAAGAGGTCTTGCCGTAGGAAAGTTTTGCTACTATTGAAGCAGTATTTGTTTCTACAAAGGGCAAATTACGATCAGGGAACAAAATTGTGAGAAAAACACCGTCATCAAGAATTATTTTTTGCCCACGCCGCGCATGCACATACGTAACATGTTTCTCGCGCACTGCCGAAAGTAAAGCATCATAGCTGCCTAACTTTTTTTGAACACCGGGATCAAAAAATGTACCGACCTCATATTTCTCAAGTACAAACGGCAAACCACCGATATGATCCTGATCCGGATGTGTACCAATCACCACATCAATAGATCTGTCGTACAGCGGCATCACCTCTCCGAGTGCAGCGAGTACTGTTTTTCCATTACCTCCGTCAATGAGTGCTTGATTACCGTTCGGGGCTTCAATGTATATTGCATCTCCTTGACCAATATCGAGAAAAGCAACAGTAAGTTCTCTATTGGGGTTTTCAAGCAGAACAGCGTACCAAATACCGATAGTTACGAAAAGAAGTACGAGAATTGCATAAATAGAGCCCTTATTTTCACGAAATTCCATAAGAATCTCATCATACCACGCTCCCATGCATGGTCTTGTTTGACATTTTCGTTTCCAAAAAGCACTATTTTACCACAGCCTTTTTCATGAGGCTTTTTAAAAAAACTATGGATCCGGTATCAAAAACCCTTAGCATAGCCATTGTTGCCGCCACTGGCGCATATAGCTTTTGGCTTTTCGGACAGGTTCAAGGTATTTTTGGCGGTATTCTCTTTGTCTGCGAAATGCTCATGAGTTCTACGGCTCTTCTCTTCATTTTCAATCATTGGACGCAAGATCATACATTTCGAACCCAACAGGCACCAAAAGGATCGCTCGATATTTTTGTAACCGTTGTCAATGAGCCTCTCTCGATATTTACTCCCACCGTAGAAGCAGCATCAAAAATCAACTACCAAAACAAAAAACTGTATATCCTCGATGACGGTGGGCGGGAAGATGTGCAAAAGATAGCGGCATTTTATGGCGCCACATACATTTCCCGTCATGAAAAAGTCGACCGAAAAGCTGGCAACCTAAACGCAGGCCTTGCACATTCAAAGGGAATGTACGTCCTCGTACTTGATGCCGACCAAGTGGCAACATCAAATATCGCAGAGGATCTGCTTGGATATTTCAGAAATGACAAAAACATAGCGATCATATCAACCCGTCAACAATTTGATGTTCCGATAAATGACTTCAACCATGACATTGCCTTTTACCAACATGCGCAGGCAGGCAAGAATGCCGACAATGCCGCAATATCGTGCGGCTCTGGCGTCTTCTATCGGAGAACCGCACTTCTGAGCATCGGCGGCTTCCAAACATGGAATATCGTTGAAGACCTCTATACAAGCTACGTTCTTCACTCTCGGGGTTGGAAAAGCATCTACATTAATAAAGCCTATACCATCGGCACCGCCCCTCTCGATATTCCTATGATCTACAAACAGCGCGGCACATGGGCACTTGATACATTGCGCCTTTTCATTAAAAAATCACCTTTTCTAGAGCCCGGCCTCTCGTTTAGGCAAAAAATGCACTATACAGAAATGGCCTGGGCATACATCGTGCCAGCGCTCGGTGTTGCAACACTTTTCCTCCTTCCTGCAATTGCGCTTTTTTTTAACGTGCACATGGTGGCAAACGAGCTGCAGTATCTTTACTTTCGCGTTACGTTCATTTCTTTACTTCTTGTTTTTTTCTATAGACTTAATGGCAATTCGCTTGTTTCCACACAATATTGGGGCGCACTTTCATTTATATACTTGCACGCACTCATGAAAGCGGTATGCACAAATGACATGCGCTACCGCGTCACTGAAAAATTCTCCAGCATGGACACTGAAATCAAGCGTATCTTGCCGCATCTTCTGTATGTACTCGTTAATGCAGGTGCTCTTCTTTGGTATATTTCATATAATGGTCCTACTCTTTCTCCCTATTTCCTCTATGTTAACACCGTCTGGACCATACTCATGCTTTTGTGTTTCTTCCCTATCATTAAGAAAGGTCTTTTCCCACGGAGCATTGCTCTCCACACAAGCACCGAGCTCTTGTCTCTTGAGGAGCCACTCAATCTGCTCAAATTTAAACAGCGTATAGAGCAGATATAATACAGTATGCCGTATCATTTTGAATGATACGGCATATTTCTAAGAGTCTTTTCTAAACAGCTCATGTACACGTTCGCGGAATTCTGTTTCGGTCCCATTGTTTTCTATCACGTAATCGGCGCTCTCCCCGATTTCTTCAATCAACTGCTCCGTAAGCACGTTGTCTTCTTCCTCAAACTGCTGCAATGATACTTCAGCCTCTCCTGCTTTCTGTCCTGCTTTTCTGCGGGCATAACGGACAGCACTATCCGCCATAATATAAACCATGCGAAATCCTGGTTTCTGCCGCAACATGTTCCGATCGGAGGGCCAGCGGATACCATCAAGAATAACTATATCCGCATCAACTTTTTCCACCCGCAGGAGAACCGCGTGCGTAAGGGTCCCCTCGCCAAATTCATCATTCATGATAATCGCAAGCCGCTGTAGGTTATGCCGTGTCAGGGGAAGACCCCACGCGACCAGTGTATCTCGGAGAACATCTGAAAAACTCATGCGTGCCACTTTTTTATCAGCGCAGATTTCCGAGAACAGCGCGCCAAATGTTCCTTTGCCCGAAAGTTTTCTTCCAACAACACCAATGATATTCTTGTGCATAGATTATTTTTCCTTTCTTTCAAAAGGATACCATGCCAACGGGTGGGGTGCCCTTTCGTATCTCCACATTGTTACAATGATTGTATGGCAAAAAACATCAAAAATATCGTCGTTATCGGTGGAGGCACAGGAACCGCCCTCGTCCTTCGCGCACTCCGCAAATATCCCCTGCATCTCACGGCACTCCCTGCCATGATGGATGACGGCGGCTCCACCGGCATTTTGCGCCGTGAACTTGGTGTTCTGCCCGCGGGAGACGTACGACAATGTATCATCGCGCTCGCTGATCAAAAGACGGGCGCGGAACGTCTTCTCAAATACCGGTTCACCAAAGGCACTCTCGCCGGCCACAACGTCGGTAATATACTGCTCGCCGCTCTTGAAAAAGAACATGCGAGTTTTGAAAAGGCACTTCTCCATGCATGCACACTTTTCCATACACGGGGTATGATACATCCAACGACACTGCAAAAAGCAACTCTTATTGCGCGGATCGGGAAAAAAACAATCCGCGGACAAAGTACTATCCACAAAGAGACCCTTCCCTTACATGTCCGCCTTGAACTTGATCCTCTCCCTCGCGCCAACCCACAGGCCGAGAGAGCGATCCGCAATGCAAACGCAATTATATTTGCCCCCAGTGACTGGTACTCGAGCATCGTTCCTGCACTCCTTGTTCCTGGGATCCAAAAAAATATCAAAAAAAGTTCCGCAGTCAAGATCCACGTCTGCAATCTTGTAACCACGAAAAATCACACGGCTGGCTGGAACGTCGCAACATTCCGGCAAAAACTCGAGGAACTTCTGCGCTGCAACATTGATTACACGATTTATAATACAAAAGTACCGAAAGGTGCCCACGCAGCGCCGTTTGTTGCAAATGACCGCGCATTTGTAAAATTTGACGGTATAAAGAATACGTCATACATTCCCAAACGCCTCTTGTTGAATTCGCTCCACAACACCAAAAAGGGTGATCTCCTCGAACGCAATCCGGTACGCCACAATGAACGGGTACTGGGGAGAACCCTGATGCAAATTTTTGAGAAATCATGAAGAAGTTTATTGCCATTGATTTTGACCACACCATTGCATACCACCGCGGCGGCAGAGAAGTACTTTTCCGCATACTTCGCAAAAATGGTATTCCACTGCGCAAAATAGGAGAGATTTACGAACGCACCAAAAAAGAACACGGTCTTTCTGCAGAAGGACTCTTCCGTGTCGCACAAGAGTATGTAACAGAGCCGCTCAATAAAGAAGCGATTGCACGAGATGTCGTTTTATGGCTTCACTCATCTGTCACCTGTTATCCCGAAGCTGCGAAAGCAATGGCAATGTGGAAAGCGGCAAACATTCCCATCTACATTGTTACTGTCGGTACACCTGAATTTCAGAAAAAGAAAGTTGAGATTGCCAACGTTCCGCACGATGATATATTCGTTCTCGATACCGTGAATAACAAATCCGGTGTATTGAAACAGTTGCTCGCACGATATGGTGCTCCTTGTATCTTTATTGATGATAAAGCGACTGAACTCGATGCAATCCGCGAGAGCGGGCTCAATAGAGAAGATGTGGCAACATTCCGCATACGCCGGAAAAATAGCCCGTACTATACACAAGTACCTGTATTTCCACACATTGAAATTGCAACGCTCGACGATATTTCGCCCATATCAGACCTTTTTCCCTATGTACAATAGCACTGTACAAAAAATTTTCTTTTTCAAGTGACGCAAAATAGAGGTATTTCAAGTTTTTCACAAAGAGCAACATACTTTTGGAAGAGCGGCTAGTTTCAGAGCACTTTCGGTATAGTAAAGTATTTGAATGGGAAAATATTATCGGGAGAAAAATTCTAACAGAACAACAACCATGCTACAGCGCTATCTATTACTTGCCAGCATTTGCTTGGCTCTTTTTGTAAATATTTCAGTCAATCAATCGCAAGGGGCAACACTGCAAGATACCCTAGACACACGAAGAGCAACAACACAACCGATGATTTCGGTCCGTGTTCTTTGCGAAGAAACAGGTCCGCATGCAGACGTTTCGTGGACAAACACCGAGAGTGCGGAATCATATACGCTTATGCGCATGGGGGAAGAAGACGGTTTGTGGAGTACTGTCGGAGAAAATCTCGAACAAACTACGTTTACTGATACCACGTTCCCCACCACTCCCGACATGTATCAATATCAGATTATCGCAGGAGGGTCGAATAGGCATGGTGTCGAGTCGCCAACCATTGCTGTCAATATCCCGTCATGCGGCACACTCCACTCCCCCGATACGGAACTTTTTGGAGAACCGGAAACAACATTTCAGCCAGAGCCTGAAACCCCTTTCCAGCCTGCAATAGCTCCTGCCATTGAAGAAACAGGGGGTACCGACATGTCTGCTGCTGCAGTGGCCACAAACCTTATACAAAACCCCTCATTTGAAATAGTGGGTACTCATGGCGATCCGCAATATTGGCACCGCGCCGGCTGGGGTACGAACGATGGAACCTATATCTATCCAACCCTCGGCAAAGATGGTGGCAAGGCGGCAAAAGTCGAAATGACATCGCGTACAAGCGGCGATGTAAAGTGGTACTTTGAGGATGTCCCCGTGAAACCAGGAACAAAATATACCATTTCACATACGTACCGCGCGACGCGCATGACTGAATTGACCGCCCGATTCAAGGGGCCAAACGGTATACAGTACCAATATCAAAAGATGCTTCCGGAAGCATCAAATTGGAGTACGTCATCGGTGGACATCACTATTCCAGCAAACGTTACATCTATGACACTTTTCCATATCCTCTACTCCCCTGGCTCTCTTGAAATAGACTCATTTACAATGGCACCAACGACGCTGCCTCCCCTGCTCGTAACACCTCCGCCACTTCCGCCACCTTCAAACCTTATCAAAAACCCTTCTCTTGAGACCACCGGTGCAAGCGGAGATCCTCTCAATTGGTTCCGTGGCGGGTGGGGTACCAACAAGCGCACATTCACCTACCCTGTCGCCGGAGCTGACGGATCGAAAGCGGCAAAAGTCGAGATAACTTCATACACCGATGGTGACGCAAAGTGGTATTTTGAAGACGTTCCTGTAACGGGCGGAAAAACGTATGACTTGTCTCATTTGTACAAAGCGAACACGCCAACCGACCTCCTCGCACGCTTCACGACTTCTGACAGCAACATTGAATACCGCCATATTGCTTCGCTTCCTGCAGCATCCTCGTGGACTTCCTCTGCAATCCAAGTCACGACACCTACAAACGCAAGTAAGTTCACTCTTTTTCACGTATTAAAATCACTCGGTGTTCTTCAGATCGACGCATTCAATATGTCTGAATATATAAAAGAGGGCACGGGAACCCCTATTCCCACGCCTGAACCAACCCCAACATCGCCGCCTGACACAACAGCAGAAAAATATATCATGCTCAATGCTATCAACTGGAATACAGCAGCCTTAAAAAATCTTCCGCTCAATGATGCATCGGAAATAACCTATTTTGTATTGCCCGTTTCCGCAAGCGGCGTGCTCATGGGGATGTCTCCCATAGAAGAAAGTGCGTTCGTCAAAAATGTTCATGCAGCGGGCAAGTTAGCGACATTCAGTATTGCCGGTGGAGATCAGAATATCGAAGATATTACCGTTGCTGTTATGATCAATAGAACAGACTTTATCAATAACATCGCCGAGCATATTGCAATCCACGGTTACGATGGCGTAACTATTGATATCGAAGGTACAAACATCTTGGCACAGGCCATGACAGACTTCATACGAGCACTTCGTCTAAAGATGGATGCGATCCGCCAAGGTCTTATC
>JAHFLU010000004.1 GCA_023264615.1 bacterium | reverse complement strand
CCTGACGGTGCGACACATCAGCAGCTCGAAGATGTCGCGCTGATGCGTGTACAACCAAACATGACCGTTGTTGTGCCCTCTGATATGGAAGAAGCACGCAAAGCAACGCTCGCTGCAGTAAGCGTTGCTGGCCCTGTCTACATGCGTTTTAATCGGGACAATCGTCCGGTGTGGACGACAGCCGAAACGCCGTTTGAGATCGGCCGTGCCGAAGTGCTCTGGGATGAAGACGAAATAGATGTTGCAATCATTGGTTGTTCCTCGCTTCTTTATAATGCTCTCGTTGCGGCAAAAGAACTTAAAGATGAAGGAATTCGAGTCGCCGTGATCAACAACCATACAGTAAAGCCGATGGATATTGATACCATTGTTGCGTATGCAAAAAAAGGAGGAGCAGTGGTGACTGTTGAAGAACATCAGATCGCGGGAGGCATGGGGTCTGCTGTGGCAGAAGTTCTTGCACAACTTCATCCTGTGCCGATTGAATTCATCGGGGTCCACAATCGATTTGGACAATCAGGAGAACCAAGTCAGCTTATTGAAGAATATGGCATGGGGGTTTCTTCAATCAAGGATGCTGTCAAAAAAGTGAAAAACAGGAAATAGATTTCACCCTAACGTAGTTTGGTTGGGACGTAGTCTTTGGGTGCCTCCTTGAGAAATTCAAGGAGTTTTTCACGCGAAAGAAGTCCCTTTTGTGCGCCGACATGTTGAACGACAGACATTGAATTTATGGGCCCCCAAGCGAGTGCCTCGGGTATGGTTTTGCCAAGAATAAGGGCACTTGTAAAGGTGGAGGCAAATGCATCGCCTGCACCGGTACGATTCTGTGGCGGTGCAGGGTCGGGGTACATAGGCATGCGCCAGATCTCATTGCCGTCGAATGTGTATGCCCCCTTTGGCCCATCGGTAATAATCGCAATCTTTGGACCCAGAGCGTGAACACCCTCGAGGAGTTCGGGAAGCTCACTCTTTCCGCGCCCAAGGATTCTTTCCGCTTCTTCTTTGTTGCAGAAAAAAAGCTCGGAGCGTTTGTATATATCTTTGAGATTTTCATACCCCAGTTTCATTTGGAATGTGCCCGGCTGGAATGCAAGCTTTACGTTTGGGTGTGCGGCAAGATATGTCGCGATTTCGTGATGATATTCGAGAGAATTTTCCGCAAGTGAGGATAGATAGAGGAATACAGGTTCTCCAACATCAGGCAAACGATACGTATATTCATGATGCTTGACGAGAATAGTCCGCTCGGCTTTATAACAGAGAACATAGTGATAGTTTGTTTCAATGTTTTGCTGTGTTGTAACAAAGTGTGCTTCAACACCGGAGTCTTTGAGCGACTGTATGCATTCACGCCCGTTTTCATCGTCCCCGACTGTTGTGACAACAGCAGAAGCAAGACCGAGGCGCGCAGCGGATACTGCGGCGTTTGGACTGTTGCCGACGGCGCGAACGATGTCCACTTTTTCATAAGGAATCTTGTCTCCAAAGCTCATGCAGATTTCCTGCCGCCCCCCTGTTTCGACGACGTGTGCTTCGCTCTCGGCAAGGCGGATGAAAGCGTCAGTCGTAATATCGCCGATCGCGACAAAATCAAGTTTTGTTTCCATAGAGTATTTGTTAATTCTATGAGAGTAGTATAGCAACGATGGTGCGAATACAATATTCCATTGCAGAAGAAGTATGTGTTACAATAGTGTGCATATGGTAAGCACGTTACGGGAAGTTATTACAGAGGCGCGTACAAAAAAGACCGCTATCGGCCATTTTAATATTTCGAATCTCGAGGGGCTTTGGGGTGTCTTTCATGCAGCGCAAGCACTCAATGTTCCGGTGATTATCGGAACGTCAGAAGGTGAACGGGGTTTCATTGGTGCAAAGCAGGCAGTCGCGCTGATAAAAAGTATTCGGGATGAATATGACTATCCAATATACCTCAATGCGGACCATTGTTACTCTTTTGAAAAAGTACAAGAGGCGATTGACGCGGGCTACGACGCAGCCATTTTTGACGGCAACGGTACCAAACTTTCTTTTGATGATAATGTACAAACGACGAAAAAATGTGTCGAGTACGCTCGGGAGGCCTCAAAAAAGCAAGGAAGAGATATTCTTATAGAAGGAGAAATAGGGTTTATCGGTACCTCGTCAAAAATACTGGATGCGATTCCGGAAGGAGTTTCGTTTACACCGGAAGATTTGACAAAACCAGAAGAAATTTCCGCATTTGTAAAACATACGGGAGTTGATCTTGTCGCGCCTGCTGTCGGCAACATGCATGGCATGCTCGCTTCGGGGCATAACCCTAAACATCTGGATGTTAAACGGATTGAGAATCTTTTAGAAGCTGCTCATGTGCCACTTGTACTCCATGGCGGTTCAGGGACAAGCGATGATGATTTCCGTGCTGGCATTGCGGCAGGAATTTCTATCGTCCACATCAACACGGAGATTCGGGTAGCATACCGCAAGGCGCTTATGATCGCGCTCCAGGAAGATCCGGACGAAATTGCCCCGTACAAATTCCTTAAAGGGGCGGTACAGGCGGTACAGCAGGTAGTGACCGATCGTCTCAAACTTTTTAGTA
The DNA here is from genome assembly GCA_023264615.1 of bacterium. Lineage (GTDB taxonomy): Bacteria > Patescibacteriota > Minisyncoccia > Phycocordibacterales > VMGT01 > VMGT01. Next base: position 30,837 of record JAHFLU010000004.1, on the reverse strand, counting down.
ACATACAATAACTTTTAAGGTATGAAAGTATATGTAACACGGCAAATACCAGAGAGCGGTTTAAAAATGCTTCGGGATCGGGGGCTTTCGGTCACCATGAGCGAAAAGGATGGTGTGCTTTCAAAGACAGAACTTGTGAATGCGCTGAAAGAGGATGCTTATGATGCGATACTCTGTTTGTTGACAGATACGATTGATGAAGAGGTTCTTGCAGCGGCTCCGCAGGTAAAAATTATTGCAAACTATGCAGTAGGGACAAATAATCTTGACGTAAAGGCTGTAACTGCTCGTGGTATTCAAATAGCGAATACGCCAGACGTTCTGACAGAAACTGTTGCGGAGCACACATTTGCCCTCATTCTTGCAATGACGTCACGTATCGGGGAAGCAGATCGGTTTACACGGGCAGGAAAATTTGTCGGCTGGGCACCTATGCTTTTTCTTGGCACCGATCTGGCGGGCAAAACACTTGGTGTTCTCGGTGCAGGAAGGATCGGTTCACGCGTTGCGTACCATGCGCACAATGGGTTCGATATGGATGTGATTTACTACGATGTGCATCAGAACGAACTTTTTGAAAAAGATTATCATGCAACGTATTTTGAAACGGTGGATGATGTACTGAAACATGCGGACGTGGTGACGATTCATGTACCACTCCTTGATTCGACGAAACACCTGATCAATACAAGACGTCTCGGAATGATGAAAGAATCGGGATATTTGGTGAATACGTCACGTGGGCCGGTTGTAGATGAGGTTGCGCTGGTTGACGCATTGCGCGCCAAAATTATCCGCGGCGCGGCGCTTGATGTGTTTGAAAACGAACCGGCTCTTACAGCAGGTCTCGCGGAACTCGAAAATGTGGTATTGACGCCGCATATTGCATCAGCGACAGAAGAAACACGGACAAAGATGGCGGAGATGGCTGCTCTCAATATCATCGCCGCTCTTGAAGGGAAAATACCCCCAAATCTTGTAAAGACCTAAGAGCTTGTCTACGTATTCTCGTTGCTCTTTGCTGCAGCTTGCATCTATAATGAAGCATAGACAAGCGTTTTTCATCCTTTTTTATAGAGAGAGGTGTTTGTGGAGAGACGACTGACTCCCCGAGATGTTCAAAAAATTATGGAGCAGTATGCTCTTGATGTGTGGCAGCAGATTGAAATCGATAACTTTTGTATAGGAGTTCCTGTTGGAGATCCTGACCCCTGCATCGTTGTTCAAGTGCCTGTGGGAATGAAAGATAAAGTTCCGCCGAGTGTTACGATTGAAACAAAAGAATATGGAATTGTTGAAATAACGCTCAAGGCCGTTGAAGAATTTATACCGATGGAGTTGCAGGTTGATACCCGCATGGGAGTGTAGCGCTTGGGCGATGATATGGCTTAAAAAGGCCGTACCATCGCCCAGGTTGTTTTTTTATGGAAAATAGCTATACTTTAGGACATGTTGACGCTGATGCTCGAAAAACGCGATGTGATAGGTAAAAAGATGAAGCAAATGAGGGCAGATGGGAAAATGCCCGCTGTTTTCTATGGGAAGAAAGAAAAGGCAACATCGGTGAGCGTAGAGCAACGTGCATTTGAAAAAGTATTCAAGGAGGCTGGATACAACACGGTTATCATGCTTGAAGGTATTGGTAGTACCAAGGAGGCTCTTATCCACGATGTTGCCACTGATCCGGTGAGAGACACTCCCCGTCATGTTGATTTTTATATCATTGAGAAAGGCCAGAAAGTACAGGTGGAAGTACCTATCGAGTTTGAAGGTATTGCTCCGGCAGTGAAAGAGCTCGGCGGTGTCCTTGTGAAAGTGCTCCATACCGTTGAGGTGGAAGCGGAGCCGTCACGTCTTCCACAAGAGATTATTGTCGACGTTTCTTCCCTCGTTGATTTCAATAGTCAGATCTGTATCAAGGACCTTCGCGTACCGGACGGCGTTTTGATTCTTGGAAATCCGGAGGAAGTTGTGGTGCTTGCAAGCGAAGCAGTCGAGGAAAAAGCGGAAGAAGTTGCCGCGCCTGATCTCTCAACGATTGAAGTGGCGAAGAAAGGAAAGCAGGAAGAGGCCGGAGAAGGAGAGACAGCAAAATAGAGAGTCTCTTAGGGTCTCTATTTTGCTGTCTCGACGTACTATTTTGATTTTTTATATATGCAAGGACGGGTACGAATTATTACAAAGATTCTTGTGTCCGCTCTTCTTGCAGGGTCTATCGCGGTAGGCGGTGTTTTTTTTGTTTTTGCCGAGGAACAGCCTGTCGATGTACAAGTTGCTTCGCGGAAAGCGCAGCTTGAGCGAGAGCTTGTTGAGATCGAGAAAAAAATCAACGTACAGCGCTCTCTTGTGCAGGAGAAGCAGCGCGATCGCGTCACGCTCGAGCGTGACGTTTCAATCCTTGATGCGAATATGGAGAAAGCGCGCCTCGGCATACGGCAGCGTATCATCGCAATATCGCGCTTGAGCGATGAAATTAAAGATAAAGGAAAGATTATCAAAGAACTGGACGCAAAGATCGGACGGGGGAAAGAATCGCTTGCACAACTTATACGGAAGACAAACGAGATCGATAATCTCTCGCTTGTTGAGGTAGTGCTCGGCAATAAAAACCTTTCAGAATTTTTTGTAGACATTGATTCGTTTCAGTCGATAAAGCAGGGGCTGCAAATCTTATTTGAGGATATTCGCAGCACGAAAGAGGAAACGGCAACGATACGTGATGTGCTCGAAGACAAGCAGTCTGACGAGATTGAGCTGCGTAATATTCAAGAATTACAGAAGAAGAAGATTGAAGTGCAAGAGAGGGAAAAACACCAAATTCTGACCGTGTCCAAGGGGGTCGAAGCTGAATATCAGAAAGTTTTGAAAGATCAGGAAAAAACAGCGGCCATGATTCGTTCCGAACTGTTTACACTGCGTGGCACTGCGGCGATCCCGTTTGGTACAGCGCTTGACTTTGCGAAGTACGCAGGTGGAAAGCTTAATGTTCGCCCGGCATTTATTCTTGGTATTATCGCAGAAGAGTCGAATTTGGGAGAAAATGTTGGTACGGGAAGCTGGCATACAGACATGCATCCGACGCGCGATGTGCCGGTATTTAAGGATATTGTGGCACGTCTTGGACTCAATCCGGACGTCGTGCCGGTGTCGAAGAAGCCATGGTATGGCTGGGGTGGCGCTATGGGCCCTGCACAATTTATTCCTTCGACTTGGGTATTGTATGAAAAACAAATTGCTTCCCTTACGGGACATAATCCACCGAACCCATGGGATCCGGGGGATGCGTTCATGGCGTCGGCGATTCTTCTCGCGGATAACGGCGCCGACGGCAGAACACCCCAGACGGAACGTCTTGCAGCGCTTCGATATCTTGCAGGGTGGAAAAATGCGGGGAACTCTTCGTACGCTTTTTACGGTGATGAGGTGATGGAATTAGCCACAAAATATCAAGCCCAAATCGATATTCTCGAAGGCTCCTAAGATGACATATACGCAAGAAGAAAAGTGGTTATTACGGGAGAAATATAATGGTGTATATAGATCCGAGTTCGAAGGTGATGCGGTGCGGCTTGCAAAAGGGGAGCCGCTTGCGTATGTCATTGGTTCCGTGCCATTCCTCAACCTCGAGATTGATGTTTCGCTCCGTCCGCATACGCCGCGTGTTGAAACAGAATACTGGACAGAAAAACTTATTGAAATTCTGAAAAAAGATAACCGACCATTACGTTGTCTCGACTTGTTTGCAGGTAGCGGCTGTATTGGCCTTGCAGTTGCGAAGAATGTGCCGGACGTGCATGTTGATCTCTCTGATATCAAGACGAGCTGTATCGAGCAAATAGAAAAAAATAGAATACGGAATGCTATCCTACGCTCGTGCGTAAGCGCATTTGTGTCAGATATGTTCTCGAATGTGCATAGTTCCTATGATTATATATTTGCGAATCCGCCGTATATCGCTCTTCAGGATATCGGTCGGGTGGCACGATCAGTCATAGAGTTCGAGCCGCACGAAGCGCTCTTTGGAGGGGAAGATGGGTTTGAGAGTATACGGACTTTCCTGAGCGAGGCTCCGCACTATCTTCTGCGTTCCGGCGCGATATTCATGGAGTTTGATGACATTCAGAAAGAACATATCGAACAGATGCTTGTTGACTTTGGCTATTGCAACATCCGTTTCCAAAAAGACCAATATGACCGATGGCGTTTTGTTTCAGCGCACGTGTCGCTTGCAGTATGATAGAACGTTTGATATCATACGACCCACATGAAAAAAGATATCCATCCGAAATATTATGCAAATGCGACCGCAACATGTGCCTGCGGGGCTGTTTTTGCCGTTGGATCAACGGAAGAAAAAATTGATGTTGAAATTTGCAGCCAGTGTCATCCTTTCTATACGGGCACCGACAAGGTCCTCGATGCAGCTGGTCGTGTTGAGAAATTCAAGTCTCGTGTTGCTGCGGCTCGTCCCGTGAAGAACAAGAAAGAGGTGAAAGCAGAAAAACGCGCTCATCGGAGGGCTCCTGCGACAGTCAAAAAGATTGCTAAAAAGAAGTAACGACGCTTGGTATACCATGAAACTCCACGGGTTTGATCTCGTGGAGTTTCTGTATTCCAGTGCTATTATTTTTGTATGGACATCAGTGAATTTAAAAATAATCCAAAGACTGCATATCTCGCAGGTGAATACGAGCGTCTTTTGCGTGAGGAAGCAGATGTTTCCGCGATGATTGCAGAAGATGAGAGTCTCGCGGAATTATCAGAGGAAGAGCGTGCAAGTGTATGTGTGCAGAAAGAAGCAATTCTTGCGCAGATGCGATCAATCCTTGAGCAGGACAAAAAGGAAGAAGCATTTCCGAATGAAGCAGTGCTTGAAGTCCGCGCTGGTGCTGGCGGGGAAGAGGCAGCGATATTTGCCGAGGATCTTTCTCTCATGTATGCAAAATATGCTGAAAAGCGTGGGTGGCATTTTGCGTATATCAATGAATCGCGCAGTGGTCTCGGCGCGCTCAAAGAGGCAACGTTTGAAATTCGAGGGCAAGGTGCTTACGAAGACCTCCGTTTTGAAATGGGTGTGCACCGCGTACAACGTGTTCCTGCAACAGAAAAATCGGGCCGCATCCATACGTCAACAGCATCTGTTGTTGTATTGCCCATCAGAAAACGGACGCGGATTGAGATCAATCCGGCGGATATAGAAATGGAATTCTCGCGTTCCGGCGGGGCAGGAGGACAAAATGTGAATAAGGTTGAGACAGCGGTGAGGCTCGTTCACAAGCCGAGTGGTATTGAAGTGCGTTCAACTTCGGAACGGAGCCAGCAGCGGAATCGTGAAAAGGCACTCGCAATTCTTGCGGCGAAACTACAGCTTCTGAAAGATGAAGAGGAACACAAAAGCTATTCGGCGGAACGTAAGAATCAAATCGGTACGGGGGACCGTTCCGAGAAGATACGAACATATAATTTTTTACAGGATCGCGTAACAGACCACCGTATCAAACAATCCTGGCATGCGATTGAACGGATCATGGCTGGTGACATGGATGCTCTCATCGCTGCTCTTAAGAGCGGGACCGTAGGAGATGCAGAGGATGAGTAATTTGCTAAAACGAGGCTAATTTGCTAAACTTCCCACACACAATATTTCATGGCTGAAGAACAAGAAACGCTGACCCATACGCCTGAACAGAACGCCGCAATTTCGGCGATGTTTGAGGTTGGCGCGCACTATGGCTATTCCCGCTCGAAGCGGCATCCGTCTGTTGCCCCTTTTATTTACGGAGCGAAGAATAAGGTGGAAATATTTGATCTCGAAAAGACGACCGAATTGCTTTCTGCTGCGCTTGCGTTTGCAGCAAAGATCGCAGGGGAGGGAAAGCAGATTCTCTTTGTCGGGACAAAATATGAAGCACAGAATGTTATCCGCGAGCTTGCAAACAGCATTGATATGCCCTATGTAACGACACGGTGGGTTGGTGGTACGCTTACTAATTTTGCGACTATCCGCGGCCGGGTCGAGCGTCTCGGCACACTGCTTCTACAGCGGGATACGGGCGAACTTGCAAAAAAATATACAAAGAAAGAACGTCTGCTCATTGATCGAGATATCGTGCGTCTTGAGAAGAGTTTTTTGGGGATTGTTTCTATGAAAGAAAAACCGGCTGCGCTGTTCATGATTGACTCGAGGAAAGAGCAGACTGCGATGAAGGAGGCCAAGCAGCTCCGTATTCCGGTGATAGCGCTTACCGGTTCTGATTGCAATCTGAAGGAAGTTGATTATCCGATTCCGGCGAACGACTCTTCCCGCTCGAGCATCTACTATTTTACCAAGCAGGTTGTTGACGCGTATAAGAAAGGTCACGGCGGTAAAACCTAAATCGTAGACACCGCAGTATCTGCGATGTATACTGCTCGTATTGTTATGGAAGAAACTGCATATCGCAGTTTTTGTTTTGAGCAACTCTATGATTACAACAGAAACAATTAAATCCCTTCGCGACCAGACCGGTATTTCCATCATGCAGTGCAAAAAAGCGCTCGAAGAGACGGACGGCGATGTTGCCAAAGCACTCGTTGTTTTACGAAAGAAAGGGGGAGAAGTTGCATCAAAGAAACAGGATCGAACACTTGGTTCTGGCGTTGTTGAGGCATACGTTCATGCGACCGGTGCAGTGGGTGCGATGGTGATTGTTGCCTGCGAGACCGACTTTGTTGCAAAAAATGAAGAGTTTCACAAAGTTGCTTATGACATTGCAATGCATGTCACGGCAACGAATCCGGAATTTCTTAAAGCAGACGATATACCCCCATCCGTGAAAGAAACAGCGCGAGCGGTTTTTCTTAAAGAAGTTGCTGACAAGCCTCTCGAACTACAGGAGAAGATTCTGGAAGGCAAGCTTTCTGCGTATTTCAAGGATAAAATTTTGCTCGATCAGCCATTCATTAAAAACCCGGATATGACGATCCAAGCGTTCGTTGATTCTGCAATTCAAAAATTTGGGGAGAAGATCGAAATCACACGTTTCGAGCGATTTATTGTTTAAACTACAATGATTACAGCCCCTTTTATTCTACTTATTGCAGGGATTTCGGGTATGCTTTTTGTATTCGTACTCAAGGCAGTTGAGGTTCGCCGCGGTGCAGTGTTTTTTGCTTCAGCGCGTAAAAAATGCGACAACCTGATCCTTCGAGGGATTATAAAATTAGAAAAAAACGTGGTGGCGTGGCGTGGATGGCGCCCTGTTGTAATGTTGCCGTATACACGCACGTTTCTGCAAAGCGCGTATGGAATAACCAACCGTTTGATGCTTAATAAACCAATGCGTCTTCGGGGCATTGTCTATAGCAAAGGATATTACGCGACAGAGCGCGTTTCGAGATATCTTCGCGAAGTGTCAAAAGGCAAAGATGATGCTCGAGTGTCTCCGCCGGAGGTTATTGAAGATTAGTTTTTACTTTGAAGAGGCTTTTAAAGCAGGATACGCCGACGTAGCTCAGTTGGTAGAGCGGCACTTTTGTAAAGTGCGGGTCGTGGGTTCGAGTCCCTCCGTCGGCTCACGTTTTGCCCCGCTCGGTAATCAGTTGATATTGGATTTGGAATTGTCAAAAAGAGTCAAGGCCGGCTATCAATGATTGATAGCCGGCCCTCCTGTGGGTCAGGGAGTCTGGTAGGTGAGCGGACGTGTGCTCACGGGGTTGCCAAGTTGGCCGAAAGACAAGTACATGTAGCCATTAACGGCTACCATTACGAGAACCAGACAGAGGATGTTACGGACATGCGACCACATGATTTGCCTCCAAGGCAGATGGCTTCTTAAGGGGGAACGTTGATTTGTGCGCATTTTAACACAGGTGAGTATACATGTCAATGTGCCACTGTGGTATCCTTGCTTTTTCATGATTTGGCAAGGGTGCGCTTTTTGTATTACTATCACTATACACATGGAAACGGAACAGAAAGGCCATTTGCATCCCATCACACATACGATAAACGAGATCAATGCGTACTTTACGGAACGTGGTTTTGATACGGTTGATGGTCCGGAAATAGAAACGGAACATTATAATTTTGATGCACTTAACATTCCGAAAGACCATCCTGCGCGCGATATGTGGGATACGTTTTGGGTGAAGCCAAAAAAGGACGGCATGCTTTTGCGTACGCACACCTCGCCCGTACAGGTGCGCTATATGGAAAAGCACAAACCGCCACTACGTATTATTGTGCCGGGAAAGACATATCGCTATGAAGCGACGGACGCGACACACGAAACACAGTTTTACCAAGTAGAAGGACTTGTGGTAGAGAAAGGCATTTCTCTTGCACACCTTAAAGGAACACTCGAAGACTTTTTTATATTTTTTTTTGGAAAAGGCGTGAAAGTTCGTTTTCGCCCGAGCTACTTTCCGTTTACGGAACCGAGTGTAGAAATTGATATTTCTTGTTTTCGCTGTGGCGGGGAAAAAGGCTGTTCTATCTGCAAAGGTACGGGATGGATTGAGATTATGGGTGCTGGTATGGTGCATCCAAAAATACTTGATAGTGTGGGAATTAATTCAAACGAGTGGAGCGGCTTTGCGTTTGGCGCGGGCATCGACCGTCTTACAATACTCAAATATCAAATCGATGATATTCGTTTATTTTATAACGGAGATGCTCGCTTGCCGATTCAATTCTAACGTATGAGGATAAGCTACAATTGGCTCCAGACATTTTTCAAAGAGATACTTCCAAAACCGGAAAAGCTCGCGGATATTTTGACCATGCATTCGTTTGAGATTGAGGGGGTTTCGAAACACGATGATGATACGGTTTTTGAAGTAAAGACACTTGCGAATAGGGCACATGATTGTTTCGGCCACTTCGGTGTTGCAAAGGAAGTATCGCTGCTTCTTAAGATTCCGCTTGAAAGAAATCCTCTGCTTGCGTCGAGTAATGCATGGCTGCCGTCGGAAAAAGTTGTTGTACACATTGAGGATTCGAAACTGTGCCGCCGATATATTGGCCTTATGATAGAAAATGTAAAGGTTGGCCCTTCTCCAGAATGGCTCATGAAACGGCTCGCTCGTTTAGGACAGAAGTCGATTAACAACATTGTCGATGCGACGAATCTGGTGATGTTCGAAATAGGACAGCCGCTTCACGCCTTTGATTTCAACAAATTTTCTCTAAAAGAGGGAAGAGCAGCAATTATGGTTCGTTGCGGAGAGGAGCATGAAAAGATACTGACCCTTGGAGGAGGAGACCATACGGTTACAAAAGATATGCTTCTTATTACAGACGGAGACAGTGGGACCCCTATCAGTATCGCTGGAATAAAGGGAGGCGCGGTGGCTGAGATCACGACAGAAACAAAAAATATTGTCATTGAGTCGGCAAACTTTGATCCTGTTTCGATCAGAAAAACGGCACAGAAGCTTGGTTTCCGGACTGAAGCATCGGTTCGTTTTGAGCACGAACTTTCTCCGGAACTTGCATATCCTGCGATTGTTTCCGTGGCACAACTCATTCTTACCATTGCATCAGGCGATGAGACTTTTGTTGAAGGCATGGTTGATGAGTACCCGGAACCTGTTGAAGTACTTCCTGTGCGCGTGGCATTTGAAGAAATCGGAGCACGTATTGGTACGGATATTCCGAAAATGGAAGTAGAGCGTATCCTTCGGTCTCTGTCGTCGGGTTTTGAGCAAGAGGGGGATGACTACGTAGTGACGCCTCCGTTCGAGCGTCTCGATCTTATAATCAAACAAGATTTGATCGAAGAGGTGGGCAGGATCTACGGATATGAACATGTCATCCCAAAGAAATTGCTGCACGTCGAAAATATTGCGGTCAATCCGAAGGCGCTTTTAGCGAGTATAATTCGCAGCACACTTGTCGATGCGGGATGCATCGAAGTGTTTACCTATGTTTTTCAAGAGCATGGTGTTCGAGAAGTTGAAAATCCAATTGCAGATGACAAAAAATATTTGCGCAAAGATCTCGGCACGGGACTGTCTGCGAGCTTGGAGCAGAATACACGGAACGCCCCACTTCTTGGCCTTGATACCATCCGTATTTTCGAGATTGGCAATGTGTTTACAGAAAAAGGGGAAAAGTGGCTGCTTGGCATTGGTGTGAAAAATGTGCTCAAGAAAAAAGAAAAAGAAACTACTGATCTGCATGCACTCGAAAAATTACTTTCAGAAAAACTTGGCTGCGAGGTTGCGGGTACTCTCGATGGCACCGTGCTTGAGATTGATCTTGATATGCTTGTAAGCAAGGTGCAGTTTCATAAAAAAGAGCGCCTGCCGAAAGCCCCCGCTAAAAAAAGCACGGTTTACAAGAAAATTTCTCCCTATCCTTTCATTGCTCGGGATATTGCGATTTTTGTTCCGGCACAAACGAAACCAGAGACTGTTCTTGAGATTATTAAAAAAGAGGCAGACGATCTCGTTGTTATGCTGCGTCTTTTCGATATCTATCGTGCGGAGGACAAAGTTTCTTATGCATACAGTATTGTATTTCAGTCGAAAGAGCGGACACTGACCGACATAGAAATAACCCCCCTTATGGAGCACATTAAAGGTGTGCTCGAGAAAAATGAGGGTTGGAAGGTTCGCTAAGACTGTTCATAATTTTGCTTCCCCTCCGTCTCATTTTTTGCTACAATAGAAGTGCAATGAAGGCAGCTTCCAAGCGCCTTTTTGTTTGATTTTATTGTTTATGGCAGAGAAAAAACCAGCAAAAAAAGGAAGTTATAGTGCACAGGACATCACGGTTCTCGAAGGCCTTGAGCCGGTGCGCAAGCGCCCGGGCATGTATATTGGCACAACGGGGCCGGAGGGATTGCACCATCTCATTTGGGAAGCGTTCGACAATGCTCGGGATGAGGCTATGGCTGAATATGCAGACGACATCGAAGTGGTGCTTCTTCCAAATAATCTTGTGCGGGTTGCGGACAATGGTCGCGGTATTCCTGTTGACATACATCCGCAAACAAAGGTGTCTGCGCTTGAAACGATCATGACGACGCTTCATGCTGGCGGTAAGTTTGGCGGCGAGGGGTACACAGTCTCGGGAGGTTTGCATGGCGTCGGTATCTCGGTAGCAAACGCACTTTCAAATTATGCGTGTGCGATCGTGTACCGTGATGGCGGGGAATTTATTCAGGAATACAAACGTGGCAAGCCACAGGCGAAAGTGAAACGTATTGGAGCTTCGAAAGATCGCGGTACGGTGGTACTGTTTACACCGGACGACAGCATTTTTGAAGAGATTAGTTTTGATTTCGAGAAAATTGTTTCGCGGCTTCGGCAGCAGGCATATCTGGTGCGTGGCATGCGGGTAACGATCATCGATGCGCGTGGTTATGCAGGTAAACTTGACCCGCACGGCATTCACTACATCAAGGATCTCAAGCTCGAGGTGCCATCGATGGCGTTCTATTTCGAAGGTGGTCTCCAGTCACTTGTGAAATTTTTGAATCAGACGGAAAAGCCGGTTCATAAAAATGTTTTTTACGTGGACAAGCCTGCAACAGATGTGGGCGTCGAGTCTGTAGAAGTTGCTTTGCAATACATCGATGATATTACGTCGCGTATTCTCGCATTTGCGAACAATACATATAACCCCGGGGGCGGTACGCATCTTACGGGCTTTAAAACGGCGCTGACACGCACCCTTAATTCCTATGCCCGGAAGGCAAATCTTTTGAAAGAAAAGGAAGAAAACTTTACGGGCGACGATGTGCTCGAGGGAATCACGGCAGTAGTTTCTGTAAAATTGCGCGAAGTACAATTTGAAGGCCAGACGAAGGACAAGCTCGGAAGTGTTGAAGCACGCGGCGCTGTCGAGAACGTTTTTGGCGAAGCACTTGCAATGTTCCTTGAAGAAAATCCGGAAGATGCGCGGATGATGATCAATAAAACAGTTCTTGCACTCAAAGCTCGCAAAGCCGCAAAAGCTGCAAAGGATAGCGTGCTGCGGAAAGGTGCACTTGAAGGAATGACGCTTCCGGGCAAGCTTGCAGACTGTCAGAGCGACGAAGTGGGTGAAACAGAATTATATATTGTGGAAGGTGATTCGGCCGGTGGATCGGCGAAAATGGCACGTGATCGAAGGACACAGGCTATTCTGCCGCTCTTCGGCAAGGTGCTCAATGTTGAGCGTGCACGGCTTGACAAAGTACTTGCTTCTGATAAATTTCGCGCACTTGTGATCGCAATAGGAGCGGGTATTGGCGATGAGTTTAATATAGAAAAGATCCGCTACGGCAAGCTTGTCATCATGGCTGATGCGGATGTCGATGGATCGCATATCAAAACGCTGTACCTGACGTTCTTCTATCGTTATTTCAAGTCGCTTATTGAGAATGGCCACATCTACATCGCTGTCTCACCTCTTTATAAAGTGAAAAGAGGAAAAGAAGTAGTATATCTGTATTCAGATGAAGAGAAGAATGCATATCTCGGGAAAGATGCGGTTCTTGCAGAAGAGGTAGATGCTCTCGAGGGGGAGACTTCGACGAGAGAAGAGGAGGAAGAGGGGAAAGACAAAAAGCAGCAGAAGATCAGTGTTCAGCGCTACAAGGGTCTGGGTGAAATGAGTGCTGAAGAGCTCTGGGAAACGACAATGGATCCGGCCCGGCGCATTATCAAAAAAGTAACGGTCGAAGATGCGCAGGATGCAGACAAAGTGTTCGATATTCTTATGGGAACGGATGTTGCAGCAAGGAAATCATTTATTCAATCGAATGCGAAATTAGCAAATATTGATATTTAATATTATGGAAAATGAAAGGATGGGGGATGCGGATTCGGGAAATGCCACATACAGTGGTATGCCGAAGAAAGGGTCCAAGAAAAAATTGATTGTCATCATTATTGTCATTATTGCCGTTGCAGGAGTTCTTTTCTTTATGAAAGGGAAGTTTATCGCGGCGTCAGTCAATGGGTCGTTCATCAGCCGGGCGAGTGTTATACGCGAGCTCGAAAAGAAGAGTGGTAAAGACCTTCTCAATGTATTGATTACGCAGAAATTGATCATGCAGGCTGCTGATGAGCAAGACATTACGGTCACGGACGAAGAAATTGCCGCGAAAGTCAAAGAGGTGGAAAGTCAGATTGCCGCACAGGGAGGAAAACTTGAGGAGGTTCTTGCTGCACAAGGCATGACGCTTGACACTTTGCATGAACAGCTTGTGATCCAGATGCGTGTGGAAAAACTGATTGGGGACAAAGTGACGGTGACCGACGAAGAAGTGGCCGCATATATTAAAGATAACAAGGTGAAACTTGAAAAAGGGAAGGAGGCAGATATTAAAGCGCGGATCAAGGAACAGCTTCGTGGTGGGAAAATGAACCAGGAAGCAAGCGCTCTTGTTGAAAGCCTTCGTACAAAGGCAAACATCACGTATTACGGAAATTACGGGAAATAAATAGATACCTGAGTTGACATAGTTTTACTTTCATAGTATAGTGCATCGTTAGTGTTTCTGGTATGTAGGTACATTAGACAGGAGTATTGTGATGGATGCTTTGCTTGTAAAGATTTATGCCGCTCTAACTCTAAAGGTTTTGCGGGGCGAAGTCAGTGGTCATGTTGTTGAAGATCTAAGCTCTGGTCCTATCATTAACCGGACTGTGGGCGTTTGTCTTCCAAATGGCGTGGTGGTTTGTGCTCGTCGGTACAAAGAGCCTGGTCAACAGCCGCATGATTCGACTGATGGGTATGGAAGTTACTTCGGATATATAGCGGATAATGTCAGTACGGTTCAGCTGGATACTCGACGGCATCCCGACGTTATTGCTTTTTATGAAGCAGTTAAGGGTTCTTTGGGTTACGAAGGATCACCTGAAAAAAATGTATTTGATCTTGTAGCAAGGACATACGCCAGTTCCTGCTCATAACGTAATAAACAGCGACCAAGTATTATATACTTCGGTCGCTGTTTGTTTTTTTGTTCGATTTTCAAATTATATACTATTGGTTTCTTGTGTTATTTCTTGAGCTGTATTTCCTCTCCGAGGCGGTCGATGAGACTATCGAGCGAGAGTGCACCTTGGCTGCCGCGGTCTCGAGTTTCGAGGGTGATGGTGCGAGAAGCAAGCTCCTGATTGCCGATGACGAGGAAGTAGGGAACCTTTTCAAGCTTTGCTGTGCGGATTTTCTTGCCAAGGGTTTCGTTTGAGTCATCGAGTTCTGTGCGTATGTCTTGCTCAAGGAGACTTTCAGTGATGCCTCGGGCGTAATTTTGGTGTGTGTCGCTAATCGGCAGAACTTTTACTTGTATAGGAGCAAGCCAAAGAGGGAATGCTCCGGCACAGTGTTCAATGTACACAGAAAGAAATCGTTCAATAGAACCCATGATTGCAGCGTGAATCATGACAACCCTTTCTTTTTCGCCTTTCTCATTGATGCACGTGAGGTCAAAGCTTTCAGGCTGGCTCATATCGAGCTGTATGGTAGCAAGCTGCCATTGCCGTCCAATAGAATCATGCGACATAAAGTCTATCTTTGGTCCGTAGAACGCCGCTTCGCCGGGTGCTTCGACCGCGACCTCCCCCTTTTCTTTTACGACCTCTCGGAGTTCGTTTTCAGCCTTGTCCCAAACTTCTTTTCCACCCATATATTTTTCGGAATGCTTGGGGTCATGGAGAGAAAGTCGCGGAGAAAGGCTGAACCCGCACGCAGAGTAAAATTCTGTAATGATATCCCAGACTTTGAACACTTCTTCTTTGATTTGACCGTATCTGCAGAAAACATGTGCATCGTCCTGTGTTAATGCGCGGACGCGGGAAAGGCCGGAAAGCTCACCTGACTGTTCATCGCGGTAGCATGTGGTTGTATTGGCATATCGTTGCGGTAGCTCGCGATAGCTGTGTGATTTTCGGTTATAGATCTGCGTGTGGTGGGGGCAATTCATGGGCTTCATTGCGAAGAGGTGTTTTTCACGCGTGGTGATCTTAAAAAGCTCGTCTTGAAATTTGCTCCAATGGCCGCTTTTCTCGTACAGGTCTTTTTTGCTGATATGGGGAATTTCGACGCGCTGATAGCCACGTGCTTTACGCAAGCTCCAGACGAATTGATCAAGGGTGTGGCGTAAGATCGTTCCTTTCGGTGTCCAGAGAGGAAGGCCTGGGCCGACGAGATCGGAAAAGGTAAAAAGGTCAAGCTCACGCCCGAGTTTTTTATGGTCGCGTTTCTTCGCTTCCTCGAGCATGGTGAGATGTTTGAGAAGCTCATCTTTTGACACAAATGCCAAACCATAGATGCGTGTAAGCATGGGATTCTTTTCATCGCCGCGCCAATATGCACCTGCGGTGTGGCTTAAACGGAAAGCATTCGTGTCTATGTCTTTTGCATTTTCGACATGTCCGCCGCGACAGAGGTCCTCGTACAGACCCGATGTATAGATCGTAATTTTTTCCCCGAGTTTCTCGATTTCATCAATGAGCTCGATCTTGTATTGATTACCGGCGAACAGTTCCCGAGCTTCATCGGCTGAAACCTCTCTCTCTGAAAAGGTCGTCCATGTCGGCAAAATTTTCCGCATCTCTTTTTCTATCTTGGTAAGATCGTTGTCGCCGACGGTTGTTGCTCCGAAGTCAAAGTCGTAGTAAAAACCGTCTGCGGTCGCAGGTCCAATAGTACGCTTTGTGTCTGGCCACAACGTAAGAACTGCCGCCGCGAGGAGGTGGGCAAGAGAGTGACGGATATGTTCTATCGGAACGTTGTTTTTCATATACGGCTGTTTGCTTGAATAGAATCTATTTAACCATGAACGGATGTGTTATAAAAGGCGAACCCCCGAATGTAGAGTTCGGGGGTGGTTCTTTGTTTTGAATATGATGGCGTACGTTTTATGCGTATCCGAGGGAAAATTTTTTACGCTCACGCTTCTTTTTTGCGAGGTAGGATCGTGCCATTGCATCCGCAATCGCGACGGTAGTCCTTCCTGTTTGTTCTGCTTCGTTAAAAATTGTGAGAACCAGATCAAAAATATTGTCCGTTTTTTGTTTCGCCCAAAGATCAGAATACCCGCCGGGAAGCATTTCCGATGCGATATTGATCATGCCGCCGCCGTTGACGACATAATCAGGTACAAACAGGATACCAGCTTTTTTGAGTAGTTTTGCATCCGCATCTGGATTTTGGAGAACATTATTTGCGGAGGGCACGATATAGGTACAGCCAGTTGCAGTGATCTTGGGAATCGTTTCCTTATTGACGGTTCCGCCCTTTCCACAAGGAACAAAGAAATCTATGTGATGATTAAAAACTTCTGTTGCGGGTACAAGTATGGCCGCTCCAAACATTTCTTGCACACGCTGTGCCTGTGTTTCGTTTGTGTCGCAGAAAAATACTTTTGCTCCCGTCTGAACCAGAGATTTAATGACGGGCAAACCGACCTTTCCTGCACCCTGGATCATATACGTATATCTTCCGAGCAATCGCGTTGTAGTACTTTCGGGGACATGGAAAACGAGACATGCACACATACCAAGCAAAAGTCCGTGGGCAGTACGCAAAGACGGATCACCTCCGCCCCCGAGCTCTTTTGATTTACCCGTGACGTGGTTTGTGAACTGCGACATGTAGTTCACATAGTCAACGGTAAAACCAATATCTTCGCCGGTGCAAAAGTGGCCGCCTAAGTTCTCGAGCTCGTTTGCATACCAGCGCAACTCTTCTTCCGTCATGCCGTCTTTCGGACTACGATTAAATGCCGCTTTACCCCCACCATGAGAAAGTCCGTGGATTGCACACTTTTTGGTCATTGCCCGTGCAAGGCTAAGAACATCCGCATGCATTTCTTGATCGTTTTTATATGGCCAAAGCCGTGTTCCCCCCGTGGCAGGGCCGCATGAGGAATCATGTATGCAGATAACACCGCGTAAGTCTGTTTTCTGGTAGTACAGCTCGATCATTTGTTCGCATCTACGATGATGCGTTACCTTTGGGATCTTTTCCACGAGGTACTCCTTCCTGAAAGTGAGGCATTCATTGTGGTGATTGTGGAGCAGACTGCACTATTTTCCAATTTCCAACCGAAAAATAGCACATATTTTTAATGTGCACAAGACGTGGAATAGGCTTTTAGAGGGCTTTCACTGCTTCAGCAATCATCGAAAGTGTTCCGTTTCTCTTGGACATTTTGCCTTTGATTGAAACGCAGCTTTCAGCTTGGAGTAATTCACCGAACTCAAGGAGTACTTTTGGAAAGACGACGATCTCTAAGTTGTCGGTCATATCTTCGACCGTGAGAAAGAGCATTTTGTCACCGCGTTTCGTGAAAGTTTGTTTGGTACTGCCGACGAGACCGCATGCGATAGCAAGCATGCCTTCGTGGGATTGCTCACGGAGCATTTTGAGATTGGTCTTTCGTTCTTCAAGTTTTGCTCGGTGTGCCTCGAGGGGGTGACCGGAGATATACAAGCCGAGGAGCTCTTTCTCGAAACGGAGTTTTTCGTGGGCAGGCATGGGCTCTGTCGGCAGAAGACGCAGCGTGGATACCATACTTGCAGGAAGAGCACCAAAGAGCGAAACCTGTGTTCCATCGTTATTGACGGCTTCCTTGTTGTACGCGAGGAGCATATCCATATTGCCGAGCATAATGCCGCGTTCTTCAAACGCATCAAATGCACCGCATTGAATAAGTGCTTCGAGAGATTTTTTGTTGAGATTGCGGTTTTTAATACGCTCAAGGAAATTAGTGAGCGACGTAAACTTTCCTTTTCGCTCACGTTCTTCGATAATCGCAGTGCCGATGCCTTCACCGAAATTTTTAATCGTGAAAAGGCCGAACCGGATTTTGGACCCGCTGTTTCCCCGGACGATTGTGAATTGACCAAAGCTCTCATTCACGTCCGGCGGAAGCACAGGGATACCCATACGTTTGCACTCTGCGACGATTTCTGCGACCTTTTCTACGTCGCCGGATTCAGCGGTGAGGACAGCGCTCATGTATTCGACGGCATAGTTTGCTTTCATGTATGCGGTTTGGTACGCCACGCGGCCGTAACTTGCTGCGTGCGCTTTGTTGAATCCGTATGCGGCGAAGGGTTCGATAAGGAGCCAAAGTTGTGCTGCTTTTTCAGGCGTCATGCCATTTTTGATAAGGCCTTTCTTAAGCTTTTCTTTTTCGGCTTCCATGACTGCGGGAATTTTCTTTCCCATTGCCTTGCGGAGTTTGTCTGCTTCGAGCCACGAATATCCGGCGAGTTCGATAGCAATGAGCAGCACATCGTCCTGATACGTGATGACACCATAGGACTGCGAAAGGATGCCCTTCATGCGGGGATCAAGATAGGTGATCCGCGATGGGTCGTGTTTACGCTCAATGTATTGTGGAATGCATTCCATGGGTCCCGGCCGGTAGAGTGCCACCATTGCGTTGATATCATGGATGGATGATGGTTTGAGTTCCATAAGATAGCGTGTCATACCAGTACCATTGAGCTGGAATAATCCCATGGTCTCGCCTTTGGCAAGCATGGTGAATGTATTTGCGTCATCAAGGGGAATCTGTTCGATGTTAAGATCGATGTTATGCTCTCTTTTGACGATAGCGACGGCGTCAGCAAGGATGGAAAGATTGCGGATGCCAAGAAAATCGAATTTTAGAAGGCCGGCATCTTCAACGGCGTGCATGTCATACTGCGTAATAATTTTTCCTCCTTTGGGGTCAAATTGTGTCGGTGTGAATGCGGTAAGAGACGTGGGAGCGATGACAACACCGGCAGCATGCACGGAAACATGCCGCACGCAGCCTTCAAGTTTTTTACCGAGGTCGATGATCTCTTTGACGGTTGCTTCGGTCTTGTACATAGTGGCGAGTTCAGGATCCATTTCGAGAGCGCGGTCAAGTGTCATGGGGAATCCTTGGGAGCCGAGTGGGATGAGTTTTGAGATGCGGTCGCCGACGTTATAGGGATGTCCGAGTGCCCGGGCGACGTCGCGGACGACACCGCGCGCGAGCATCGTACCGAAAGTACCGATTTGCGCCACTTTGTCTGCGCCGTATTTATCTTTTGCGTACTGGATCATCTCGTCGCGTCGGTTATCGGCATAGTCCATGTCGATATCGGGCGGAGACGGGCGTTCTGGGTTAAGGAATCGTTCGAACGGTAGTTTGTATTCGAGGGGATTTACTTTTGTAATGTCGAGGAGATACGTAACAAGGGAGCCTGCGACAGAGCCTCGTATGGTGGTGTATATAGTATTTTCTTTTGCGAACTTGAGGAGATCAGCAACGACGAGGAAATATGGCGCGTAGCCCTTGCTCTTGATGACATCAAGTTCATGTTCCATGCGTGCGGTTAGTTCAGGCGTTGTCGCGAGACCCCTTCGTTGTATGCCTTCAAAAGCAAGCCTGCGAAGCTCGTCGTCGTACGTTTTGCTTTCTTCGATGCGCACATCAGGAAAGACCCACGTGCCAAGATCGAGTATGATGTCGCACATCTCTCCAATCTTGAACGTATTCTCGACCGCTTCCGGCGTATCCTTGAAGTATTCGTATGCAGTCTCTGTGTTGATGAAGGAGAAATGGTCCGATGCCATCGAGAACCTATTTTCGTCGTTCATGTCGGAGTTGGTTTGGATAGCGAGAAGCGTTTCATGTGCCCGACCGTCGTCCTCATGCAGATAGTGTGAGTCTGCCGTCGCCACAAGAGGGATGTCTAGTTTTTTGCCGAGTTCGATAATTTGAGTACGAACATCCATGAGGCCGGGGACACCAGGGTGGTGCATGATTTCAAAAAAGTAGTTTTCTTTTCCAAAGAGATTTTGATAGAGAAGCGCTATGCGCTCCGCTTCTTTCTCGTTTTTATTGCGAAGCGCATGGGAGAGTTCGCTGCCGAAACAGCCGGAGAGACAGATGAGACCCTCTGCATGCGTGCGCAGCAAATCAATGTCCATGCGCGGTTTGTAATAGTAGCCCTCAAGGTGTGATGCAGTGACGAGCTTAATGAGATTTTCATACCCGGTCTTATTTTTTGCGAGAAGTGTGAGATGATAACGTTTATTATCGAGTGTCGGTTCTTTATCGAATCGCGTGCGATTTGCGATGTATGCCTCGACGCCAATGATCGGTTTGATATTTGCGTCTTTGCAGGTTTTGTAGAACTCGATTGCGCCGTACATATTGCCGTGGTCGGTGAGGCCGATTGCGGGCATATCGTACTTTTTTGCAAGCGTAACCATTTCGTCCACTTTTGAAAGACCGTCGAGGAGAGAGTAGTGGCTGTGCGTGTGGAGATGTACGAATGGTGTCTTCATGTGCATTCATTATACGGGATAGAGAGAGATGATTTCAATTAATTTGTGTGTCAGGCTATGATGTGAAATATGTTAGCTGATTCTCTTTATTGCGTTGGCATTGACGAAGCAGGCCGTGGTCCGCTTGCAGGTCCGGTTGCCGTCGGTGCGGTTATGATGCCGAGAGTAGACTGCGCCGATATTTTTTCCTTGCTTCCGGGTATTCGAGATTCAAAAAAACTTTCGGAGAAGAAAAGGGAAATCTTGTATGAACACATGTGTGTGCTTCGCCGAGAAAACAAAATCGCATTTGCAGTAGGGCTCGTGTCGCATGCGGTCATTGATGCGCGGGGCATTGTAGCGGCAGTTGCAGAGGGTATTGCTTCGGTGCTCGAAAAAATATCAGCCGACCCGCAGCGCTGCACGGTGCTTCTTGACGGCTCAATTTTTGCACCGGCGTGCTTTGTCGATCAGCAAACGATTATTCGCGGAGACGAAACAGAACCAATCATATCGCTTGCATCTATTGCTGCGAAAGTTGTGCGTGACCGCAAGATGAAAGAGCTTGCATTACGCTATCCGCTCTATGGTTTTGAAATACATAAGGGCTACGGAACCAAGGTACACTATGAGGCGATCAGACTCTACGGGCTTTCCGACATCCATCGCCATTCCTATCTTAAAAGTGTGACAAAAAGCGTCGTCGTTTGACAAAATGACCAAATTATTTTAGATTCATGGCAGAAATGGTGTTTGATTCGCGAATGATTCGTACTGAGGAGATATACTATGCCAGAAAGAAAAGGCCGTGGTTTTGAGCTATTACTGCTCGCTTTGATGACAGTTGCGGCAGTTGCTTCGATTCCGTTTTGGTGGAAGGGTAATTCCACACAGACAATTGTTGTCGAGCAACGCGAAAGACAGGTGGCGGCAAGTATGCCGGTTCAGACAACGTCTGCAACACCGATTACAATCTCAATTGTAAGTTCGAATACAAAAGAGACATGGTTGCATGCACAGGCAATTCAGTTTCAAAACGACTCGAGTAGAAGTGAAGAGTGGCAGGCGAATGGTCACCCCATTCGCGTTACGATTCTGCAGGAAACGATAGACGGCAAAAAAGTTGACTATCGGTCTGGTACCATGGTGGCGCATATTGTTGCGGAGAAAATTCAGCCGACGATTGCGTCTCCAGGAGAGCCTTCATGGACCAAAAAACTGAATAAAGAGTGGCGTGCCATGCACAATTCGCCGATTGTAAAGAAGGATGCTCTTCTTGTGGTACGGACGCCCGTTGTCCTTGCGATGTGGCAGTCTCGCGCACAGGCGCTCGGCTGTTGGCCTGAGGTTAAAGAAGGATGCAGTTGGGAGAGGCTCTCGGCGCTTGCTGTTGATAAAAATGGCTGGGGCGGAGCGGGTCATCCGGAATGGGGGCCGCTTAAGTTGGGCTATGGCTATTTTGGCGAATCGAATTCAGGAACCTTAGGCATTGTTGCAATGTGCATGGCAGGTACGAAAAAGACCACGGGACTCCAAATGCAGGATGTTTCAGTGGAAAGCGAATGTGGGAAAGTCATAGAGCGCATTGAACAGGCGAAAGTACATTCAGGCAAGTCAGATATTTGGCTTCTGGAACGTATGGTTGCGGGCGGACCGGAATATCTTGATGGTGTTATCACCTATGAATCAAATGTTATCCGCGCAAACCAAAAGAGTGATGATTTGCGTGAACCGCTTGTATCAGTGTATCCCTCAAAACGTACGATTGTTGTTGGACATCCGTTTGCAATTCTTGACGGCGCTTCATGGGTAAGCGGTGAGCAAATTGCCGCGGCAGAGGTATTTAGACGATATCTTCTGCGGGGCGAAGCGCAGAAGGAAGTACTTGCGCTCGGTATGCGCGGCGCAGATCCGCAAGCGCCTCTTCTTTCGCCCATAGAGCTTGCATATGGCGCTAATCCCGCAACAAAGCTCACAGAAGTAGAGTTGCCGGATGCGGTAGTGATCGACCAGATTGAAGCAGTATGGCATAAACTAAAAAAGCGTGCGTTTGTTGCGCTCGTGTTCGACAAATCGGGCAGTATGCGCGGTCAGAAAATGGCCGCCGCTGTCAAAGGCGCTCAAGCTTTTGTGGGTGCAATGGAGCTTCCGGACACACTTTTGTGGCTACCGTTTGATGGAATTGTGTATGGGAATCTCATGCGCGGAACAAAGAGAGAGATCGGCGAGCGCCTCACGCAAGATATTGCGGGAACGCTTGCTTCAGGCGATACGGCTCTCTATGATGCCGTGAAAATGGCACATCAAACGCTCTCTGACTATCGCAAGGCAAATGGCAACAATGCCCGCTATGGCATTGTAATTCTTTCGGACGGTGAAGACACGAAGAGTAAAATTACTCTTCCGGAGCTTGAAAGTATTCTTGCACCGAGCGAAGGGGATCCGCATGGAGTTCAAATTCATACAATCTGCATCGGGTCCGATTGTGTTGAAAAAGTTTTGATGAGGATTGCGACAGCCGCTCATGGAAAGTATTGGAAAGGCAATACTCCCGCAGAAATGATTTCCGTGTATCAAGGCATCGCAACGCATTATTAAATATGTGTTCACAACAGTGGCCCGGACTCTATGTTCCGGGCTTCACTTTTTATTGAAGCTAGATGTTTGCCAATCGGAAAAAAGCAGGGTATGATGACAAGTGACGGGCAGAATCTGCTGCTCAAGTAACCACATACACTATGGTAAACCGAATGAGACACACCCGTTCACATACGGGTAACCGAAGAAGCCACCATGCCCTTGTTGAGCCCCGTCTCTCGAGGTGTGCCGATTGCAATGCGTCGCATTTGCGCCACCGTGCATGCGGTACTTGCGGAAAATATCGGGGTAAGGTGGTAGAGAATGTTTCTGTATCGATTGCAAAGAAAGAAAAGAAGATGAAAGAGCGGCGGAAAAGCGCAGCCACGTAAGATTTTGTCTCCGCCCCCGAGCTCTTTTTTGTTCAGATCTTTAACGTATATATGGCAAATAGGCACCTCTCACGATCAATAGTACTGCAAGCGCTTTTCGAGTGGGACTTCCGTGGTATGAAGACGGATGATCCTTCGGAGATTCTTGCACATAATATCGAAGAGTTTGCTCCGGGACTGAAAGATGCGGCTTTTGTGGAAGACCTGATGAAAAGTGTCATGGGGCGGTGCGAGCAGCTCGACAAAGTGATTGTCGAGGCTGCGCCGGATTGGCCGATCGAGAAGATCTCTGTTGTGGATCGCAATGTATTGCGGCTTGGTCTCTACGAGCTTTTGTTTGCTGACCGCAAGGAAGTGCCGGCGAAAGTCGCGATCAACGAAGCGATTGAGCTTGCAAAGACCTATGGCGGCGAGAATAGCGGCAAGTTTATCAACGGCGTACTCGGTGCGATTTATAAAGAGATCGGGGAGCCGGGGAAGGAAGAAGTTTCGAAGCGCAAAAAGAACAAGTTCAAAGACGTGCCGTACGAGAAAATGCCGCTTGAGCAGCTCGGCGGAGCGGTTGTATATGCACGCGATGGCGAGGATATCTATGTTGCGTTGGTACATGATATATTCGGCCACTGGACGCTCTCTAAGGGGCGTATGATTCCGGGTGAAGATCCCTTGCCTGGGACGATTCGCAAGATCAAGGAAGAAATTGGTGTCGATATCGACATACAAGAAAAACTTGGTGAGAATGAATATATCGCAAATGATCCTGAAGTTGGGAAGAAACGAAAAAATGTCACGTATTTTCTCGCAAAAGCGAAGCATGAGGATTTGAAGCTTGAGGAAGGAGGAGGTCTCGACGATGCACGTTGGTTCAAGCTCTCTGAAATTGTTGACCTGAATTTTTACGACGATATATTGCCGCTTGTAACAAAGGCAGTTAACATATTATTGGATAAAAAATAGTTTATTTTCGATTTTGCAATGCTCAATTGTTTGCTGATTGGTAATTGCAAACTTGGAAATCAGTGGCCCTATGGCTGATTTTTCTACGTTTGAAGAACAGAACGGTGTTGTTTTCAAAAACAAAGCGCTGTTGCGGCAGGCTTTTACGCACCGTTCATATATTAATGAAAATAAGAGCGGAATACTCGGACACAACGAACGTCTTGAGTTTTTGGGCGATGCTGTCCTCGAGCTTGTTGTGACAAAGTATCTCTATAGTATTTATCCGGATAAAACAGAAGGGGAATTGACATCATTTCGCTCTGCTCTCGTAAATACGAATACGATATCTGGTGTCGCGAGTAACCTGCACATGGATGATTACTTATTACTCTCTCGCGGAGAAGCAAAAGATACTGGCCGTGCCCGCCAGTACATCCTTGCAAATACATTCGAAGCCGTCATTGGGGCGATCTATCTTGATCAGGGCTATGATATGGCGGAGCATTTTATTGAAAAGAATCTTTTTCCGCTTCGTGAAGAGATTGTTGAGAAAGGTCTCTGGCAGGACTCAAAAAGTTTATTTCAAGAAAAAGCGCAGGATATTGCAAGCGTGACGCCGACGTATAAGACAGTGAAAGAGTCTGGCCCCGACCACGACAAATTTTTTACGGTTGCTGTTTTACTCGGCAGCGAAACAGTGGCGGAAGGCAAGGGGCGCTCGAAACAAGAAGCTGAACAAGAAGCCGCACGGCGAGGACTCGAAGAGAAGGGGTGGAATTAACGTTTGTATTTAGCCCACTTTTTTCACCATCGTGGTTGCGGTTTCTGCGTATAATTCTTTTGCGTCATTTTGAAATTGATTCTGGGCATTGTCGATTTCAAGATAGTAGGCGGAAAAGATACTCTCCTTCCCGGCTGTGTTTATAGGGTCAATTTTCCCGATATCGTTTTCAAGTTTTTCCTCAAGGTGCTGTCGCTTTTCTGCGTATGCTTTTTCGAGCAGGTGATACGTACTTTCGAAAGTATCGACTGCCTCTCCGAAAACGGCACCTCTTTTTTTAAAATCGTTCTCAAAAGCAGCATGAAAAGCGGTCCAAAATGTATCACTTGTTCCACTTTTTTTGAATTCTTCCCGGAGCGTCTCTTTATCTCCATCTGAGAGGAAAGATGTGTCGATCATTTTCACTATTTCTTGTACGTTGTCTGTCATAATTATCGTATCATTTTATTTTTAACGAGTGATCCGAGTGCCTTGAGTGAGCTACCAAAAAGCTTTGTTCCTGCGACTGCCTCGCGCCCACTAAACCGCGCCGTCTCTTTCATGAGTGAACCGAGAAGACCACTCGCACTTTTCATGAATAAACCCTTTTTTGCCATAGTTGTAATGTAATCAACAGGAGCCTTCCATACCATTTCTGTGAGGGAATTTTGTGCGGTTTTCTTGAAATTTGCCATAGTTTGTTCAAACGCAAGATCTTTGCCGAAAAGACGTTCGTGCCGCTCCACTGCTTTTTTGGCCTCAAAGATTTTCCCCAAATCAGCACCTAAATCGGAATGTAGAGCTAACGTGCTTTCTATAGAGCCCGCACCTGCGATCCTCGGATCCGTTTCGAACCTTGTCATAAGCGCTTGTATCATTTTCATGTTGTCTGCAGAATCTTTTGTCACAGCAAACGGGGGTGTTTTTCCGCCAAAATTGCTTGCATAGTATCCTCGTACGCGATTTACTTCTGGAAGCGTTGATGGCGGAACAGCAATTGACCGAAAGATTGCCGGGTCAGCGGCATCTTTCGAATATTGCTCTTGGTTTTTCGATCCAAAAACTTCGTTGAGTGCAGCTTGCAGCAGATCAAAGTCTTTTGAGTCAGAACTGATAATGCCATTTGAAGAAAGTTCAAGCTCAACATTCCTCATGCGATCAAAGAGAACATTTCTCTCTGCCTCATCGTGACCTAAGCGATGTGTTCTTTCGTATTCAAGTACGTCATTTTTGAACCGGACTTCATCTCCCTGGCCGATCATCTTTCGCCCCAAGTCTTCGATTGTATCTTTAAATCCCATAGTGGTATGGTAGGTACTCCAAATATATCAAGAATACACCTGCACTGCTATTGCTTTTGAGATATTTTCCCGTGCATTCAAGGCTCGTAAATATTACAATGGAAAGTGATGCAGCTACTTTCTATTGAAATATCAGGATTTAAATCTTTTGCGAAAAAAACAGCGCTTGAATTTAGTGCGGCGATTACGGCGATTGTTGGTCCGAACGGTTCCGGTAAATCAAACGTTGCGGAGTCTTTCCGCTTTGTGCTTGGAGAACAGTCGATGAAATCGCTCCGCGGCAAGCGTGGCGAAGACCTTATTTTCAGCGGTACGCAGATAACGGTAAAATCAAACCGCGCGAGCGTTAAGATTTCGCTCGATAATGCCGATCGCATGCTCAACATCGATTTCAACGAAGTCGTGATCGAGCGTATCGTGCATCGCGATGGCACGAATGAATATTTTATCAATGGCTCTCGCGTTCGTCTGCGCGACATCATGGAACTCGTTGCACATGCGCATATCGGCGCGTCTGGCCACCACATCATTTCCCAAGGTGAGGCGGACAGGATTTTGAATGCCACGATCAAAGAACGCCGGGTGATGATTGAGGAAGCACTTGGTCTCAAGGTGTATCAATTCAAAAAGCAGGAGAGTGAGAAGAAACTTGAAAAGACCGAGGAAAATATGCGATCGGTTGAGTCGCTTCGTCGCGAGATTGCTCCACATATCACCTTTTTAAAAAAACAGGTTGAAAAATTGCAAAAGGCAGAGGGTATGCGCTCGGATCTGCGCGACATCTGCCTTCTCTATTTTAAGCGCGAATCAGTGTATATTGCTTCATTGAAAGAACATATTGCGTGCGGCAAAGAGGGGCCGGAACAGAAAAAGAAAGAAGTTGAAGAAAAGCTTGTGGTTTTAAAAAAAGAACTTGCCGTTTCAGCGAAAGCGGACGTTCGCTCGCATGCAGTGGTATCGCTCGAAGAGCGGATGCAGGCTGCGCGTAATGAGCGCTCTGCGGCGGCGCGGGAGCTTGGAAGGGTTGAGGGCATGATCGCCGCATGGCAAGAGCATAGCAAGCTTGCAGAGGAGCGTAGCGACGCACATAAACATCGGATAGTTACCTTTTCTAAGGTGGAAGAGTTTGTTAAGCATTTGGATACAGAAATAGAACATGCTTCCGCTCGAGAAACTCTCGAGGGCATACGGGCGGCAATTACGCGGATACGGGGAATGATGGAGAAATTTATCGAACGTGAATCAGAAGTGGACGAGCCCTCGATTATTCTTGAGACGAAAGAATATGACAAATATGTCGAAGAAAAAAAGAATATAGAAGAAAAGATATTAGACCTTGAAAAGGAAGGAAAAGCCCTTGAACATGAATACAAAATGATGCGTGAAGATATGGAGCGGGAAAAAGAAGCGGGACGCGAAGCGGAACGGGAGATGTTTGAGCTTATGCGGCAGCAACAAGTTTTGCATACAGAACTCATGCAACTGCACTTGGAGG
Organism: bacterium; assembly: GCA_023264615.1. GTDB lineage: Bacteria > Patescibacteriota > Minisyncoccia > Phycocordibacterales > VMGT01 > VMGT01. The sequence goes on along the minus strand of JAHFLU010000004.1, from coordinate 3,134 downwards.
AAGAGCAGTGTGAGCGGGACGAAAAAGAATTCAAGCAGAATCTCGGTGAAGCGGCAGCGGTTGTGGGGAGAGAAATAGGCAATTACGCGAACGTGACTGTTCAAGGGGACGAGAGAGTACTTTCGGACGAAGAGATTATTACTGAAGGTCGCGACAAGCAGCATGAACGCAGGCGCACGATTGAGCGGATGCGGATGCGGCTCGAAGAGATGGGCACGGGCACGGGTATCGAAGTGAAACGCGAATTTGACGAGGTGGAACAGCGTGACAAATTTCTCGCGCATGAATTGCAAGATTTGCGTGGGTCGGCCGATGCTCTCCGGGAGCTTATCAAGGATCTCGATACGCGGCTTGATCAGGAATTTAAAGCTGGGGTTCTGAAGATCAATCGTGAATTTCAGAATTACTTCTCGCTTATGTTTGGTGGCGGGACAGCGCTGCTCTCGATAGTGCGTGAAAAAAAACGTCGCCGCTTGCAGGTTGTTTTGAGAGGAGAAGAGGAGGGTGTTGATGATTCTTATGCACCAGAGGGGGATGAAGAAGGTGCCGAGGGAATGGCAATCGATGTGAGTTTGCCGCGGAAACGCATCAGTAATCTCGACATGCTTTCAGGAGGTGAACGTGCGCTTACTTCGATCGCGCTCATATTTGCGATCTCGCAGGTGAATCCTCCCCCGTTTCTCATTCTTGACGAAACGGATGCGGCACTCGACGAGGCAAATTCGCGCAAGTATGGCGATATGATCGAAAATCTCGCGAAACATTCGCAGCTTATCCTCATTACCCACAACCGCGAGACTATGAGTCGTGCGGGGATTCTCTACGGTGTGACCATGGGTGGGGACGGCGTCTCACAGCTGCTCTCTGTTCGACTTGACGAAGCGGTACTCGTGGCGAAATAGGATTGATTGACAAAAAGTTGATTCCATGCTTTTGTATGCATGGATAGTTTTTTATAGAACAAACGGTGTTCAATCGAAGGGAGATTGTCTGATGCAGAAAAATAGTGATAAGGAAAAGGCGATTGAAAAAATCATTTCCCGACTTGGAAGTCCGGCGCAGCTCATTGAAGAATTTGCGGCGCTCGAGGAGAGGCTCGGTATAAAGGGGATTCTCGATTTTTACAATGCTCCTGTCCAAACATTCGCTTTGCCAGAGCGGAATGCGTTGGGTCAAACGGTGTTTACCCCAAAGGTGTACGAGGGGTATGCCGCGGTTCTTCCGAGTTTCATGCGTTGTGTGCGCACATTTGAACGGCACTCAAATTCTGATCTCACCTATGTTTTGGTACGGGTAGGCTTGCTGCATGGTTCCTACGTGGGTGGCAAGAGCGATGGAATAGAGATGAGTATGGGGAATAGTATTGTTGCTGCACTTGCAAAGGGACACCCGTATTACAGCGGTATATCTGATGGCGATTGGATTGCGGCAACAATACATGGCATCCGCGGGCAATTTGAATACGGTACGTATGGAGTTGTGGTTGCGGCGATCCCGTCTGGCGAGCTCGATCTCTATTTTTCTTTTTTTGCCCAAGGAGCGCCGCAGCAGTTGCGGGTTAAAAACAGCAGTACAATAGTACTTCGTCCAGAACATATTGTTGAGGTTGTTTCCGGGCCAACAAAAGAAGAGAAGATGCTTCTCGATGAAGTTCTCCGAAGTTATTGGATACGTTTATTGAGTGTGCATGATTACTATGCACGGCGTTCGGACATACTGTATCAGAGGGAACTTGATCCATACACGGACCCTATTCCGCGTGAAGTTTTACCAAAACTACCACAGAAAAACATTCCAGACGTCATCAACCTCGGTGGCGAATGGGGAGCACGCGGTATGCTCGAAGGGTGGCATCGGCTTGCAAAGATCAATAAGATTATTGCTGCACACAAAATGACATAGTCCACGCGAAAAGGCTGCAACACTCTGTTGCAGCCTTTTCTTTTTATGCTAAAGCGAAATCAAGCATTCGTGCGTCAATATCTGCACGGATGAGCCGTATCTGCAGTTTGTCCCCGAGATTGAATGTTTTTTTGGTGTTGACCCCGATGAGCCGGTAATTTTTCTGATCAAGCTCGAAGTATTCGTTGCCGAGGGTGCTTATATGGATCATGCCTTCTGCCTTTGTATTTTTTTCTTCAACATAGATGCCCCACTCTGTTACGCCTGAAATAATTGCATCAAATGTCTCTCCGATATGTTCGGCCATATATTCGACCTGCTTGAGTTTGATCGAAGCACGCTCTGCTTCCGTTGCGGAAATTTCCTGCTGGGTTGATGAGGCTGCAAGCGCATGATATTTTTTTAACTCCGATTCGTGCACGTTCTGATGCAGTACATATTTCTGCAAAAGTCGATGCACCATGACGTCAGGATAGCGACGAATAGGGGAGGTAAAGTGCGTATAGTATTTGAATGCGAGGCCAAAGTGCCCAATGTTTTTTGTGGAATATATTGCTTTCGACATGGCACGCAAGGCTGCTGTTTTAACGAGGGCTTCTGTTGCTTCACCTTCAATTTGTTTAAACAAGGCATTCAAGTCTTTTGATGAGACACGTCCTTTATTGATTGTGAGCTCATGGCCGATTGCGCGCAAAAAAATCCCGAGCTCTTCTATTTTTTCTGCATTTGGCACGTCATGAATACGGTAGATGAACAAGCGTTTCTTTTTTTCCTGCTTCTCGAGGCGGTCAATGCTCTCGGCGACTTCTCTGTTTGCGAGCAGCATAAATTCTTCGACGAGCTTATGGGCATCGAGGCGCTCCTTGCGTTTGATCCCGGTTGGCTTTCCATGCGGATCAAGCGTAAACTGCACTTCATCTTCTTCGAAATCAATCGCCCCATGCGCATGCCGCCGAGCTTTTATCTTTTTTGCAAGCGCGTTCAGTATTCCAAGCTCTCGGGCAAATACCCCTTCCCTTGTTTCAATAGTTTTCTGTGCTTCTTCATAGGTGAAGCGCTTATTTGAATGCATGAGGGTTTTGCCGAACCAGCGGTCTTTCACAGTACCATCGTGGTCGAGCGTGAAGATTGCAGAAAACGAGCGTTTATCTTCGTTTGGATTCAAACTGCAGAGGTCGTTTGAGAGTATATGCGGAAGCATCGGAATAGTACGGTCAACGAGGTAGACGGAA
>JAHFLU010000046.1 GCA_023264615.1 bacterium | reverse complement strand
AATTGAAAGAGAGAAAGTGCAAAAAATATACATAAACGGGGTGTAGTACAACGGTAGTATGCACGATTCGGGTTCGTGTGATCCGAGTTCGATTCTCGGCACCCCGATAAAAATAATTATTGCGTCGAGCGAGGCTGACACATGAAAGGTACTCCTTTCATGTGGGCCGAGCGACGACGCAATATAGGTGAATACCGCGTGGCTTGCCACGCACGTGATGAGCACAGGGAGTACCGCTCTTACCCTGCGGTCTTGCCGCAGGGTCACCTATATTTGTTAAGCACGTCTTTTTTAAAGTGCTTAAGGTATGCGACAAGGATAAAGCTGATGATGACCATGAGGAACCACGATGTGACTTTCTGTGTCGATACGAGATGCCAGGTATGAATCTGGTCGGGGTACTGCCATGCACCGAGATAGGTTGAAATATTCTCTGCGACCCAGACAAAAAATGCAATAAGAAGAAACGAGATAGAAAGCGGCAAGACCCTGGGCTGTTCTATGATGGTGAAATGTACGCGTGTCTTCCAAAAGAATACAAAAACAAGGGGTATGAGCAAAAAACGTATATCTGTCAAAAAGTGGTTGGTGAAAAAGTTGGTATAGATGAATACGCATAACACAATACTCCATCCATAACGAGTGTACCCTGTGAGTTCCAGTTTGAAGATTTTCCAGGCCTGACTAATGTAGCTGCCGATGGCAGCGTACATAAACCCGCTGTAGAGAGGGACGGTTGCTATTTTAAAGAGTGCTGGTTCTGGATAGCTCCATGAGCCCACTCCGGGATTTGTTTTGTAGAGCTCAAGGATAAGTCCGATGATATGGAAAAGGCAGATTACCTTGATCTCATCTTTTGTCTCGAGTCCAAAATAGTAGAAGGTAAACTGTAGGAAGAGTGCGACAATGAATATGAAATCATATCGGGCAATTGAGCCGATCTGGAGATGATTTGAGGCAAAAAGAAGCATAAAAAAAAGTCCGGCAAAAAGTGCCGCATGGGCCTGTTTTACACCGAAGATGAAAAATTCGTGGAAGTATTTTTTAAGAGTGTATTGCAAGGTCATTTGTTCGTAGGCGTTCTCTGTACGCCTTCCTTATAAACGCATGATACCAGTTTTTGGTTCCGGGAATAGAGTTTCGTGCAGATGGTATAATAAACAATACAGAGGTCCTTTGTCTTTGTGTAAAATCGTTTTATGAAAATAACAAAATTCGGACACTGTTGTTTACTGGTGGAAGAAGACGAGGCGAAGTTTTTGATTGATCCCGGTATCTATTCGACAGAACAAAATATACAGACAGGCTTGGGGGCTGTGGTGGTCACACACGAACACCAGGACCATCTGTCTATCGAATCGCTGCGTGCGATTATGAAAAAAAATCCAGGACTCGAAATTCTCACGAACAGTGATGTTGGTACAATCTTAGAAAAAGAAGGAATTGGATTCCGTATTGTGGAAGACGCGGGCCGATATGTGCAGAATGGTGTTGTTATTGAAGGGAGCGGCAAAGAACATGCAGTGATCCACCGTTCTCTTCCTACCGTAAAAAATACAGGCTATATGCTCGGGGAGAAACTTTTTTATGGAGGAGATGCTCTCCGGAAACCGAGAATGCCTGTTGAAATTCTTGCGCTGCCTGTTGCGGGGCCATGGCTTACATTGAGTGAAGCGATTGATTATGCCCTTGCAATAAAACCCAAAATTTGTTTTCCGGTGCATGAAGGGATGCTCAAATCACCGGGTGCGGTGCATCGTGTACCGGCGGAAGTTCTTGGCGCAGCAGGGATTAAATTTATAACCCTTGAATTAGGGAAGACGTACCTTTTTTGAATAGGACCTACGCACTTGGCGCATTTCTTTGTCAAAACGTGCGATGCTCGCGTCGCCGTATAAGGAATACGGCTTGCTCCGCTTCTCGTTTTTCCTCGAACTGCATCCAAGTGCGTACGTCCTACTAAAGCGAGTACCCTTTTTCGTACATGACACGCTCGGCCTCGAGGGCGATTTTTTTCATCATTTGGACGGCTTCAAGGGGGTAGTTGCCGCTTGCTGTTTCATCGGAGAGCATGACTGCATCGGTACCGTCCCAGATGGCATTTGTAACGTCGGTAATTTCAGCACGTGTTGGCTGCGGCCGGTCTACCATGGACATGAGCATTTGTGTTGCGGTGATGGTTGGTTTCTTGTGCCAAAGACCGAGCTCTATAAGATGATGTTGAATGAAAGGAAGTTGCACTGACGGCACTTCAATGCCGAGGTCGCCACGTGCGATCATGAGAGCATCGGATTCTCGCGTGATCTCATCAATGTTATCGAGCGCTATTTTTGTTTCGATCTTTGAAACAATTTTTATTTTTGTGTTTCCGGTGGTGGTGCGAAGCTTGCGCACGTCATCTGCATTCTGCACGAAGGATATGGCGATGAGATCAACGCCTTCTTTGAGGACGAATTGAACATCAGCGATATCTTTTTCTGTCAGGCCGGAGATCGAGAGTTTTGTATTTGGCGTATTGACACCTTTGCGTGAAAAGAGTTTGCCGCCGCGTATGACTTTTGTCTCTATGCGGCTTCCCTCTACTTTGGTGACAATACATTCGATTTCGCCGTTGAGGAGAAAGAGTGGATCATTAACCAAAATCTCTTTGTGGAGCAGGGGATTATCGATGAATGTGGCGCTGGTATCGCTCGGATCGGTCGTGAAGAACGCTTTCTCGCCGTCCTTGAGCACTTTGCCCCATGCTTCAAGTGTGCCGACGCGCATACGTGGCCCCTGCATGTCTGCAAGTATCACGATCTGTTTTCCGATTGCCCGCGATGCTTTGAGAACGTTATCGCGTATCTGTTTGTATCCTTCATGTTTTGCGTGAGAGAAATTGACGCGAGCGATGTCCATACCGGCTTCACCGAGCCTTGTGATCATATCGAGGTTGTCGCAGGAGGGGCCGATAGTTGCAACGATTTTTGTCTTCATATAGTTTTCTCCATGGCGTTTATGACGAGCGTTTTTTGAGGTGTGCAAGTACTGCTCTTGGCCCAAGTTCCTCTTCGATACGAAGAAGTTGGTTGTATTTTGCTACTCTTTCACTGCGGCAGAGTGATCCGGTTTTGATCTGTCCGGCGTTCAGGCCGACAGCAAAGTCGGCAATGGTTGTATCCTCTGTTTCTCCGGAACGGTGCGATACGACGGTCGTGAATCCTGCTTTATGCGCTGTCGCTATGGTGTTTATTGTTTCTGTTACGGTGCCGATCTGATTGAGTTTAATGAGAATTGAGTTTGTAGATTTTTCCTTGATACCGCGTTCGAGTCGTTCTTTGTTCGTAACATAGAGATCATCGCCGACAATCTGTACTTTCTTGCCAAGCAGTTTTGTAAAATGCACATATCCCTCCCAGTCGTCCTCAGCAAGACCATCCTCGATTGAAACAATCGGGTATTTTTGTATCCACAAGGCATAAAGCTGTATGAGTTCCGCGCTTGTCAGCACTTTGTTTTCAGATGCGAGTTGGTATTTGCGATCTTTGTAGAATTCACTTGCTGCGGCGTCAATCGCAATCGCAATTTGCTTGCCGGGTATATATCCTGCCGCACTGATTGCTTCGAGGATGATTTGGATTGCAGCTTCATTCGATGGAAGCGATGGCGCATATCCGCCTTCATCGCCGACGGAGGTACTCTGTTTGCGGTTTTTGAGGATTTTTTTAAGTGCATGGAAAACTTCGGCGCCAGAGCGAAGCGCTTCCTTAAAACTTTTTGCGCCGATGGGGACAATCATGAATTCTTGGAGGTCAGTCGAATTTTCAGCATGACGGCCGCCGTTTAAAATGTTCATCATCGGCATCGGAAGCGAGATTGATTTGGTTCCCGAGATTTGTCTGAAATATGCGTACAATTTTTTGTTGCGCGATACCGCAGTCGCTTTTGCGAATGCGATAGAAACACCAAGGATAGCATTTGCCCCGAGCCGTTCTTTGTTTTTTGTGCCGTCGAGCTTTATCATAGCGGCATCAAGTTTTTTTTGGTCGAAGTCTTTATTAGAGAGGGCTTTTGCGAGATCGTGGTTGACATTCGAGACGGCAATGAGAACACCTTTGCCACCGTATCGAGGTGATTTGATATCGCGCAGTTCGACGGCTTCGTATGTTCCTGTTGACGCTCCAGAGGGGACCGCTGCACGTCCAAACGAGCCGTCTTTAAGGGTGAGATCAACTTCTACCGTTGGGTTTCCGCGCGAGTCGAGTATTTCGCGGGCGGTTATTTTTTTGATGATTGGCATGTTATGACATTAAGGCTTCTGATTATATAGAAAAAAAGAAAATCGATATTTTGAGATGGTCTCAAAATATACGATTGGAATACGCTTTAAAAAACATGCAATGATGACGTGACCATTGCATGTTTTTGTGCAACTACGCGTATGCAGCCGTTTTTTTCCAGGCGTTTTTCAAAATGTTGACGCCGAGATCGAAAAAAGCGGTGGACGTAATATCTACATCCGGGGCGATACGGTGGGCGTTGCTAAGAACTGATAGTTCATCAATGCAGGGAGCGTTGTTTCGAGCGAGATTCTCGACGATACCAGCGACATTTTTAGATTTCGTAAAATGTGCTATTTGCTCTGCCACCGCTGCATTTTTTGTGCCTGCTGTTGCATGTGCAACGAGATCGTCAAGCTGGTCTGCAAGCCTGGGATCGATGAAGTCGTGGTACGAAACAAGGCGATCATTGCTCATCATGATAGCGATCGCGACGTGAGCATCCCCCAGATTGAGACGATCTTGGATCTCGTCCTCTTTTTCAGAACCACGCGTCCGCAGGTTTTCTTCGCGATATTGCCGTGTTGCGATCATGGATGCGCTGTAGACACGGCTGCCAAAACGCAAAGAAAGCTCGGGGATCTGGTATACACTTGCATCAGCGACGAGAATATCGGCGTCGTCGTTCTCAAAAGCAGCAACATGATATCCGTAGAGTTCATTATTACTTTCGAGAACATAGGGGGCGATGATATCACCGCTTGCCACACCAGTTTCAAATTCCGATCGAGAAATGCATGTTTTAAGGAGATCAACACCCCGTTGTGCCCGCGTCGTCGTTTTTTTTGCAATCATAATGCGAAAGGGTCGCGTAAGCGAGAGTTTTTCGCCGATGATCACCGTATTCGCGAGTAGCTTTTCGAGTAGAAAATCTCTACCGGTTGCCGATGCGCCTGGGAGCAAACAAATCATGGATTCTCCTCCATGCGAACTATTTTCGTATAGATCCACAACGAGTTAACGCTAACACTGAAGTTCAGATGAGAACAATATTGACGTAATCAAAAAATATTGCAAAATGAAAAAATGGTGAAGAAGAAAAAGAGAGATACCTCATGGAATGATGTTGCACAATGGTATGATACCTATCTTCTGGAGGAGGCTGATACGTATCAGAAAAAGGTTATCCTACCTAATGTTCTGCGTATTCTTGGGCTAGGGAGAAAGGAGCGCTTACTTGATCTTGCATGCGGACAGGGATTTTTCTCTCGTGAATTTGACAAAACAGGAGCACGTGTTACCGGCTGCGATATTTCAAAAGAGCTTATTGACCGTGCTACGGCCCGGTCAGAGAAGGGAATTACATACCATGTTGCTTCTGCAGAAAAACTTTTATTTGCGTCTCCTGCATCGTTTGATGCTGTCATCTGTATTCTTGCATTGCAAAATATTGAAAATCTAGAAGAAGTCTACAAAGAAGTTTCACGCGTGCTTACATCACAAGGACGTTTTATTATTGTGCTTAACCATCCGGCATTTCGAATACCAAAAAGCTCGAATTGGGGATGGGACGAAGAAAAACAAATACAGTTTAGGAGAATAGAACACTACCTCTCATCAGCGGGCGTAGCGATAGAGATGCATCCAGGATCGGACGGCACCACCACATTTTCTTTCCACAGGTCTTTACAAGAATATTTCAAGGCGTTCGCAAAATCTGGTTTCGCGGTGGTGCGTCTCGAAGAGTGGATATCACACAAACAGAGCGAAAGGGGAGTTCGTCAAAGAGCAGAAAACACTGCACGAAAAGAAATCCCGCTTTTTTGATGATAGAGGCGCAAAAGATCTAAGAAACCTATCTGCCCCTCTATATTTTGATATTGATATGAGTATTGAAATGCTCTGCTTGACCTGCTTTCAAATACGCTCGGGCAAGAGTTGTCGCTCGTACTTTTGCATTCCTCTCGGCACGCTCCCGGTTAGGTATGCCGTCTCTTAGATTGGTTAGATGAGAAATGCCGGTGCCTTCTATACCCCGAACGATTCCGTCGCTTGCTTTTGCATCAAAGTCAACAGAAACTTCGATACTGGACTCGTCCTTTCGTTCAACAAGAATATCTGCCCAGATTTCAACAGGCTTTGCATACTCGTCAGGACGCGAAGCAACCGTATCTCGGGCTATTTTAATCGATGCACTCATTCGTTCGACTGCCTGCTGAAGGACTCTTTCTGTTTCCTGCTGTTCCTCTGCACTGTTCGTCAGTGTATTAAGAAGATTGGGTTTTTCCTGAAACGCATAGCTTTCTTTTGCCCGTTTCGAGTCTTCCTGCAGAAGTTCTACTAAAATCCTTTTTCCTTGTTGGTTGGGTTCTTGTTCTTTTTCAGATGGCCCAGAAACTTCATGTGAGTTCTGCATATACATAAAAATATTTAATAGAATTTGCCATAACTACAAAATAGCAGGAGTGGTATGCACTGGGTTTTGCGAGGCTCCTACACTGTCCAAAGGGCGAGAATGATGCCCATGAGCATGAGGGTTACGAGGTGGTAGCTTATGTTGATGACCCAGAGTTTCCATGGACGCATCTCCCAGAGGACGCTTCCGAGAGTAACCGGTACGATGAACCCAAGCCAATTCCAAAATCCTGCTGTCAAGCCGAGCTTGATGCCTTCAACATGCATATAACTGCCTGCAAAAACGATAGCGTGCGCAAGAACGTATGAAAGGAGGAGCGATCCGACGAAAGCTATTGCGTATGCCTTTCCCATTCCTTGTGCTTTTGCCTTGTCCATTTTGTCTGATGGCATGCCGGAAAGTGCGACCCACTGTTTGCCGAAGATTGGTCCATACCAGAGGGACCCAATTACCATGCTTGCAATTGCTGCTACAAGCACGGCGAGATAATTAATAGGTACCATAGAAATTATAGAAATTAAGTGGTTAAAAAGTTACTTAATGCTAGTATATCCTATTCATAAGAGTGTTTGAAGCCACACACTTTAGCATGCATACGAGTATGGTATAATAACCTTTACTATGGATTTCGAAGAAAACTCTCGTTACTCAAGCTTATATCTATGAATAAGGGAAATGGCACGATAGTTATTATGGGAGTTCTTGTTGTTTTTGTGATCGGCGGACTCCTTTTGTTTTTTGGGGAAAGAGACGGGATAGTTGCGACGAACTCCGGGTATGTTGAAAAGTTTGAGAGCGCACTCACAAAAGAAGCGATTGCCCGTGTGGGGCAGCCGATTGAAGGATTTGATGCGTCGCTCCTTAAGCAGGCTTTCCCGACGCTTGTGGATGCCGACTTTGCGTATGTTGAAACAGCGGGAGGTGTGTATATGTTTGAAAACGAAAAACTGCGATATGAGCGAAAACAATTAGAATCGGTAACATCCGCGGAGCAGATGATCACATCCGCAGGATATGCAAAGCTTCTCGAGAATGTTGGAGAACGACTTGCTTTTGTTGTTACTGATGCATCTATCGACACGGTGATTGAAGCTGTTCTGGGAACTCCGAAAGCTCCGATTTCTGCCACACCTCCCGTACTTGGGGGGGAGGAATCGATTATCTATGGAACGTCTGCGCCTGCGGAGGGAACGGCGGCATGGCAAAGCGATTGTACAGAGCGTGGGGGAACGTTTAACACGTGCGGCCGATCGTGTCCGCCGGGCACAGAAATCTGTGCGGCTGTGTGTGGCTTTACGTGTGATTTTATGCCAGCGATTACAGATGAGTGAAATAGCGACATTTGCCGCAGGCTGTTTTTGGGGCGTTGAGGAACTTTTTCGTGTGCAGAAAGGCGTACTTTCGACGCGTGTAGGGTACACGGGTGGCACTATGCCAAATCCGACCTATACACAAGTATGCGGAGGGAATACGGGACATGCCGAGTCAATTGAAATTACGTTTGATCCAAAGCAAATTTCTTACGAAACGCTCCTGCGACTTTTCTGGGAAAATCATGATCCGACGACGATGAATGAGCAGGGGCCGGATATTGGAGAGCAATATCGTTCTGTTGTTTTTTATCATGGAG
>JAHFLU010000003.1 GCA_023264615.1 bacterium | reverse complement strand
AACGATCAATATCCATCCTGGTCCTTTGCCGAAATTTGGCGGAAGGGGCTTTTATGGTGCACGTGTACATGCGGCAGTGCTCGAAGCATATCGACGGGGAGAGATTAGAAAGAGTGCGGTTTGTATGCATTTCGTTACGGCGCGGTATGACAAGGGTCCCATTTTTTTTCGAAAAAGTGTGCCAATACTACCGGAAGATACCATTGTAACTCTTGCACATCGAGTGAATGAAGTAGAGCACGTTTGGCAACCGTATATATCGAATTTGGTTGTAACGGGAGAAATCAGCTGGGATGGTAAAGATCCAAAATCTCTCTGCGTACCTGCGTGGTATGCTGTGGATATGTAAAATATAAAGATACTGCGCCAAAAAATATTTGGCGCAGTGAAATGGGCGCGTGGCGGAATTGGTATACGCGTACGGTTCAGAACCGTATGCCGCAAGGCTTGAGAGTTCAAATCTCTCCGCGCCCACAAAGTCGAGCAGTCGAAGTGGTTTCAAAAAACATTACCCCTCGATATCCGAATCCGAAAGGGGGCGGTTAAGTTTTTACTGTTGATAGAAATTTTGTGTGAGCATATTCTCGGTGAGTCGAAGTAGATCGAGACAGTTCTTGATCACAGGTGCGGAGAAATTATTTTTCTTGATCCATGCAAGGGATTTCTCAATGAGCTTGCAACCGCGACTGAGTGAGAGCACTCGGCCAGTGTCGTCATATACAAGGATATTTCGCATTCTTTCGCACTCCACTTCCCAGAGCCCTTTCGTGTTCCAAAAGACGAGATTATCGTGTTTTGGAAGACCAAGTTTGAGTTGCATAACATGTGTAAATTCTTCCGATGCTCCATTGCTGTATTCCCATCCGTGCGCCATGTGAACCTCGGTACATTTTTCAGCGATAATGCTTAACCATAAACTTTGGAAATGTACCTGCTCCCACTTCTGGTGCACCGGTATGAGATCTGCGGGAAAAATGACAGGGCATGTTCTGCGTGCACGAATATCTTCGACGAATTTCCATCCGAAAGAATAATTGTGTTTGATCGCCTCTTCAATCTGGATATTTGCGAGCACGAGCGGTTTGCGTTGTTTGAGTTCATAGAGAAACCTTCCTGATGTTACTGGAATGCTTGCATACGCAAGATCGCTTGACCCGTGTATAGCACGTAGTACACGCATGATGTTATGTACAACAGTAGTTTCTGCAGACTCTTTCAGCCATACGGCCGTTTTATATTTATACCAAAGCGAGATTGATTCGAGCGTCTTGTCTGTCATCATTTTTCTTTCGCTGAATGAGAAGGTTTTCAACTTGTGGGTGGATGGAGACTCTGTTGTGAGAGTATTTTTCGGGCAGTTTTTGGTCAACGCACGCGAGAGATTTGAGGTTTCTGCATTTTTTCAAAATGTACCGACTTCGAAAAAAGTAACATGAGTGGTTGTGTATGTCCAATATATGTTTGTGGTTATTTTTTCGAACGGATTTTATCCCGGCTGGTATTGCTCCCTGTACTTGAAGCGAAAATTCTGAAAGATTGAACAGTCGTTAGATATAATCGACAAAAAATACACCACATAGGGAAAGCCGACGGCCTCCTCGGGGGTACATTGTCTCCTTTGCTCGAAGAGTGTTATAGTGCCTTTGGAAGGAGATGCCCATGGCTCTTGAAATCCTTTGGAAGCCGATGTCGATGTTTCGGACGGAGTATGACCTTGTTCCGACGGGAGTTGCGATTGTATGGACGGTTGTGCGGTTTGAGATTATCTTACCCTCTGGTATTGCACGATGGAGGGTTGTTGGCGGATTATACGCAGGACATATCGTTTACATCTCCGATGAAGATAAGAATGTGTTCATGGTCGCTAGTCCCACTTTTCATCATGAGAACACATGAGGCGACAGCGATGCTGTTGCCTCATTTGCATTTATGTGATGTTCGCGTAAAATTGCGGCCATGCCGGATTATGCGAAACATTTTAGGGGAAAGAAAATCACTATGCTCGGCCTTGGTCTTCTTGGGCGCGGGTTACATGATGCCAAATTTTTGATAGAATGCGGTGCTACTCTCCTTATTACAGATATGAAGTCAAAGAAAGATTTGGTGACATCTGTTGCAGAACTTAAGCACTATCGCAAGATCAAATATGTTTTCGGAAAGCACCGTCTCGAAGATTTTGAAAAATGCGACATGGTGCTCAAAGCAGCACGTGTGCCGCTCGATTCTCCGTATATTGCGCATGCACGAAAGTGTGGGATACCGATTGAAATGGACGCATCTCTTTTTGTACGTCTTGCAAACGAGGTGACTATTGTGGGCATTACGGGTACGCGAGGAAAGACAACGACAACATATCTCATCTACGAAATTCTCAAGGCTGCAGGGAAGCGCGTCTATCTCGGTGGCAACATTCGTGGTATGGCGACGCTGCCGCTTATCAAGAAAATAAAAAGAGGAGACATTGTTGTTCTGGAGCTTGATTCATGGCAACTGCAGGGATTTGGTGATGCAAAGATTTCCCCGCATATCGCAGTGTTTACAAACTTTCTTGATGATCATCTTGATTATTATCACAATGACCGAAAGCTGTATTTTGAAGACAAAGCATGCATTTTTAAGTTTCAGAAGAAAGAGGATGTACTTATTACGGGAGAACAAGTTTTTCCTGTGATTAAAAAGAAGTATCGTGTTCACGCGAAGCGCTCTCTTGTGGTTGGAGCAGGTGCAGTTCCGCGGTCATGGAAGCTGCGGGTTCCTGGGGCGCATTTTTGTGCCAACGTCGCACTTGCGATTGCCGTTGCAAAAAAGATGGGTATACCTCTTGCAGTTGCGAAAAAAACGGTAGAAAATTTCCCCGGAGTTCCTGGTCGTCTGGAACGGCTTAAAGATGTGGGGGGAAAATTAGTGTATAACGATACCTGTGCAACAACACCCGATGCAACGCTTGCTGCGCTACAGGCTGTTGGTCAGAAAAAAAATGTTCTTTTAATTCTTGGTGGCCACGACAAAAAGCTTGATATGAAAAAACTTATCAGCCAGTTACCACTTTTTTGCAAAACTGTCGTACTTCTTCCTGGAAGCGGAACGGAGCGTATTAGCGCTTTGGTACACAAATACAAGAAGCTTGATATTGTGGAAGTGGGAACGCTTAAAGATGCGGTTGATGCTGCATTCAGGAAAGCGGCGAAAGGAGATATTATTTTGTTTAGTCCGGCGTTTGCCTCGTTTGGTATGTTCAAAAATGAATATGACCGCGGAGACCAATTTAGAGCCATGATACAATCACTACGAGCATGATAGATATTCAAAAGTTCAAAGCAGTGCATTTTATCGGCATTGGTGGGATTGGTGTCTCGGCGCTTGCACGCATGATGCTGTTGTCAGGAAAACGGGTGAGTGGGTCTGATCGCAGCGCAGGGAAGGTTACGGATGAATTGATTAAACTCGGTGTGGCAGTGCGGTTTGGCCATGCAGGAGAGAACATACCGCATAATGCTGACTGTGTTGTGTATACGAATGCGCTCGCACAGAATAATCCCGAATTACGTGCAGCGTATGCGAGGAATATTCCTGTGCTTTCATATCCCGAAATGCTTGGGATAGTTTCGCAAGGAAAGTATACGATTGCGGTATCGGGAACTCATGGAAAAACGACAACAACAGCAATGATTGCGGGAATCCTTCGGGACGGCGGGCTTGACCCGACGGTTGTTGTAGGGAGTCTTTTGAAAGCAGAGAACAGTAATTTTATTGGAGGAAAGAGTGATTATTTTGTTGTAGAAGCAGACGAGTACAAAAAATCATTTCTGCATCTGCACCCGAATATTTTGGTGATCAATAATATTGATGAAGACCATCTGGATTTTTATAAAGATCTGGGAGAGATACAAGCTACGTTTCGAGAATTGGCAGAGCGTGTGCCGAAAGATGGCTACGTGATATGCAATGCTCGGGATAAGCACGTGTCTCCCGTTGTGCAGGGTCTTTCTGCAAGCGTTGTTGACTATACGCAGTATCGACAAGATGGCATGCAGCTCAAGGTTGCTGGCGAACATAATCGTATGAATGCTTCTGCTGCATACGCTGTTGGAAAGATTTTGGATATTGCCGATGTCGTTCTTAAAAAATCGCTCGCAGAGTTTGAAGGTACATGGCGCAGATTTGAATACAAAGGAACGATGGAGAATGGTGCGGTTGTGTACGACGACTACGCTCATAATCCGCAGAAAGTAAGAGCTGCTCTCCAGGGTGCGCGAGAGATATTTCCTGAAAAACGTATTACCGTAGTGTTTCAGCCGCATCTCTACAGCAGAACGAAATTACTCTTCGAGGGATTCACGGGGGCATTTAAAGATGCGGATACTGTGATCATCACACCGATTTATGCTGCGCGAGAGGATCCTGATCCGGAAATTTCCGGAGAGATAGTAGCAGATGCAATCGCAAATGTTTGCGGTGAAACGATGTATATGGGTGGATTTGAAGAGGTTATTTCATATTTAGAAAACGGTACGGGAGAAACTGATATTGTTATCACGATGGGCGCGGGAGACATATTCAAAGTTGGTGATGCGCTGTTGAAAAGGAAGAAGTCCCATGCGAAAGGCATGGGACCGGTGGAGGCTTAGACAGGCTCTTAGAGTGTATCGATTCCACGTTTGCATAACATAGCCTTATGCAAGGAAAGCATTGAAGAACGAGGAGGGGAGAGAATTGTTTCTGATGTTGGCTGATCCGTTGGAACTGGCACTTGTTTTCCAATGAAGTACAGTCCGCTCGCAATTATCACAGTGAACAAACCAAGACCACAGAGCGTTTCCACGGCTGACACCTCCCTATGTGTTGAGACTAACAAAAAAGTATATCACAAAATTAGGGTGCGTTACAAACGAGCGAGGCAGCGTTGACTTTTTGTATATTACAGTATAAAATTTCTGATATGTCAATTATCTATGTGGTAGCAACACCAATTGGAAATCTCGAAGATATAACGCTTCGAGCAATTCGTATTCTTAAGGAGGTTGATCTTATTCTCTGTGAAGATACACGAGAGACGCGCAAGTTGCTTTCTGCATACGACATTCATACCCGCGTTGATTCATATCATGCGCAGAGCACTACAAGAAAAGCAGAGAAAATTCTCGATTTTCTTGGAGAAGGCAATACTGTGGCACTTGTCTGTGACGCTGGTACGCCGACTATTTCTGATCCCGGGTCGCTTCTCATCGAACAAATTTATGCGAGGTTCGGCAATCCTCCGAATGGGGAAGTGCGGGTGGTGCCTATACCGGGTGCAAGTGCCGCACTTGCAGCACTTTCTGCCAGTGGTATTCCAAGCTCAAGTTTTCTTTTTTTGGGATTTCTACCACACAAAAAGGGAAGGGAAACTCTTTTTAAAGAAATTACGGCATGTGAGCGCACGGTTGTTTTGTACGAATCACCGCACAGAATAGAAAAAACATTGACAACACTTGCAGAATATTTAAAAGAAAGTCCGAGTCGAAAAATTGTGATTGGTCGTGAATTAACAAAAAAATTTGAAGAGATTGTATCCGGTTCTGCCGACGAAGTCGCGGCATATTTTTTAAATAACCCCGATCATGTGAAAGGCGAATTTGTTGTTATTGTTGGGGGTTTTTAGAGTTTCTATGCTATAACTTATACATGTCGAAGTATAAATTTCTTATCTTTGCCGGCCTCTTGATTGCATTGCTCCCCCACCTTGGGTTCCCTTCGGCATGGGATACGTTCATGTATACGGTTATAGGGGTTTGTATTACCGTTGTCTCGGTTTTTGCGCGCAAACAATTTAAAAATGGGGCTGCAGAGGTAGCTATTGTTGAAAAGCAGCCAGTGTATGTTGAGAGTACCCCTCGGGAACGTCCCCGTCGTTCACGAGGGCCGCGTCCAAAAGTCCCAAAAGTAGATCCACAAAGCGATGTTGTTTTGCCGCCATACTCTAGTGCACAGACGCCTCCGGTAAATATGGCAGAATAAACTGGAGTACCCATGAAATTAAAACAGTGCCTGATGTTTGTCGCATCTTTGATCGGTTTTTTGCCGATCGCGTATTTTATTTTGCCGATGTTTTCAATTGTTTCATACGATGCAGGAGTTTCTGTACTGCCGGTGGCTAGTACAGCAGAAACAGTTGCGGCTGTTTCTGCTGTCCCTTTGCCACCGGTTTGGAAAGCGACGCACGTCACAACACCACCTTCGGTGAAGGCACTCTATATGACAAGCTGGGTTGCGGGAACGAGGGATATTCGAAATCGCGTTGTAAACCTGGTAAACACGACCGAGGCAAATGCGCTCGTAATCGATATAAAAGATTATACGGGCATGATTGCGTTTGCCGTTGATGACCCATATCTAAAGAAGTTTGATTCTGTTGAAGAACGCATCCCTGATATTAAGGAATTTATTGAATATCTGCATAGCAAAGGTATTTATGTTATCGGAAGAATTTCCGTTTTTCAGGATCCGCGCTTGGTGAAATTGCGCCCTGATCTTGCGGTCAAACGGTCAAGTGATGGTGCTGTGTGGAAAGACCGTAAAGGCATCAGCTGGATCGATGCCGGTGCCAAAGAGGCTTGGGATTACGATGTGGCGATCGGCAAGCAGGCGTATGCATACGGATTCGACGAACTCAATTTTGACTATATTCGTTTTCCGTCGGATGGTGATATGTACAACATCGCGTATCCGTTTAGTGAGGGAAAAACAAAAGCGCTTGTGATGAAGGAATTTTATGCATATCTGCGGCAGGAACTCGGTAGTTCCGGCGCGATCCTTTCTGCGGATCTTTTTGGCATGGTGACAACCAATGCAGATGATCTTAACATCGGACAGAAACTTGAATATGCACTGCCATATTTTGATTATATCGGTCCGATGGTGTATCCATCGCATTACCCGGCAGGTTTCAACGGATATCCGGCTCCTGCGAAAGTACCCTATGATGTGGTGAAGTTTTCGATGGATCGTGCGCATGAAAAAGTGAAAGCGCTTGCGTGGAGCGCTTCTACGACGCCGGAGTCGCGGGAAGCGAAGGTGCATTTCGGGCAGATTCGCCCATGGCTCCAAGATTTCGACCTTGGTGCAGACTACACGGCTGAGATGGTGCGGGCGCAGATGCAAGCCGCGTATGATGCTGGTCTGACATCTTGGATGCTCTGGAATGCAGCGAACAAGTACACAGCAGGAGCGTTGCTGCCTGAATAGGTTAGGACGTACACACTTGGCGCATTTCTTTGTCAAAACGTGCGATGCTCGCATCGCCGTATAAGGAATACGGCTTGCTCCGCTTCTCGTTTTTCCTCGAACTGCATCCAAGTGCGTACGTCCTATAGGTTTTAAAAAAATACATCTGTGCGCTCTTTTGCACTGGAAGCCACAGGTACTGTTCACATTTTTGTGCACTTGTAAAAAAGTGCAAATGGTATACTAAACGCGTATGGAATATATCTCGGATCCTGAACGGGTTACCTACTTTGCAAAGACCGATGCACGGAACAAGCTCGTTCCTTTTGGTATTAAAGCAAACGATCGAACACGACATGTGTATGTGATCGGAAAAACAGGAATGGGGAAATCAACGCTTCTTGAAAATATGGCGGTGCAAGATATTAAGAACGGTGAAGGATTTTGTTTTGTTGATCCCCACGGCAAGACTGCCGAGCTGCTTCTCGAGTATATTCCGGAAGAACGAATAGAGGATGTTTTGTATTTTGCCCCATTCGATCTCGACCACCCCATTTCGTTTAATGTGATGGAAGATGTTGGGTATGACAAGCGACATCTCGTGGTGAGTGGGCTTATGAGCGCATTCAAAAAGATTTGGCTTGATGCATGGTCTGCCCGAATGGAATATATTCTGACGAATACGCTGCTTGCACTTCTTGAATATCCGGATGCGACGATGCTTGGTGTCAATAAAATGTATACAGATAAAAACTACCGAAAAAAGGTAGTTGAAAATATTAAAGATCCGCTCGTGAAATCATTTTGGGTAGATGAGTTTGCTACCTATACTGACCGATACACACAAGAGGCGACTCCTGCTATACAGAATAAAATCGGGCAGTTCACGGGAAATCCGCTCATCAGAAATATTGTTGGACAGGCGAAATCGACATTTGATCTTCGCAAAATTGTTGATAATCGCAAAATACTCATTGTGAACCTGTCAAAGGGAAAGGTGGGCGAACAGAATGCCAATCTTCTCGGAAGCATGCTTATTACGAAGATTTATCTTGCCGCGATGTCACGCGCTGATGTTTCTCCGGGAGCGCTTGAACGTCTGCCCAACTTCTATTTTTATGTTGATGAGTTTCAGTCGTTTGCGAACGAGTCGTTTGCGGACATTCTCTCGGAAGCTCGGAAATACAAACTTAATCTGACGATGGCACATCAATACATCGAGCAGATGTCAGAGGAGGTGCGCAATGCCGTTTTTGGAAATGTCGGTACGATGATTACATTTCGTGTGGGTGCGTACGACGCAGAGGTGCTCGAAAAAGAGTTTGCGCCCCAATTTACTGCGCAAGATCTTGTCAATCTTGGTTTTGCCCAGATTTATCTGAAACTGATGATTAATGGGATCGGTTCGAAACCGTTTTCTGCGGAAACATTGCCGCCGATCAAGCAGCCTAGTATTTCTTCAAAAGATGCAGTTATTGAATATTCGAGGAAAATGTTTTCGAATCCGCGCGATGCGATTGAGGCTGCGGTAAAAGAAGAGTATACATCACAGCGGCAAGTTGAAATGGGTGAGAAAGTGGAAAAGCGGCAACAGGAGTGGCAAGAACGGCAGGAGCGGAGAACGTCGAGTGCTTCCCCAAGCGAAGATTTTCGTCGTCCGGCTCGTCCGACAGAGGGACCGGTTGTGCGAAGAGGAGACGATTTTCGTGGCGGAGCGAGAGAAAATTCCTACCGTGCTCCGAGTGAACATTCACGGTATCAGCCAAGCGAGCATATTCACTCGCCGCGTCACGAGCGACCCCCGATGCGCGTGCTGCACGAGGAATCCAATCGCCCGCATGCGGAATCTGCCCCGCATTCTTCCGAGCACAGAGAAAAAAGTGATGAACGCGCCGCACCAAGCCCAGTGCGTCCCCCGAATGTACATACGCCGTTTGCACAGGCGCTTTCAAATGTTTCAGAGCCCCATGTTGTTTCAAATGTTCCGCAAAAAGAGCATGAGAAAAGAGAAATAGAACCTCCCGCTCAAGCTCAAAAGGAAGAGAGAAAAGTTCCACAGACGCAGATGCACAGTAACACGACGAAAGACAAAGGACCATCCGAGAAAAACCTGACAGGTCTTAAAGCGGCTCTTTCTGCTGTTCTTAAAAATGCTTCACATGTGACAGAAACGAAAAAGGAAGCTATTCCAGAGAGAAAGGAACAGGGTTTTGAAAGGACGTCAGTATCTATTCGAGAGGAAAAGAAAGAAAATATTTCTGCAGATCAAATAGCTCCCACGCCAAAACAACAAGCGCCTGCACCTGTGCGAGAGGAGACGCGGAGTGAAGAGAAGAAAGATACACCTGTCGATCAGTCTTCGATTAAAAAAGAAATGCCAAAGCAAGGACCAGAGGAAATTCCGGAAGATGTACTCAAGCGCGTTCTTCGTGGCGAACCACCGAAATAACAGTATCTATTTCCACATTCAGAATACATGTCCTATCGAATTCAAATTTTCTGCGCTACGGCCTTGGTCGTAATGGCTGTTTTTGCTGGAGGGGAATTGAGAGGGAAGAAATCCTCTCTTCCCTCGGCTGTGACATTTTCTCTTCCTGCACCTGAACCGTTTACGGTGAAGTATCAGATTGCATCGATGACACTGCGCGAAAAAATTGGACAGATGTTTCTCGTGAGCTTTGCGGGTACAGAACTTACAGAAGAAATGGTTTTATGGATGCGCGAGCTTAAGATTGGCGGTGTCGTTCTGCTTGGTGATAACGTGGTTTCAAAAGAGCAGACGAAAAAATTAATTAATGCTTTACAAAAAGAAGTTGGTTCACATGTTGCAGCTCCCCTGTTTATTGCAGTAGACCAAGAAGGTGGCGAAATTTCACGTTTTAAATTTAGTGGCTACGAAATGCGATCGGAGCGTGAAGTCACAAATGCTGCTCTGGCGTATGATATTGCTCTCTCGCGTGGGAAAGAATTGCGGGAGCTTGGCGTTACGATGAATTTTTCTCCCGTTCTTGACGTATCTTCATCGACGAAAGATTTTATTCATGACCGTACATTTGAAGGAGATGCGGGAACGGTGGCTCTCTATGGAAAGCGTATGATCGAAGGATACCGCGATGGCGGTGTCGCAAGTGTTGCAAAACATTTCCCGGGCCACGGCGATACGCCCATTGATTCACACGTCACATTACCAGTCACTGTGCGTACTGCTGAAAGCTGGAAAATGCACCTTGCTCCGTTTGAGAGTGCAATACAAGCAGGCGTTCCGGTCATCATGTCCGCACACCTTAAGGTGCCTTTCATAGACAAAAAATTTCCTGCCAGTCTTTCAAACGTGATTCTTACTGATGTTTTGCGAAACGGTCTCGGTTTCAAGGGTGTGATTGTAAGTGATGATCTCGGCATGGGAGCACTTACCAAAAACTATGCTTTCTCTGAAATAGCTGTGCAAGCGGTTGCAGCAGGAACAGATATACTCCTTATCATACACTCTCCAGCAACCTATCAAAAAATGTTCCTTGCGATCGAAGACGCAGTGGAGAGGGGGATCGTGAGCGAAGACCGTATTGATGAAAGCGTGACGCGGATACTCTCACTCAAGCATAATTTGACAAAGTAGATAAACCATAGTATGTTAGAGCCAGAGTTTTTCCTGCGTTTGACACGAGACGCTACACTTGTGAGGGAGGAATAGTATGCGAAAAGGTACAGATGAAGAGCGTAAGCGCGCAAGCCAGGCACATGCCAAAATGTTTCAACTTTGGGTGGCCCTCACGCCAGTTCCGCGGGTCTGCCTGCCAGAGAGGCAGGTAAAGCAATAATTTTCGTAACCTTCCACTCATGAAAGGAGAAAAAGGTGTCTCTTTCTAACCTAAGCGTATAGAGAGGGGGTGATCCTTTTATCTCCTGGATCGCTGCCCGAAAGCGATTCTTGTATCTTCGGGGGGTCTGCACAGCGTGTGCAGACCCCTTTTTTTGTTTTCACGCGGCGCTCTATGCTACAATCCTACCATTCTATCTTTCATGAAATTCATATTTTTACTTTTACTATTTTTGGGCAGTGTTTCTTTGGCGCATGCACAAATGGCAATAACGGAAATCATGTACGACCTTGAAGGTTCTGATACTGATCGCGAGTGGGTTGAGGTGGAAAATACATCATCGGACAGCGTTGATTTTTCTTTGTGGCGTTTTGTGGAAGAGGGCGTGAATCACAAAGTAGAGACAGTAGAGGGGAATGCGGTAATTTCTCCGGGCGGATATGCGGTCATTGTCGAAAACTTTGCAAAATTTAAAGCAGACTGGCCACAGTTTTCAGGGAGCATTTTTGACAGCTCGTTTTCGTTGAAGCAAACAGGAGAAACACTTGCTCTACGGAACACGGATCTTGCTGATGTCGATACGGTGGCGTACAGCACTGACATGGGCGGTGCAGGTGATGGAATGTCGCTTCAGCTTGTCGCCGGTACGTGGCGCGCAGGCCTTCCGACACCGGGAGCGGTAAATACTGCTTCCGTTCCACCCTCTCAAGCGACTCCGCCTGCACCAAATGCAGGATCGGGAACTTCTCATCCTCCAGCACCTTCGACAAGCACCGAAAGCAAGAGCTCTCCCATACTGCCGCCCGAGAAGAGTATTCGTGCTGTCATAGATACTCACGCTGTGGCGATTGTCGGTGCAGGGATTGATTTGCGCGGATCGGCGTTCGGGTTTGAGAATAAGCCGCTTGAAAATGTTCGGTATCTGTGGAATTTTGGCGATGGTTCGACTGCGGAAGGAGAGCATGTTCTGCACACCTATTCTTTTCCCGGGAAATATGTTGTTGTTCTCTCTGTTGCATCGGGAGAATTTTCAGCAACTGCCCAAGTGACTATTGAAGCACACACAGCGGATGTTCACATTTCTTCTGTAGTGCAAAATAATGTGCGAGCATTTGCTCTCTATAATAACCAATCGGAGCATTTGAACATTTCTCTTTGGCGACTTGTTGAAGGAGAGAAAATGTTTATTATTCCCGAGAGAACTTTTATACTTCCAGAGAGCACGGTCTTTTTTTCAGAGGAAACGACAGGACTTTCAACGCTTGTGCCGTTTGTATTGTTGTATCCAAATGGAGCAGTTGTTTCTCAAGGAGTGGCAAAAGATCGCTCTATTGAGGGGCGACCTGCGACTATAGGTTTACAAACAGCGGTAGCTCTTGAGGTATCAAGGAACTCTGCTGTCGAAAGCTCGGTTGTAAAAAAAGAGAAACCGAAAAGTATTTCCGCTGAGGCAAAACATCTTGTGAAAAAAGATAGTGAAAAGGCGATACATACTGATCTGACGATAATTGAAGAAAGTGTGAGCAGTACGACGCAGAGTGCAACAGTTACAGAATCAAACACGAAAGAAGGAAGCGATCTTTGGGCATGGATTGCGGGGCTTGTCGTATTGCTCGGTGGCGCGTCTTCCGCGGCAGTATTTTTGAGAAAGAAGGAAAGTGACAAAATTACGATTATCGAATAATTTGCTATCAGTGATATATGGTGATATATGAAAACAAAAAACAACACACAGCCGTTAGGCCTGTTGTCAAAATTATATAAAAACTCTATTCTAAATCCATAGAAGGAATGGGTTTTTATCGTATTTAATCTATTTATTATGGAAGGACAAGAAAAAAAAGTATCGAATGCGAATTCAGAATCTTTGTCGTCTGAAAAATTAAAGAAGCTACGAAGCGAAGAATTTTTTAATGACCAAAAAGAAGTACAATTAGAATTGATACGATCCCAAGATTCTCTTTTAGAGGCGCATACTATTTTTTCTAGGAGAAATCAAGAATTAGAAAAAATTAAAAAAGCAATTTCCGATATGACAGGAGCAAAGATGGACACACTTCCTCGATACGATAAAAATACCATTCGTCATCCTTTGGCAATTTCAGATCCGAGAGAAATAATAGAACCTTTAGACCATGATATGAAAGAATATGAAGACAAACACAGAGAAAATGTCGCGCGTGCGATAAAGGCGGTCAGTGACTTTTCCGCAAAGTGGGAGTTGGACTATAACCCTTATTTTACAAGGGAAATAATTCCAGATGCGAATGAGTTATGGCATGGGCTTCAGCGTGCGTATTATGCGAGATGTTATGAGCTCCAAATGGGATTTGAAAAAGATGGGGGCGATTTTAGAGATACATAAAATTTTTTCCAAATGAAAAAAACAGCCGTCGTAACGGGTGGAGCTGGATTTGTCGGTTCTCATCTCTGTGAACGATTGCTTCATGATGGATATAGAGTGGTGAGTATTGATAATTTCTATACAGGGCGAAAGGAACATATTGCACATTTACTTTCCAATCCCGATTTTGAAAGCATCGAAGCGGATGTGGAGTATTCTCTTTCTCTTGATGGGCCAATAGCACACATCTACCATCTTGCTTGTCCCGCGTCTCCTGTGGCATACCAGAGAGATCCAGTGAAAACGGTTCGTACGAATGTGCTCGGCATGATCAATATGCTCGAGTTTGCTCGGAATAAAGGCGCGCGAATCTTGCAGGCATCGACTTCCGAAGTGTATGGCGACCCTCTCGAACATCCGCAAACTGAAAACTATCGAGGGCATGTTAATACGCTTGGGCCGCGCGCTTGCTACGACGAGGGCAAACGCTGCGCGGAGACGCTCTGCATGGACTATCATCGACAGCACGGCACCGATGTAAAGATCGTGCGGATTTTTAATACGTATGGTCCGCGGATGGCGCCTGACGATGGTCGCGTTGTTTCGAACTTCGTTGTTTCTGCACTCAAGGGAGAAGATATTGTGGTTTACGGAGACGGGGCGCAGACGAGAAGTTTTCAATACATAGACGATCTTCTCAACGGACTCGTTGCGATGATGAAAAAAGAAGATTTTGTCGGCCCGGTAAATCTCGGCAACCCGGGCGAATATACGATGAATGAGCTTGCAGAGAAAGTCCAGCAGATGACGGGTACGAAGAGCAGTATCGTTTTTAGACCACTTCCCGAAGACGATCCGCGCAAGCGTTGCCCCAATATTTCTCTTGCAAAAAAGAATCTCGGCTGGAAGCCGGTCATTTCGCTTGATGAGGGTTTAGGTAAAACAATCACGTATTTCAAGGAAATGCTGATATAGGCATCTCGTCTGATTAAAAATACTGCACTCTTGTAGAGGTTACTGCGGCCTTTCGGCAGGTGTTACAATAGGGAAATGGCAAAAAAACGGGTGCTTATATTCTCTCTCATGTACTACCCGCTCGTTGGCGGGGCCGAAATTGCTGTAAAAGAAATAACGGATCGGGTGAGCAGGGGTGAGATAGAATTTGACATGGTAACGCTTCGGCACGATCGAAATCTGCCGAAAGTAGAACGTATTGGGAATGTGACCGTCTATCGTGTTGGCCTTTCAAAAAAAGACCCAACTCCCGAAGAGTTGGTTTCGTTTCCAGTGTACCTTATAAAAGTAATATATCCGGTCCTTGCGTTTTTCAAAGCTTTCGGGCTTTCTATGAAAAATAGGTATGAGGCTTCGTGGGCGATCATGTCGTATGCCGGGTTTCCGGCACTCTTTCTGCGTTTTCTGCGGGGAATACCGTATATCCTGACACTTCAAGAAGGAGATTCGATCGGGCATATTACGCAGCGATGGCGTATCCGGCTCATTTTTCCGCTTTACGCGCTTATTTTTAAAAAAGCCGATATTATTCAAACGATCTCACGTTTTTTGGCATCGTTCGCGCGGGGTATGGGTGCAACTCGTCCTATTGTGATTATTCCGAATGGTGTTGCTCTCGAACAATTTACTCGAGAGTACAGCGACGGCGACCTTATTTCTCTTGCGGAATCTCTTGGTGCGCGGCATGAAACGCGCTATTTGGTGACGACATCGCGTCTGGTACCCAAAAACGCAGTGGATATTCTCATTATGGCACTCAAATATGTTCCCGAAAATATTGAGCTTATTGTTGTGGGGGATGGTCCGGATAAAAAGATGCTTCTCGGTTTGACAGAAAGTGAAGAGGTAGCAAAGCGCGTACATTTTGTCGGACACAAAGATATTTCCGAAGTTCCTCGATATCTTGCTGTTTCTGACATTTTTATCAGACCGTCCCGTTCAGAAGGCATGGGTTCGTCGTTTATTGAAGCGATGGCTGCGGGCGTGCCGGTCATTACGACGGGTGTTGGCGGAATCACTGATTTTTTGAAGGACGGTGAAACAGGGGTATTATGTAAGGTGAACGATCCGAAAGATTTGGCAGAGAAAATTCAGATGCTTCTTGAGAATGATGCAGTTCGTCTGCATATTATCGCTACCGCACGAAGTTATGTTATTTTGCGGTATGACTGGTCGACGATCGTTAAGCAGATGAAAGCACACGTATTTAAAATTTGATGCGGATTCTTATCGCCACAGGATTATATCCACCGGACATTGGAGGGCCGGCTACATACTCGAAGCTTCTTTTTGATAAGCTCTACACGTACGACGTGCAGGTAGATATTGCGTGGTTCGGAGAAGTGCGCTACTTGCCAAAAATCATACGGCATTTTGCCTATTTCTATATGGTTATGCGCAAGAGTAAAGGAGTTGATGCGATTTATGCGCAAGATCCTTTAGGGACCGGTTTTCCTGCACTTCTTGCAGCGATTGCAACCCGTAAAAAATTTTTTCTTAAAGTTGTTGGCGACCGCGCATGGGAAATTGCAGTACAGTCGTATGCAGTGCACGATACACTTGATGTTTTTTCAAAGAAATATAGATATGTTCCTTCGATCCTAGTCTTTAAATTGGTTCAAAAGATTGTGTGCGGCGGGGCGGAGCACGTGATTGTTCCGAGTAACTATTTAAAAGAAATTGTTACAAACTGGGGAGTACATGAAGAGAAGGTCTCTGTTGTATACAATGCATTCACACCTCCGCGAGCGGCAGGAGATAAAGCGAGTTTGCGTACAAAACTTGGATTGTCCGGCAAAATACTCGTGAGTGTGGGCAGGCTCGTTCCTTGGAAAGGTTTTGAGGGACTGATTTCGCTTATGCCGACACTGCGCAGTACCTATGGCGACGTACAGCTTTTTATCATTGGGGAAGGTCCCGATGCAGAGAAACTTTCAAAATTGGTGCGCGCGCGCAAAGCGGAATCGTACATCAGTCTGCCTGGCAAGATGGAGCAAAAAGAACTCTTTGAATATATTGTTGCCGCTGACGTGTTTGTTCTTAATACAAGCTACGAAGGCCTCTCGCATCAGCTGCTCGAAGTGATGGCGCTCGGGACACCTATCGTGACAACACCTGCTGGTGGTAACAAAGAGGTTATTACACATGGCGAGAATGGGTATCTTGTCTTTGTTGACGATACGGATGGATATATGCGCGTACTTTCATATATCTTTGAACATCCTGATGAGGCGGTACAGGTAGCCTTCTCGGCAAAGAACAGTGTTGAACGGTTTAATGAGGTGCGTATGTTTGAACAACTGGCACAGATTTTGAAACAAAAGTACGAATAATACCGATATGGTGGAGGGACAAAAAGTAAATCGTGTGCTCATGATCTCGAGCGACAGGGGCATGTTTGAAGAAGGTACGTCAATTCGCGGGCGCATCATAGAATATGCGGAATTTGCTCGCGAACTGCACATCATTGTTTTTGCGGAAAAGAAGCGAAAACTGGAAAATATACACATTGGTAGCAATGTGTTCGTATATCCGACAAATTCATCGAGTAGGTGGGGGTATATCTGGGATGCGATGAGAATTGCCCGTTCCCTGCGAAACGAGGAGTTGGTAGTACCAGACGTGACGACATGCCAAGATCCGTTCGAGACAGGGTGGGTAGGATACAAACTCAAGAAAAAATATGGCGGCTGCCTGCAGATTCAGATACATACAGATTTCTTGAGCAAAGAATTTCAGAAAAAGTCACTTTTGAATCGGGTGCGGGTTGTAATGGCTAAGCGTACGCTTAAGGCAGCAAGCTGCATTCGTGTCGTGAGCAAGAGAATACAAGATTCTCTCATTGCATCGAAGTGGCGTAGTGCCCAAAATATTCTGCTCCTGCCAGTTTTTGTAGATAAAGATAGATATGGTGATACAAATGCATTTGATTCTGAAATAATCACACTGCGTGAGAAATATAAACAATTTCAATTTGTCATCTTGGTTGTGGCACGGTTGACAAAAGAGAAAAATATCCCGGTTGCTCTGCATGTGCTTGACGAGGTATGTAAAAAACACCCTGGTGTCGGAATGGTCATCGTCGGGGATGGGCCGGAAAAAAGAGAACTTGAAAAAATAGTGCATCGTCTGGGATTAGAGGATAAGGTTGTTTTTGAGCCGTGGACAGAACGCATTGCCCCTTACTATAAGGCTGCGAATATGTTTCTCTTGACATCGGATTACGAAGGGTACAGCATGGTTCTGATTGAGGCGATGCTGTCCTCATGTCCTGTCGTCGCAACGTCGGTTGGTGTGACGGATATGTATATCAGGAATGGTGTTACAGGTTTTGTCTGTCCGGTCGGAGATGTTTTCTGCCTTGCAGAAAAGGTGGGCCGTCTGGTTTCCGAGCAGAGTCTGGGGCAGGTGCTTACAGTAAAGGCGAGACAAGAGGTTTCAGAAAGTTTACACAATAAGAAAGAGTACCTTACTCTATATGAGAACTCGTGGCAGATGTGTTGCGAGGCTTCCGCTAAGTCTGCTGGTGGATAGTATTTTTTAAATATATGGCAAAAAAAATTGGTTTCATCGGACAAGGATGGATTGGGAAGAATTACGCGGATGATTTTGAAAAGCGTGGTTTTTCTGTCGTCCGCTATTCTCGAGAGAATGCATACTCTGGAAACAAAGAGCGCATAAGCGAGTGCGATATTGTTTTCATTGCGGTGCCGACACCGACAACACAAAAGGGATTTGACGACTCCATTGTTCGTTCTGTGATACCGCTTATTAGAAAAGAGAGTACTGCGGTTATCAAATCAACGATTCTTCCGGGAACAACAGAATCAATTCAGAAAGAGTTTCCCAGTGTTTTTGTTTTTCATTCTCCCGAGTTTCTGACTGAAGTTACTGCTGCACACGATGCAGCACATCCGGATCGTAATATTGTTGGCATTCCAAACGATACGGGAGAGGCGCGTATGCGTGCACAAGAGGTAATTGATGTATTACCAAAAGCACCGTTTGAAAAAATTTGCTCTGCACGGGAAGCAGAGGTGATCAAATATTCCGGCAACTGTTGGTTCTTTACAAAAGTCGTTTTTGTAAACTTGCTGTATGATCTTTCGCAGGAACTTGGCTGCAGCTTTGAAGTGGTTCGCGATGCAATGGCGGCAGATCCGCGTATAGGGAGGACACACCTTGATCCAGTACACAAAAGCGGGCGGGGAGCAGGGGGACACTGTTTCATTAAAGATTTTGCCGCATTTGAGGAGATATATAAGAGTGTCGTTGCCGATCCGCTTGGACAGGCTGTTCTCAAGAGTCTGCGTGAGAAAAATATCGAACTTCTCCTCGAGAGCAGCAAAGATCTCGATTTGCTTCGCGAGACATACGGAGAGCGGATTAAAGCACATGTCAAAAAGTAGGAAAAAAATCTGCTACATCCTGCCGGAATTTCGTGAGGGAACTGACACGCATTTTGCGTATCTATATGATTTCATTAATGCGCTTTCTAAAGAAAGCGAAGTTTTTCTTGTCGTTGAAAAGGGAAATCCTTCTCAAAGCCGGTTTCCGGGGGTAGCGTACATAAAAAGGTTGCGCGTCCGTTTTCTTCCGTTGCGCATTCTTCGCGAACTGATGGTGTTGGTAGAGGCGCGAAGACGTGGGTATCGTATTTTCTATACCCACTATTCCTATACAGGAGCACTGACATCGTCTTTGGTTGCGCGTCTTACGAAAGGTAGAGCATATTACTGGAACTGTGGCATGCCGTGGCTGTATGGAAAACAAATTTCCTTGCGTTTTGTTTTGCACATGGTGAATACGTTGGTGACGGGTACTGAAACGATGCGGCAATTGTATGCAGAGGAGTATTCGATCTCACCGATGAAGATTACCGTGGTGCCAAATTGGATTGATATTTCTGCATGGAAGAATGATGGCACAAAGCGAGAGGTGCGGGAAAAACTCAACCTTCCGTATGATAAAAAAATTGTTCTTTTTGTACACCATCTTTCGGAGAGGAAAGGTGTCGACAAAATAGTAGAGATTGCAGAAACAGTATCTGACCCGACTGCACTTTTCGTTATCATTGGTGACGGCCCCCTCTCTCAGAATATTCGGAATGACATAGAAAAACATGGATTAACGGAGAGAATTCTCATGCTCGGCGGAATTTCGCATCGCGATATCGCATCGTATTTTTTTGCTGCTGATGTTTTTATCATGCCTTCAGAAGAGGAGGGTTTCCCTCATGTGCTCCTCGAAGCGATGGCTGCGGGCGTGCCGTTTGTGGCATTTTCTGTCGGTGGTGTTCGTGATATTGTGCCGTTTGTGCTGCAGCAATATTGTGTTACAAGCGCGGACATTGCAGGTTTTTCAGAACGTGTTCGCGAGCTTCTCGACAGAGATGAGAAGCGAAGAGAGGTATCTGAAATTGTGCGCACCCATGTAAGAAAATATGACCAGACCCTTATTTTGGAGGAATTTATGGGTCTCTTCTAGTTATCATTCCTTCCTTCATGCACCAAAATGGAAGCGATCATGGTAGCATAGTGGCTTTTTAGACAGCGCTCGAGGCGGCTAGGCCAAGCCTTACTGTCTAAAAAGCCACTATGCTACCATGATCGCAATATTGATAACGTAGGTACTTGGAGCTCTCTCTGGGGTCACTTTTTGCTATGATATAGTGTTGCAAGAAACAAGGCATATGAAGATGTACTACGTTGCCAACGCACGGATGCCGAACGAAAAAGCACATGGAATCCAACTCGCAAAACAATGCGAGGCTTTTGTTGCAGCAGGTATTGATCTTGAATTGATTCTGCCCCGACAGCATAATCCGCTCTGCGACTCCATCGAAGATTTCTATGCGCTTGAGGAAAATATACCCATTCGCCGAGTACCGGTTCTTCTCTGTGGAAAGAGCGGCATTGCGTTCAACCTGAAGTCTCTCTCTTTTTGCATCACATCGTTTCTGTATCTTTTTTTCAAAGTTCGTAGAGAAAAAGCAATAGTATATACGATTGATCTTGATCAATTTTCTTTTTTTCTTCTCCCGCTTCTTTCTGTGCCTGTATTTTTTGAAGTACATGGGAGCAAGAGGAAAAGTCCCATGCTCTCTTTTTTTGTCAGACGTGTGCGGGGCATTATAACGAACAGCCGCGCTGTTGCTGCGCGGTTTCGTGCAGATTTTCGTATTCCGCAAGAAAAGAGTATAACGGCACCGAATGGTATCGATCCAAAATTGTTTCCTTCTCGTTTGTCGAAAAGGGAAGCCCGCATGGCCCTCGGACTTTCTCTAGAGCGCGTGGTTGCCGTACATACAGGACAGTTTTATGACTGGAAAGGTTTAGGGATTATCGCTCAAACGGCAGCGATGCTCCCGGAGATATTGTTTTATATGGTGGGCGGGACAGAGGAAGGATTCCGCATGGCAACGGGGGTACAAAAAATACCTGAAAATGTTGTCTGTGTCGGACATAAACCTTTCCGAGATGTTCCGTCGTGGGTTTCGGCTGCGGATGTCGTGCTTGTACTGGGGACAAAATCGAATCAGTATTCATATACCGAGACATCGCCGATGAAGATATTTGAATTTCTTGCATCTCTACGTCCGATGGTTGTGAGTAGTACACTCGCGAATCGTGAGGTCGTTACGGAGCGGGAAGTGTGCTTTTATGAACCGGACGATCCGCATGCGCTCGCTTTTGCAATTAAAGAATCGATGGAGGGAGATGCTGTGCGGAAGCGAATTGTGTACGGGAAAGAAAAAGCAAAAGAGTATACATGGGAGGAAAGAACGAAAAGTATCATTCAATTCATCTCAACACGCTCATGAAAATAGGGATCATCATGCATCCGTACGGTGAGAAAAAGCCCGGTGGCCTTCCGAGGATTATTTTTGGTTGGGCGGAGTCACTGATGCAAAATGATAGGGAGAATGAGTACGTGATTTTTCTTAAGGAAAAACCGGAACAAGAACCGGATTTACCAGGCAAAAATTGGCATACTGAAATACTTGGAACAGGAAGACTCTGGCTGACACGCCTCAAGTACGCCACCCCCTGCGATGTATATCTTTTTAATACGCCTGTTCTACCGCTCTTTTTTAAGCCACGCCGGTCCGTCATCATAGCGCTTGATTATCCGTATAAATATCTTGCACCACGGAATTTTTCCGAACGCCTGAAACGTATTCTTATTGGCTGGTACCACGGGTATTCGATGCACCGAGCCGATCAAATTATTGCGGTGTCAAATTCGACAAAGAACGACACAGTGCGGTTTTTCGATATTCCCGCAGAAAAAATTTCTGTCGTGTATCACGGGTACAAAAAAATATGCGAAGTTTTGGAACGTGCACCCTCACTCCCTCTTCCGCAAAAGTATTTCTTTTTTGCGGGGACTCTTAAAGAACGAAAAAATGTCTTGCGTATTGTGCAGGCGTTCAATCTATGCGTAAAGGCAAATACTGACTTCGTACACGATCTTGTTATTGGCGGGAAGAGTGAAGGCGAATATTATGCAACATTGAAGAAATATATCGACAAAGAAAGAATTGAAGACAGAGTTCATTTCTTGGGACATCTCAACGAACCGGAGCTTTCGTATGTATATAAGCGTGCAGAAGCATTAGTCTTTCCGAGTATTGTAGAAGGTACAGGATTTCCTATTCTTGAAGCGCTCTCGTGCGGTATCCCCGCTATTACATCCAATATTTTTGGTCCTGCTGAACTTGGGGGGAACGGTGCTGCTGTCCTTGTTGATCCGTATCATGCGGAGGAAATCGCAGGTGCGATGGAGAGGCTTACAACCGATGAAATATTTCGGAGGGGAATTGTGACAAAAGGTCCCGCCCAGCTCCAACGTTTTTCATGGGATACCTGTGGCAAGGAAACACTTGAGATTCTTACAAGGGTGGCGCGAACACCGATACGTAAACGAAAGTCAATAACAATGGATTTCCGGATACGCTTTCTTACATGGTTTCTTACTTGCATATCATTTTTCTTTGCACCGTTTGTATTTTCAAAAATTCGTTCAGGGAGGAGAAAGAGGAAAGGGCCGCAGCGTTTTTTTATTATGCCGCAGCTTACGCGTATTGGCGATATTGTATGCACGACGCCGGTGTTTCATACAATCAAGAAAACATACCCCGACAGTTTTATTGCGGTTCTTGTATCTCGCAAAGCCGGTGGGGTACTTGCGGGGAATCCGTATATTGATGAGCTCATTGTACTCGAGGACTATAAGTTTCATCTTTTTCGGTTTGTGCGAATGTTGCAGAAAAAGTCTTTTGATGTTGGTCTTTCGTTTTCGGGAACAGCCTTTTCGAGCTCACTCTTTTTTTGGAGTTTTATACCGACGCGGATTAAGCTTGTCTATTTTCCGCGCTTTCTCGCGGAGCGTACAACAGACTGGCTTAACAACGTTCCCGTTCTGTACGAACACCATACATTTGCTCCCGCGTTTTACCTCGAAATGCTCAAATATGCTGGCATTCAGAGCATATATCCTGCAAAAGAAGTATACATGAAGCCTGAAACCAAAGAACAAATACGCGTGTTTCTAGAAGAACAGGGCGTACGTCCCACTGATGTTATCATTGGGATAAGCATTACGGCAGGGAACAAGATTAAGGAATGGGGAGATGCCCGATTTGGCGAGGTTGGGAAACAGCTTGTTGAAAGACATGGTGGAAAAATTGTTTGGATTGGCGGAGCGAAGGATCGGAGCCGGATTGAAGCACTTGTTGCGACACTTCCAAACTCGGGAGAACAACACAGTATTGCCACCCATTTTACCCTCGAAGAGCTGTCTGCATTGATCAAATCCCTCACGCTGTATATTGCAGTTGACACCGGTCCAGTCTATATTGCACATGCTTTGGGAGTACCGGTTGTTGATATTACGGGACCCGTCGATCCATGGGAGCAGCCTCCCCATGATAAGAAAAGCATATGTGTCACTCCTCCTGCGCCATTTTATCCATCGAGTTTTGTGTTTAAAGCGCGCGGGGAAGATAGTGAGCATAAGAAGGCCCTTGATGCGTGCAGTGTGGAAGATGTACTATACGCTGCGGGGTATGTATTGAAAAATTATTCAATGTAGGACTTACTCGCTTGACGCGTTTCTTTGTCAAAGTGACCGTCGTCGCATGTTAGTTTTTGAGGTAGAGTAACATAAAGCTACGAGTTGCTTGAATATATATCATATGGTACATGTCAGAAAAAAAGCGCTTATTACTGGCGTAACGGGACAGGATGGATCATATCTTGCGGAACTTTTGCTTGCAAAAGGATACGAAGTGCACGGCATTGTTCGGCGGTCGAGTTCTCTTAATCGTGAGCGGTTGTTGCCGCTTTATACTCGTGGTGAGTACAAGGATGCCTTCCATCTTCACTATGGCGATCTTTCAGATGGTAGTAGCCTGCTACGTGCTTTTGAACTTGTTCGGCCTGATGAAATATACAATCTTGGCGCACAGAGTCATGTGCGGATAAGTTTTGATTTGCCGGAATATACTATGGATGTTGTTGGGTTGGGGACAGTACGGTTGCTTGAGGCGATACGTCACTCGGGAATTCAAACGAGACTCTATCAGGCATCCTCATCCGAAATGTACGGCGCAGTACTTGATACACCCCAGAGTGAAAAGACACCATTTAATCCCAAAAGTCCATATGGAATCGCAAAGGTGTTTGCCCATAATAGTGTGGCGCTGTATCGGGATAGCTATAAACTGTTTGCATGTAATGGTATTTTATTTAACCACGAAAGTCCTCGCCGTGGAGAGAACTTTGTTACGAGAAAAATAACACAGGGGGTTGCTGAGATTGCGGCGGGAAAACGTGACAAATTATTCCTCGGTAATCTGCATGCAAAAAGAGATTGGGGTTATGCACCCGAATATGTGGATGCGATGTGGCGCATGTTACAACAGGAGAAACCGGACGATTACGTTATAGCAACGGGGGAAACGCATACAGTCAAGGAATTTCTCGAAGCTTGTTTTTCATATGTTGGCTTACCGCACTGGAAGAAATATCTTGTTATTGATCCCCGGCTTTATCGTCCTGCAGAGGTCAATCTTCTTGTAGGAGATGCGCATAAAGCACAACGTAAGCTTGGATGGAAGCCGATGGTGAAATTTCATGATTTAGTGGCGATAATGATGGATGCCGAACTCGTTAAACTTGGTATCAAGGAAGTTCCTATTGTTCCAGAAGCGAACAAAGGAACATCTTTGGTGCAGATGATATAAAATTATTATGGAGAGAAAAAAAATACTTATAACGGGCGGTGCGGGCTTTGTCGGATATCATCTCGCACGTCACCTGCTTAGTACGTCAACCGCCAAACTTGTTTTGGTTGACAACCTTTTTCGTGGACGTATGGATGCTGAGCTTAAAACAGTACTCAAGAATTCCCGCGTGACATTTTTGAATCTTGACCTCACTGATCCGCGTGCGTACCTGCGGCTGGGTTCTCAATATGATCATGTATATCATCTTGCTGCAGTGAACGGGACGGGTATTTTCTATGACATGCCGCATGAGGTTATGCGGATCAATACGGCGACAATCCTTCTTTTTCTCGAATGGTTTCGGAAAAAGAATGCTCGCGGCAAGATTCTTTTCACGTCTTCAAACGAAGCGTATGCGGGAGGGCTCTCCTCATTTGGCCAGCTGCCGATCCCAACGCCAGAAAATGTGCCGCTCGTGATTGCGGATACATATAACCCGCGATGGACGTATGCCGGTACAAAACTTCTCGGTGAACTGTTTCTTATTCACTATGCGGAGCACTACAAGTTTCGCGGTGTCATTGTGCGTCCGCATAATTTCTATGGGCCACGGGCGGGCTATAATCATGTCATCCCGGAACTCTCATTACGCATCGCAGCGCGTATCGACCCATTTCCAATTTACGGCGCGACTGATACACGCTCGTTTTGCTACATCGATGATGCGGTTGCTGCGATGGTGCTTCTTATGGAGTCTGGAAAAACGGATGGGCAACCAATCGAGACAGTACATATTGGTGTTGCAGAGGAAACGCCGATTCGCGTACTGGTCGAGACACTTTTTGACGTTGCAGAGTGGCGGCCGAAAAAACTGGATATACACGAAGCGCCAAAAGGTTCAGTCGCACGTCGCCGCGGAGATGTACAGAAGATAAAGAAATTGGTAGGATGGGCCGCAGATGTGTCATTGCGCGACGGGCTCAAGAGTACATTTGCCTGGTATGCTACGCATCCGGATACTAAAATGAAAAACGAGAGAATTAAGGTATTTGTATGATAGAAAAAAAACGAGCATTAATCACAGGAATTTTCGGCCAGGACGGGTCGTATCTTACGGAACTACTCCTCTCAAAGGGATACGAGGTGTTTGGCCTCGTTCGTCCGGAAGACCGGGTCAATCCTGATTTTCAGTATGCGTATGAGCAGGTAAAGCTCTATGAGGGAGACGTGTGCGAGTATGCATCGATTGCACGCGCGGTTCGCTCTGTAGTTCCGGACGAGGTATACAATCTTGCCTCTCCGTCGTCTGTGGTGACTTCGCTTGAACATCCGGCAATGACAAGCAATGCGACAGCACTTGGACCAGTGCATATTCTCGAAGTGCTCCGAGATGCAAAGTCGAATGCCCATTTCTTTCAGGCATCGAGTGCGGAAATATTTGGTGATACAAATATCTCGCCGCAGTCTGAAAGTGCATTATGCAGGCCAAGAAATCCATACGGGGCTGCAAAGCTGTATGCACATAACATGGTGCATGTTTTTCGGAAGCAGTTTGACATGTATGCCGTTTCAGGAATTCTGTATAATCACGAAAGTCCTCGCCGCGGGCCCGGTTTTGTAACACGAAAGATTACAAATGGTGTAGCGAAGATTAAAAATGGGAGTGAAGAGAAACTCATTCTTGGGGATATGGGGGCACAGCGTGACTGGGGGTATGCTCCGGAATATGTCGAAGCGATGTGGCGAATGCTTCAGCAGGACACGCCTGAAGATTATGTAATCGCGACGGGCATTTCTCATTCAGTCGAAGAATTCGTTGACACGGCATTTTCATACGTTGGACTCGATTGGCGCGAGCATGTAAAAATTGATGACCGTTTTAAGCGTCACCCGGATAAAGTGCGAATTTTAGGCGATTCGAGGAAAGCAAAAGAAAAACTTCACTGGGAGCCGAACGTCAGCTTTAGTAACCTTGTGCAGATTATGGTTGAAGCAGATATGCGCAGTGTGCGGTCTTTGCAGACAACTGTTTTGCAACCACTTTCATGAGTAACAATTCAGAACAACATTGTCGGAGAGCTTCGGGGTGTCGCGTGTGCGGCAATTCCGAACTCTCCGACATTCTTTCTTTGGGTAATTTGTATATTTCTAATTTTATCGATAGCCCCGATACAAAGACGCTTCGAAACGAAGAGGCCTACCCTCTTCAATTGGTGCTCTGCGATGCAGCGAAACGGGGTTGCGGGCTGCTTCAGCTGCGGCACACAGTTTCACCGAAAAAGATGTATCGAAATTATTGGTATCGCTCTGGTGTGAATACATCAATGACCGATGCATTGACGGAGCTTGCGAATACGACCGAATCAATGCCGAAACTTTCGGCTGGCGATATTGTCGTCGATATCGGAAGCAATGACTCGACGATGCTTCGTGCATATAAAACACGGGGACTTTGTCTCGTGGGTTTCGAGCCTGCAAACAATCTGATGGAGCTCGCGGAGAAAGGGACAACGAAGATATTCAATGACTTTTTTGGATATGAACTGTTTGCAAGGGAATTTGGTACTACGAAAGCGAAGATTATAACAGCAATTGCGATGTTCTATGACCTCGATGATCCAAATACATTTGTTGCAGATGTAGAAAAAGCACTCGATCCAGACGGAGTTTTTGTGATTCAACAGGCGTATCTTCCGCTCATGCTGAAGCAAAACAATTTTGACAACATTATCCACGAGCATATCGAATATTACTCTTTGTACTCACTCGAAGGATTGCTTGATCGCCACAACCTTGAGGTGTTCGATCTCGAATTGAATGAAGTCAACGGTGGCAGTTTCCGTACCTATATTCGACACAAGGGAAACTTGGTCGGAAGCAGTCGAAGCGGAGCGAAAGAGAGGGTTCTCGCACTGCGGAAAAGTGAAGAAGCTCTCGGTTTGCAGTCCCGCGCCGTCTACGATCAGTTTGCTATCCGTGTGGAGCGAATCAAAAATGAGCTCAATAGGTTTATTGATGAAGTGCAAAAAAATGGAGAAGTTGTCTATGCGTATGGTGCCTCCACAAAAGGCAACACGCTCTTGCAGTACTTTGGTCTTGATCGTACAAGGGTTATAGCTGCTGCGGAAAGGAACCCTATGAAATGGGGCAAGTATACCATTGGCACCGGTATACCGGTGATTTCTGAAGAACAGGCGCGCGCGGATAAGCCGGATTATTTTCTCGTGCTGCCATGGCACTTTATGCCGGAATTTCTCAAGCGCGAGGGTGAGTATATAGAAAACGGGGGGAAGTTTATTGTGCCGTTGCCGGAATTTCAGATCATCGGTCGCGACAACATGCCAGCGAATCCCGACACCATCGTTTTTTCTCTTGAAAAATAAGAGGAACAGGCGTTCCGGAAGGAACGCCTGTATGATAGGGGAATTATACGCACGGTAACCGAAGTAAAATTTCGGGAACCGTAGCTGCCTTATTGAGACATTCGGTAAACGGCGTATAGTGTCCGTATCCGAATTTTTCTTCTGTCGGTAACGTATTGAGTGAGAACCAGTGCAGTGCACGCGCTTCGGGGCCGCTATGCGATTTTTCTCGAAAAGAGACGACTGTCCAGTCAAATGTGGCAAGATACGTGAGTCCGATCGCAAACTTTGAGGGATCGTGACCCCAGTACTTACTGTTTCGTGCGTGGATACGAGTGTAGGGCCATACATAGTCAGGACGATTGATTCCAGAGAGAATTTGGATTTCAACGCCTAGGTCTTCGCGTATATGGTTGCGAAGGCTATCTTCAAAGTGCATCCCATAGGGGACGCGTCCCCCAATCATCGTAAAATGTCCGCTATAATACCCAGCTTCGCGGATGGTGAGACACCCTTCGACAATACCTTTGTTCAAACGGACACCAACAATATCGGTACAGGGAAGAGTGTTCATGCTGGTTAAGAGTTGGTATCCTGCGGGGTGCACTGTCATACCCCGTTCATCAATGATGTCTGTTCTGTAGAGGAGAGCCCCGAGTAAATCCCGGGTCGGAATGGTAGTTAGATCCACGAACTTTCTCCTATAGAGTGAGTGTAGAGAAAGAGCCTCTGGGACTGCTATAGCACGTTTTTTTAATAGGGTCAATGATACCTGTTGAATTATTGTTTAGTTTATACTGTGGAGTATGAAGATTGCAGTGATTATGCGAAAACTAAATGTATCTGGCGGGGCGCAAAGGATTGCGCTTAATGTTGCATACGAATTACAAAAACAGGGTCATTTGATCACGCTCTATACATTTTTCTATGATGCTGAAAAGTGTTTCCCTGAACTTCTTAAGAATTTTACGGTTGTTACGATGCCGAGGAGTCAGCATCATAGGACGTTTGGATTGCTCGGTATTCTTTCCGAGAATCGCATGGCGCGTGCTATGGCGTATATGATTGATAGAAATACAGAACTCTTATATCCTGATGATGGCCCCGCGCATCACGTTGCGTACTACTACAAAAAATACATACGGAATATCCCCTCTGTATGGAATATGAATGAGCTTCCGACAATGCGCTGGCCGCTCGAATTGCTCTCTATTATGGAGAATAGAGCGTATCATGATATACCATGGCGGCCATTGTTTCTGAAGAAATTTTTGATCCGCAGCAAGACGCGTTACGAGCGGGGATTTATCAGGGCACAAAATGCAATCGTTGTTTTTGACAAGTTTCATCAGAACATGCTTAAAAGGTATGCAGGTGTGGAGAGTGTGGTAATCCCGTCGGGAGTTGATGTGGAAGCATTTCACTACAGGCTACGACAACCACCGCGTCATGGAGCGCGTCTCAACCTACTTTCAAGCGGAATCTTTCTATCATACCGACGATTCGAGGATATCATTGAGGCGATGCCGCATTTGATCGAAAAAGGGCTTGATCCCTGTCTTACGATACTTGGAGATTACAATACGGATGTAAAGTATCACCGCGCACTGAAAGCATTATGCGTGGAGAAGAAGGTTGAGCAACGAGTGGTGTTTTTTGGACGATATTCCGATGAACAATTGCAGAAATATTTAGCAGAAAGTCATATCTTTATCTATCCGCACTTGCAGTCACAGGGAATTGCTGTAAACGAAACCGTTGCAAGCGGCCTTCCAACAATCGTGACGCCGCTTTCGGGTACCTACGAAACAGTTGAAGACGGCAAACATGTTCTCTTTGCTCTCCCGCGCGATCCGATATCGATCGCTTTAGCGGTTGTGCGTTTGGTTGATGCTCCGGAATTATATCAGTTGATAAGCAGTGAAGGATCGAAACACATGAAAGAACATTTTTCCTGGAAGCGACAAGCAGGAGAGGTTGTTGCTCTCATGGAGAGAGTAATGCATCAAACATGAAAATTTTATGAAAATAGGACTGATTATACATACACTAGATATCCCGGGAGGCACACAGCGCCAGATCATTATGCTTGCGAGAGAACTTGTAAAACGGGGCCATGAGGTGAAGCTTTTTACCTTTATATATTTGCCAAAAATTTCATTTCCCGAGCTGACAGGGGGTCTCTCTATCATTGCACTCGACCAGAAATATTCCCCGTTCCTTGCACGCTTCTTCCGTCTGCGCTTTATCGGGACTTTTGTCCACCAGTGGTTTGAAAGCAGGCGTTGCCGCGAGCTTGCATTGCGCATGGATCCCGATTTTGACATATTGAGTCCACACGACCAGATGTCCATGCGCGTCGCCTATTTTTACAAAAAGCTCATCAGAGACATTCCTTCGGCGGGTCTCATCAGCGATCTTTTTCTTGCAAACTGGTCGTATGCGGATGATCCTGCATTACGCCCGCCCCA
Source organism: bacterium (assembly GCA_023264615.1). GTDB lineage: Bacteria > Patescibacteriota > Minisyncoccia > Phycocordibacterales > VMGT01 > VMGT01. Next base: position 5,527 of record JAHFLU010000003.1, on the reverse strand, counting down.
CCGCACATTTTTGCAGCGGCTCATCAATTGGTTCCGCGATGAACATCTCATCAATAAGTATCTTGCTGCACAGGAAGTGATTGCGGTACTCAACGATCGAACGGCACACATTGCGGGCGCTTTTCTGCACCGGTGGATAAAGGTAGTCCGGCCGGGCGTTGATATAGATGATTTTCCATACATAGAACGGCAGCCGATCGATAAGACGAAAAAGATTAAACTATTCAGTCATAATTTTTTCTATATTCATCGCCGTTACGAAGATACATTAGAGGCAGTGGCGATGCTGCGAGACCGCGGCTATGACGTTGATTTGACGATTGTAGGCAATCATTCGTTTAAAGATACAGCCCGGGCATATTATGAACGGCTGCAGGGTTTGGTACGCAAACTTCATTTGGAAGACCGGGTCACCTTTCGGGGAGAGGTGAGTGCAGAAGACTTGCTCAAAGAACATCACAAGGCTCAAATATTTGTGAACGCAAACCATTTACAGACATGGGGCATCGCGCCGTTTGAAGCGCTTTCGACAGGTCTTCCGATCGTCATTTCAAATACGATTGGTGCAAGCGAAGTGCTTACCCACGGGGAGAATGCTCTTATATTCGAGGCCTTGCATCCCGAAGAGATAGCGGCAAATATCGAACGTTTGATCAATGAACCTGATCTCTACATGAGGATCTCGAAACGGGGGAGCGAATTTGCGCGTACGAAGATTACCTGGCAACGGTGGGCCGATGATTTTCTGCGCTTTTTCGCGGAGGCGAAAGAAATACATGATAAGAAGAAATGAAAACGGTTATTATTACGAGTTTTCATAATTTTACCGCTCGCAACGTTCTCGTTGCTCCTTTTTTTCGGATGCTTGCGCGTGAAAAAGATGTCCGCATCGTGCTTGTCGTGCCGGAAGGGAAAAAGACTTTTTATGAGAAAACATTCGCGTGCGCGCTCGATGGGCAAGGCAGGGGAAATATCATTGTTCATGGCGTACCGGGGCGTCTGCGTCGGATAGACTCTTTTTTCAAAGACCTTGCTTCGGCTTCCATGCGGACGCACTCAATAAATCTGATGCGGAAATATAGGATTGGACTCGAACGTCCGTTTTCACAAAAACTCCTTTTTTGGGCGCCTCTGATCCGGCGGTGTATTCCCTGTCTCTACTCGCTCTTTGTCGGGCGTAGAAAATATAGCGACATCTTTGAGGCCTACGCGCCAGCACTTGTATTTGCGTCTGACGCTTTTCATCCGGTTGACAACAGACTTCTACATGAAGCGAAAAAGCGTGGCATTGCGACGATAGGAATGGTGCGCTCATGGGACAATCTGACGACGAAAGGGCCGCTTCGGGTTGTTCCTGACCGTCTTCTCGTGAGCAACAACATTATGAAAGAGCAAGCCGTACGGGAACACCATCTGCCACCCGATCGTGTTGTTGCTGTGGGAATTCCTTTCCACGATCGGTATATCGGAGGCGCGAAACATTCGCGCGAAGAATTTATGCGTTTGATCCATGCAGATCCGCAGAAGAAAATTATTCTGTATGCGGCCATGGGAGACCGCTTTTTCAAGGGCAATAGAAAAAATAGTACGTTTGATCGTGATTGTATCGCAATGCTTTCTTCGATGCTTCCAGACACACACCATTTGTTGGTGCGCTATCCTCCTGCGGACAGTGTCGACCTTACCGATTTAGATCTCAAAAAGAAGAATGTGCTGTTCGAGCGTGCAGGTGTACAGTTTTCGGAAAAACAAAATGTCTTTACGAAGAACGAGCTTGGGCCCGAAGACGACGACCATCTGATCGACACAATTTATTATAGCGATGTTGTAATCAGTGTTACGACAACACTTCTGTTGGACGCAGTACTCTGTGATCGTCCGACGATTGCAGTCAATTTCGATTTTGAAGACAAGGTATGGAAGGCTGGAAGCGCGTCACGTGTACTCGAATATATCCACATGGAGGCATTCCTCAAAAGCGGCGGTGTGTTCGTAGCGAAAACGCCGGACGAGCTCCGTTTTGCTCTTTTTGAATACATAAAAAATCCGGCACATGATCATGAGGGGCGAATGCGCGTTCGTACGGAACAGGCGTATATGTACGATGGTCACGCGAGCGAGCGTCTCCTTGCGGTTGTGCGAAAGATGCTCGCGTGACGTTAGAGCCTGTCTGCGATCTCGCTTTCCAGACGAATTTTTCAAATTTTGAGATAGAGGCTGGAACCTATATAACGCCATCGCTCGGCCCAAATGAAAGGAGTACCTCTCATTTGTCATCCTCGCTCGACGTTATAAAAAATGGGCAATTTGATGAGGTGAATCGAGATTCATCGAAGAGAATTGCACATTTTTTAGCCAAAATTTGGAAAATTGTAGTCGAAATGGAGATCGTAGACAGGTTCTTATATAGTGACACTGTCCACACCTTCATTTTGAAGTGCAAAATGTGCACGGGGAGAGAGGTTTGCTACATCAAGCTTCGAAGGATAGGTGTATCCAAGCGGGTCGATGGTTGCTGCAGAGGCGTAAAGGCAAAAGAGCATATAACGGTTCTTCTCGGTGCAGTAGCCCCCTTTGTGAAAGCCGCTTGTATCGCAAAAAATGAGGGTCCCTGCTTTGCCAGTTGCTTTTACGATATATTCCTGCGGTATTGCTTTTTCAACCGCTCCATGGGGAGGATATGAACCGACGGGGAATGGTGTCGGAAAAATATTGTTCCACTTGCCTCCGCCGCCATGCGACTGACGAATATAGTTAAACGGCCCCCCTGTTTCATCGACATCGTTGAAATAGACAAACGTTTTCATGAGTTGGCGGTCATCGAGATCGCGATGCCAGCGCTGTGATGCAGTTTCCGGTACGCCTTTGGGAACGGGGAGCGATGCCCATAGGCGTATGCCACGGAATTTAGTATACATGCCCATGTACTCGTTCGCGATCCCAAGAATTTTTTCATTGAGTGCAAAACGGTACATCGGGTGTTTAAGATCGAGTATCCGGCTATTGACGAGGTCAATATTGAAATATTTTTCTTCTTGCTTATATTCTGCGCTGCGCTGTTCTTGCATACGCGTCTGAATGGCTGGGTCGTTTACTCGCCCGAGTACATATGAACGAAGCTCCTCCCACTCCTGTTGCGAGAGAATATCTGTGACCCGAGCAAAAGCGATACCATTGTCGCGCAGGTCTGCAAGGATTCTTTTTTGCATTTCGTCGAGATTTCTGTTCCGGTCTTTTTTGAAGAGGTTGTAGCCTGTGCGATTGATAACACGAAGCCAAACGGGTTCGCTCATACGAACACGGTAGTATTTGAAACGAATGGTTTGTTTGATTCTGTTGAGCATAGTTATTGGCGATGTTTCTCTATCAGGCGCACGAGCGCACGAGCATAATTATTCCAGGTTAGTTCCTTTCTTACCCATACTGCCCCATTTTTGCTTAATTTGCTATAGAGTTCTTTGTTTTGAATGAGGCGTTCGACTGCGTTCGCAATTGCTTGGGGTTTCTCTGCGGGGACAATGAGGGCAGTTTCCCCATCTATGAGAACCTCGCTTGCGCCCGTTTGGTCGCTTGCAAGGATGGGAAGTCCTGTAGCCATTGCCTCAAAGGGGACAAGTCCCCAGCTTTGGCGCACGTGCGGAAAGATAAAAATATCTGATGCATGGAGGGTCTGAAGGTATTCTGTGTCGCTTAGTCTGCCAGGAAAGTGAACACGATCGGCGATTCCGAGCAAACGCGCTTTCTCTCGTATTTCATCACGATACTTTCTATAGGCTTCGTATGTTTCGGAATCGCCGGAGAGTGTGAGGTCAACATCGTAACCTTTTTTGACAAGAAGGGCTGTCGCTTCAACCGCATCTTCAAATCGTCGGTGGCGATAAAATTGTGCGTGTGTCAAGAGGCGTATTTTTCCTTGCGGATGCCCTCTTTCTTTGTAAGCGAATTGTTCCGCATTCACTCCGAGATGTACGATTGTTGTATGTCGCTTGATACTCTTGCGTGCTTGTTTGACAATCATGTCTGCAAGGACGGTGATTTCGTCTGCGGCAGAAAGGTAGTGGTGATCGAACCTGTCGAGAAAGCTGTACCAAAGTTTTTGCGGAAAGGAGCAAGAATTTTTAGTCCATGATTCCGTATAGCATGCTTTAAAGGTAGGCGTTATGATATCATTCATCTGCCATATGATCGTCGTCTCTTTTTTATGGAGACGTTTAAAATAATATGCAGTGATAAGATCAATTCGAGACGTTTGTGGAAGAAGAGCATCGGTGTCTCTTTCGATCTTTCGAGCAAGCATTTTTGCGAGTCTGTTTTCTTGTAGATACTGCCGGATGGCATTTGTTCCGGGTATGAAGAACATTCCCCAAAAAGGACGGCGCTTAAGGTCTGTCCCAGAAGGTAGCGTGACGACACGCAGGCCCTGTGCGCGGTCGCCAAAACTGGCCCTATCGTCCTCTACGTGGGCGAACGTATAGAGCGTTACACCATGTCCTATATGTTTAAGTGCATGGGCAAGCTCAAGAACGAGGCGTGGGCCACCCCCGAAAAATTTTTTTTGGTGGAGAATAATGCCTATTTTCATACATTTCCCAAGTGTAGCACCTATAGAACCTGTAACGAAAGGCAAAGTTTCGTAGTAGTATAGAGTAATCCTGTTGATTGCAGGACTTTTCGTATATGGAAAAAAAAACACTTTTCATGTGTCTGTACATGGGCGCTGCTATTGGCAAATTCATCGAAATCGGCGACTCTGTGTTGTCACAACTATTGCCACAGGCGAATGAAAATTTGCGCATTGTGCTTTTAACAAATAAAGGGCTTGATCGATATTTGGAGAGAAATCCTCCCAACCAATTTATTTCTGTTGAATATATTGATGAGTATATTCCAAAAGGTTTTCTTCAGAAGATATTTCATTTTTTTTATGCGTACCTGATTTTCACGGGAACGACGGAAGTATTGGCGACGGTCGGCGCACGTGCAGACATAACTCCCGCTGGCGGGAATCGCCACATGGCGTTTTTCAAAAAGGCTATCGCGAGAACGTTTGGAAAATCGCGATGGGTTAAAACAAAACTTGTTCCTTGGTTGTATAATCTTGTTTTTCGCGAACGCCCTTTCCGCAAGATTTTTGAGCGTTATAATCCCAACCTTGTTTTTGTTTCCGCACTCGCTTTTTTTCCTGACGTTGAGGTTGTCGCTGAAGCGAAGCGCAGAGGTATTCAAACGCTCGGGATGTCGCCAAACTGGGACCATTTGAATAAGTACTATATTCCGCAACATGTGGATACGCTTCTTGTACAGAATATGCCGATGAAGCGCGAAGCGGTCATCTATCACGCGTATCGGGAAGATCAGATACAGCTCATTGGTTTTCTGCAGTTTGACAAATATGTGCCGCGGGAAAAGTATGTGATGCCGCGTGACGAATATTTCAAGGCGATGGGACTTGATCCTTCCCGTAAAGTAATAGCGTATTTTTCGAACAGTGCATTTTCACTCAGTGAAGGAGATATTTTGAAGGAAA
>JAHFLU010000002.1 GCA_023264615.1 bacterium | reverse complement strand
GCATCAGAACTTTTTCCAAACCATACTATCGCCCTCGTTCGCCTTGGAGAGCAGTCGGGAAAACTGATTCAAAATCTTTCCGTGGTCGCCGCAGAACAAGAAAAAAATCGTATGTTTCGGGATAAGCTGCGGTCAGCAATGATGTACCCGATCCTGGTCCTTATGCTCACCCTTGTCATCGGTGTTGCTATAGCGTGGTTTATTTTGCCAAAACTCGCGCTGGTTTTCTCCCAGCTTAGACTTGACCTTCCATTCATTACAAAGGTACTTATTGGCGCTGGAAATTTCCTTGGAAACTATGGGGTCTACGTTGTACCACTCTTTTTCGTAGCTTGTGTGCTTATTTTTTACACCGTTTTTATTTTCTCACGAACCAATTTTATCGGCCAACACGTGTTGTTCTCGTTTCCGGGAGTTAAGAAGCTCATTAAAGAAGTCGAGCTCGCGCGGTTCGGCTACCTTCTTGGAACACTTCTTGAGGCAGGTTTGCCTGCAACGCGTGCGCTTGAATCCCTTGTCACCGCCACAGAATTTTCGAGATATCAAAAGTTATACGCACACCTCTACAAACACATCGAGGAGGGCAATTCATTTCAAAAAAGTTTTACACTCTATCCGCACAGCAACAGGCTTATCCCCATACCAATACAGCAGCTTCTTTTTGCAGGAGAACGTTCTGGATCACTTGCAAAAATACTTCTCAAGATTGGACGGGCATTTGAGATTCGAGCTGATACAACAACAAAAAATCTGAGCACTGTTCTCGAGCCACTTATGCTCGTCGTTGTTTGGATGGGCGTTGTTGGTGTGGCGCTTGCCGTTATTCTTCCCATATACAGTCTCATCGGCGGACTCAACAGCTAAGCCAGGTATGTACACAACAAAAACAGTACCTGGTTTTACGCTCGTCGAGATACTCCTTGTTATCGCTCTCCTTGGCATTATGGCAGGCATATCCATACCGCTCTACTACACATTTCAACTACGCAACAATCTTGACCTTGTTTCGTCTTCATACGCACATACCCTCCGGCGCGCACAAGCACTTACACGTGCCGTTGACGGTGATATTTCATGGGGAGTGCATCTCACTGCCACGACCACAATACTTTTTAAAGGAATAAGTTTTGCCGCGCGCCAGAGTGACTTTGACGAGATATCCGACATTCCGATAAGCATTTCCCACACAGGTCTCGGGGACGTAGTGTTTACAAAATTCACTGGATTTCCACAACAAATCGGCACAACAACATTTACATCCACTGATGCAGAATCAAGAGCCGTTGCAATTAACGGGAAAGGCATGGTCAGTTATTAACGCATATGCGTAAAAAAAGAAATTTGCACACACCCAATGGTTTTTCGCTCATTGAAGTACTCCTTGCGGGAACCCTGTTCGCACTCCTTACAACGGCACTTGTCGGAGCCTATCTCTATGGAGAAGAAGCTACCGTCCTCGCTCTCAACCGAGCCCGCGCTACGATGCTTGCTGAAGAAGGACTTGAGGCTGTGCGCAACATTCGCGATGCCTTGTATGCAAACCTTATCGACGGTACGTACGGTTTATCTCTCGCAAGCGGCCAGTGGTCGCTCGTTGGTACGCCTGATAGTACAGATATATTTACGCGCCAAATAGTGATCGCTCCTGCAGGGGTCAACCGAAAATCCGTTTCAGTAAACGTGACCTGGCAGCAAAATCCCCAGCGTAGCGGCAACGTATCAGCCCTAACACGCCTCACAAACTGGATCGCCTATGTCACAGGAAATTGGGCAAGTCCGATTCAAACTGCAAGCATAAATATTCCCGAGGGTGACGACGGCGACAAAGTACAGATCCATGGCAATTACGCGTATATGACACGCAGAGAAGAGGGTCCAAATTTTCTTGTTATCGATGTAGCAAACCCTGCAAGTCCAACGATAGTTGGGTCACTCGAACTTTCTGGACAACCGACCAATATCGCCATTTCGGGCAATTTCGCTTACATTTCAAATAAGAGAGACACACAAGAACTTCAAATCATTGACATTACCATACCAACAAATCCAACATTCGTGGGTAGCTATGATGCTCCGGGTAGCGCAAACGGCAACGGAGTGTACGCAGTCGGAACAACCGCGTACCTTCTTCGACGCGACAGTACCGACGACGAATTCTTAATTATCGATGCAACAAATCCCAATTCTCCCATTCTTGTCGGGTCACTCAATTTGGGTACGACGGGAAATGAAGTGGTAGTTTCCGGTACCAACGCTTATATCGCGACAAACCACAATAGTCAGGAATTACAGGTGCTTAATATTGCAACACCTTCTTCACCCACACTCGTCGGTTCGCTTAATCTTCCCGGCACAACAGACGCTCTTACCATTGCCTATGCCGGATCAACACTCTTTTTCGGACAAGGGAGCACCTTTTTTACCATCAGTGCAGCAACACCGAGTGCGCCCGCAATAATCGGTTCTATTGATGTATCCGGCACACTCAATGATATTGCTCTCAACCTGGGAAATACAAACACCTATGCATTTCTCGGAACAAGCGATCCAGCAAACGAATTTAAAGTCATGAATGTTGCGATACCCTCAACCCCAACGCTTCTCGGGGAGTGGAATGTTCTCGGCATAAGCCCGCTTATGGGTGTCGCGTATAGTCAAACCCTTGACCGTGCTTTTGCAGCAAGCCAGTCTGACGCCGAAGAATTTATTGTTATCTCGCCACAGTGATTATGCATCATCCAAAGCATCAAACGACACCGAAGATTCCTTGCCCGAAAGCACAATCCGGCTTTACACTCTTCGAATTCCTGCTTTACCTTGGCCTCTCAACCCTTACCATGCTTGTTATCACAATGTTCCTTATATCGCTTATAGAAGCACGTATCAAAAATCAGACTATTACCGAAGTAGAGCAGCAGGGTTTACAAATAATGCACACTATCACGCAAACAATCCGAAATTCCGAAAACATATATGCACCAACACAAGGAATAACTGGGGGGACACTGTCTCTTGATGCTCTCGGTCTAGCAAATGATCCAACGATTTTTGATCTTCAGGGTAGCACGATGCGTGTTATAGAAGGTGTTGCAACACCGATTGCACTCGTTAATTCGCGTCTCTCTGTTTCCAATCTCACGTTTCAAAATACCTCGCGAATAAACACCCCCGGAACTATTCGAATTCAATTTACACTGACGTATAATAATACCGCGGGGCGGAGAGAATACTCCTTTACCAAAACTTTCACCGGATCGGCAACACTTCGTCAGCCGTAGCCTTTTATCCACACCTCTCATATGAAAAAACAAACTATGTGGTATTCTACGGTGGAGGGAGGATATATAACGCTCGTCAGTGTACTCATCATCGGAGCAATCGGGATAACGATCACACTTTCGCTTATTCTTCTTGGTATTGAATCGTCGCGCACAACTTTTTCTGCAGACCAGTCACATCAAGGAAGAGCCCTTGTGAATGCTTGCACCGAAGAAGCACTGGAACTAATACGAACTACCACATCCTTTACCGGCAGCGGCAACCTCACTCTCCCACAAGGCAGCTGTTCATATACTGTCGCAAACCAGGGAGCAGAAAATAGAGTGGTCAATGCTTCCGGTAGTGTCGGAACAAATGTACGAAAGGTCAAGGTCATTATTAGTAAGATTAATCCCACGATTCAAATTGTATCGTGGCAAGAGGTCGCTGATTTTTAGAAAATCTCCCTATACATACACTATGCAAAGCTCTCATAAAGGTTTCACTCTTCTCGAAATACTTCTCGTCGTTGCTGCAATAGGAATATTGGCAGCGATTGTTATTGTTGCCATTAACCCCAACAAGCAACTCGGCGATACAAGAAATACCGAGCGTCAAGCTGACGTCACCACAATTCTCAATGCGGTTTATCAGTATGCAATCGACAACAACGGCGTACTGCCGTCCGGTATTACCACCACCACGACAGAAATCTGCATTGCTAATACCGCAACAACAACCTGTACGACGGGAAGCCTCGCTCCCCTCAACGAATTAGTTTGGGGAGAAAAGTATTTGACATCCATACCGATTGAACCCCAAAAAACAAATGTAAACGGTGTCGGCTACATGATACGCAAAACTGCTAACGGACGCGTGACCGTTGATGCTCAATTTGAAGAACAAGGCAAAACAATCACCGTAACAAGATAAATTCAACAACACGCAATTTCAAAACGCACAAGCTGCAGCTTGTGCGTTTTGAAATTGTCTAAAAATTCTCTATAATGACATACATGGACCCAACAACACGAAACGGTCAAAATATGCTTATCATGGAAGCGCTTATCGAAAACCTCCCGGGTGGCGTTGTCCTTGTCGATCGTGAAAAAAAGGTCATTCTCGCTAATAAAAAAATGGTGCAGCTCACTCATTTGCCTAAGGAAGGATTTTACCTCACAGAACTGTCAAAGCTCTTCGAGGAACGTATCGATCTTGGAGCAGAGCTTGATAAGATACTCTCTACATCAGTTTCTCCGGTAGTTGTTTTGCACGATATTCCACTCAAAAAACTCTTTTATTCGTTGTCTTGTTTCCAGGTTTTTGACGACACGAAAAACCTCATCGGTGGAGCAATTTTTCTACAAGATATAACCCAAGAAAAAGAGATAGATACAGAAAAAAGCGAATTTATTTCGATTGCCTCGCATCAGCTTCGAACTCCGCTTGGCAGTATGCGCTGGAACCTTGAAATGCTTGGAGAATATATGCACCTGCTTCCAGAACAGGCTCAAAAAAACTTTTATGAAGCGTACAAAAGCAACCGGAGGGCAATCTGGATGGTTGCGGATTTGCTCAATGTCTCTCGGATCGAAGAGGGAAAAACCGAAGACGAACCGCAGCCGACAGACCTTGCCGTGATGATACGAAGTATCATACAGGAAGTAGTTTCGGAAACTGAAATGAAATCAATATCGATTACCTTTACCCCAAAAAAGGAAAATATTCCGAAAGTAAAAGTTGATCCCGCCCACTTTCGAGATGTCATGGAAAACCTTGTATCAAATGCCGTCAAATACACAAAAGCGGGCGGCAAGATAACGATCACACTCGATCAGCTTGATACCTATGTTCAGGTTTCAGTGCAAGATACCGGTATTGGTATTCCCGAAAAGGATAAAATGAAGATTTTTTCAAAATTCTTCCGTTCAAAGAATGCCGTACGCGTCTACACAGAAAGCAGCGGCCTTGGACTTTTTATAGCAAAAACGTATGTTGAAAAGTGGGGCGGGAAGCTTTGGTTCGAAAGCATCGAAAAACAGGGCACGACATTTTATGTTACTATTCCTCTTGCGTAATCGCTTATATCCTTTAACAAAAAATAAATTGCATGACAACAAACAATGAAAAAAAATATATTCTCATTGCTGAAGACGATACGGCATATGGAAACGTGTATAAGACAAAGCTTGAGAACGAAGGATTTGACGTTACTGTTGTGGAAAATGGCGAGCTCGTGCTTGGAGAGATGGAGCGAAGAAAACCTGATCTTCTTATTCTTGATCTTATGATGTCCGACAAGAACGGTTTCGAGGTTCTTCAAGAATTGCGCTCAAACGACAAATTCAAAGAAATGAAAGTTATTGTTGCTTCAAATCTAAGCCAGCATGCTGATGTGGAGAAGGTCAGCGCACTTCAGGCAATAGACTACTTTGTAAAATCTGACGTATCTGTCACGGAAATGGTTGAGAAGATAAAAAAAGCACTCGCTTAATTTGACCAAATCCGACCGTCTTTGATAGCTTTACCGTATGAAAATCAGCCAAGTCCGTATGAAATATCTTCGTTTCTTTGCAGAAAGGGGGCATACTGTGCTCTTGTCGGCGTCTCTTTCACCAGAAAACGACCCGACGACACTTTTCACCGGCTCCGGCATGCAGCCGCTGCTTCCTTACCTCCTCGGAGAAAAACACCCCCAGGGGGTGCGTTTGGTAAACTCACAAAAATGTTTTCGGGCGGAAGACATAGAAGAGGTGGGTGATAACCGCCATACAACTTTTTTTGAAATGCTCGGCAACTGGTCGCTCGGAGACTACTTTAAACAGGAACAGATCCCATGGTTTTTTGAGTTTCTCACAAAAGAAATTGGTCTTGATCCGCACAATCTCTACATCACGATTTTCGCCGGAGATGAGAAAAATAAAATCCCGCGTGATGCAGAAGCGGTACAACTCTGGAAAAGACTTTTTAAGGAGCAGGACATCGATGCGAAAGATGTCGAGCTTTTTACGGAGAGACAGGGTGGGGAAAGGGGTATGCAGAATGGGCGTATTTTTTACTACAATGCCAAGAAAAACTGGTGGAGCCGCGCGGGCATCCCCGACAACATGCCGACGGGAGAACCCGGAGGTCCTGACACCGAAGTTTTTTATGATTTCGGTACAGAACACGATACCGCATATGGCGCCCACTGTCACCCAAACTGCGATTGTGGACGATTCATGGAGATCGGCAACTCTGTCTTCATGGAATACCTCAAGAACGCTGATGGTACATTCTCGAAACTACCGCAGCGCAATGTTGATTTCGGCGGTGGGCTTGAACGCATTGCCGCAGCAAGCGAGAACGATCCCGACATTTTTAAAATAGACGTTCTTTATACAGTTATAAAACATATTGAAGAACTCTCGAGTATTTCGTATATAGGAGATAAGAAAAAATTATTCCGCATCGTGACAGATCATCTGCGCGGAGCAGTATTTATGATCGCTGATGGCATTATTCCGACAAATACTGATGCCGGATATTTTACGCGGCGGCTTCTCCGACGTGCAATTCTCCACATGGATACCATAGGCATGCCGAAAAATATCCTTTCATCGCTCGTACCTCATATAACAAAAGCATATAGTGAAGCATATCCCAACGTAGAAAATGCCAAAAGTATCATCGTGCAAGAGATCAAAGAAGAAGAGGAGCGCTTCAGAAAAACCCTTGAACGCGGCCTCAAAGAATTTGAAAAAATACAGTCCGCAGAACTGACAGGCAAACAAGCTTTCGATCTGTATCAGACGTATGGTTTTCCTATTGAAGTGACCGAAGAGCTTGCCGCAAAGAAAAATGTACACGTTAACCGAAAAGCCTTCGACAAAGAGATGCAAAAACATCAACAAACATCACGCATCGGAGCAGAAAAGAAATTCAAAGGGGGACTTGCAGACCATAGCGACATGTCAGTCAAGTATCATACGGCAACACATTTGCTCCAGCAGGCGCTCCGCACTATCCTTGGAGATCATGTCTTTCAGAAAGGAAGTAACATAACGCCCGAACGGTTGCGATTTGATTTTACGCATGGGAAAAAAATGAGTGACGAAGAAAAAAGAAACGTAGAAAATCTCGTCAATCAAAAAATATCCGAAGCGCTTCCTGTTTCCTATCAAATAATGCCTATTGAGGAAGCCAAAAAACGCGGCGCTATCGGCCTCTTCGATGACCAATATGGCGACGAGGTGAAGATATATCAGGTAGGGGATACTGCCTCCGGCATATTCAGTCTCGAATTCTGCGGCGGCCCCCATGTTCAAAATACAAAAGAACTCGGAGAAAAAGGGGTGTTCAAGATACAAAAAGAAGAAGCTGTTTCCGCAGGCATCCGCCGTATCAAGGCAGTGATCCAGTAAAAAAATTTGACTCTTTAAAGTTTTTATGGCATAAAGGTTCCAGTCGATCTCTTTGGTTTGAGATTCTTCTTTCTATAGAACGGGAGTCAAAGATGCTTTCCACGAAACACCTGCTCGACCTCGACAAAAAACATACTGCCCGCAGCAATGCACTGACATCAGCAAACGGACTGAGATTCTCTCTCAAGATCACTGAACCAAGCTCCTTTACCCACCACGCTCGAAGCATGTGCATAATAGGAATCCTTGAACAAATAGCGAACGGTAAAGAAGTGCCAGATCCCGGTGTCAATACGATGGACATCGAAAATATCCGCCCGTATCTTCCGATTGTCCTACGTCCCATGACCTGTCTTTTAATACACCAGTTCGACCTTGTGCTCCTGCAAGTGTTTCGTGAAGCGTACCTGGAGGTAGTAAAATTGTATCCCAAGTTGGAGGTTTCAGAAGAAAAGTAACCTTTTTGTATAAACAACAGGTCAGACCGGAGCGGTCTGACCTGTTACCTTTTAGGTTAAAACTCTTTCAACTGTTCCTTAAAACTGATCTCTGCCCGCCATTCGGCAAGCGTGAGCCGCTCCCGTAGAGGAATATATCCCCGACATCGCACCATAAATACGATCGCGCCCGAACCATCTCGTTGATACTGATACTTCGTGTAGTATCGAAACCGACGTGGATTTCCGCATAATCTACACGAACAATGTTTCGGCTGCTCTTTAAGATACGCGATGAACTTTTTGTCATAGCCGAAATAGCTATGACCACCTCGCTCCAAAAACCGACGCTTTTGGTGCGTATGTGCCCTATACCGCCGTAACGCTCTACGCGAGAGAATCTCTTCATCCACAGACCGCTCTCCTCCCTGTACACAAACGTCTATGTCTAGTATACGTCTGACGGAGAAGTATACTCCATCAATTTTCTTTTTTCCACTGGTCTACGATATACGCACCTAGAGAAGCACGGTATACTGGGGATATAATGGTATTTTTGTCTTTTTCGTCAGTACAGAAAAAGGAACTCGCGATCGTACTCGACATTGGCAGCGGCAGTGTCGGTGCGGCTATTGTCGCATTGGAAAAAAAGCAATACCCGAAAATTCTCTACGTCACGCGTGAAAACATCGCCTACTACCAACATCTCGGATTCAAGCGTTTTTTGGGAGCAATGTTACATGCACTCGAAACCGCAACGACCCGCCTCCATCGCGAAGCGTTTGAGCATAGTAACCTTTCGGGCATACGCGCACGCGATGTCCAACATATTCATTGCATGCTTGCATCTCCTTGGTATACATCGACAACAAAAATCCTCTGCTACGAAAAAGACATGCCTTTTCTTGTAACAAACGTACTTGTCAATAACCTCGTTGAACAAAGTCTTTTAACCTCGCAAGAAAGAAAACTGCATGAAAATCAGACAAATGAACCGAAAACAATCGAAACAAAGATAATTCAAATTCTCCTCAACGGCTATGAAACAGCGAAGCCTTATGAGCAAAATGCCTCGCACATTGAAGTCGCCCTCTTTACATCCGCGGTGGCACAGGAAATCGGCAGCCGTATCCAAAGTATTGTCCGTAAAACCTGGCTGAACAAAAAAATTTCATTTCATTCCTTCGCGCTTGCATCATTTACCGTTACACGCGATCTCTTTCCTAAAAATGATAATTTTATGCTCATCGATGTTACCGGCGAAGTAACCGATATTTTTTTCTCAAAGAATGGCGTTCTCGTCGAAACCTGCTCAACCCCATACGGAAAAAATTCAATGCTTCGTGACACTGCAAGAACTCTACAGACCACTCCGGAAGAGGCGCTCTCGCGCCTGCGGCAACACATATCAAAAAAAACAACCCCCGAAGCATCTCTTGCGATCGAGGCAGCGATCGAGGCAGCAGGAAAACAATGGGTAGCGTATTTTGAAAAAATACTCTCGTATGTTCTTGAAGCAGAATCCATTCCACGCCAAGTGTATATGATGGCAGACCCTGATGTAGGAGAGCTGTTTGCGTCGTGGGTGCACAAAGAAAATGTCGGGAGAAAAACCCTCGGTTCGCAGGGATATAGTGTTACACACCTCACTCCACAAGTACTCGGGGAGCATGTCCGATTCGTGCGCGTAGAAGAACCA
The DNA here is from genome assembly GCA_023264615.1 of bacterium. Taxonomy (GTDB): domain Bacteria; phylum Patescibacteriota; class Minisyncoccia; order Phycocordibacterales; family VMGT01; genus VMGT01. The sequence continues at coordinate 29,385 of JAHFLU010000002.1, read as the reverse complement.
GATTTCTTTGTCGGAATCGAATCCATATATCTCGCTGTTCTCCATGCATTATTTAAAACATAGTAAGCTGTTATCAACACATCCAACAACTTGTTGATATACGATTGATTCCGTGGTATTGTTGTGTCTACGAAGTAACACAAAAACTGTTCTATGGCAAAACCTATCATTCAAGACGTTGTTCCACCGCGACGTTCGATACGACAGATCGTCGTGCCGGGCACAGAGGCATCGCGCCCAATAAATAGCACTCCCATACCGCCTCTTTCGGAACCAGTAAGTAGACCCCCGCGACGCCCGGGTTTCCCTCCACCGCAGCCGCTTTCACGCGGTCATTCGGGACTTGGTATATGGATAACAGCAGGCGCCGCAATCGTCCTCCTTTATCTTACGTTTGCGGTATTTTTTGCCGGAGCGACCATCACCGTCACGCCTCGAGAACAACAAACTACGATAAATGGTAGTTTTGTCGCGAAACAGAATCCACTTCCGCTCGAGCTTCCTTTTGAAACAATGTCGATTTCCGCTGAAAACGTCACGCCGGTTCCTGCAACAGGCGAGAAATATGTTGAGCAAAAGGCCTCTGGGGTAATTACTATTTTTAACGACTACAACGACCAGCCTTTGCGCCTCGTCAAAAATACACGCTTCGAATCACCGAATGGCCTTATTTACCGGATTGCAAATACCGTTACTGTACCGCCACAGGAAAAAAAAGACGGCACTAAAAAGCCGGGGAGTGTTGATGCTTCAGTATATTCAGATACTGCAGGGGCAGAGTTCAATATCGATTCTGCGCTTTTTACGATTCCTGGCCTCAAGAACACTCCGCAATTTAGTGGGTTTTATGCTAAAACAAAAACGCCGATCACCGGCGGGTTTGAAGGCATGATGAAGGTTGTTGATGTAACAAAAGAAACCGAAGCACGCACTACTCTCCGAACACAGCTCTCTCAACAACTCCGCACACAAGCACAGAAAGAGGTGCCGGAGGGTTTTATTCTTTTTGATTCTGCGGTCTACGACGAAGTAACATCGCTCCCAAACACGCCAACCGATACAGAAGCTATGGTGAACGTAGGAGAGAAAATAACGCTCCACGGCATCATTTTCAATGAAGCTCTCCTTTCAGAATACATCGCACGGATAACCATTCCGAATTTTGATAATGCACCGATACATATTCAAAACCTAAAGACCCTTGCAATCTCAATCACGACGGATGATCCTGAAGGGAAGCCGTGGACAGGAGATGTCATTCGACTTACGATCACCGGGAACCCTTCCATCGTATGGAACTTTGAAAAAACAGCTCTCCTTAATGATCTTGTCGGCAAACCAAAAAAAGAGATTAATACTGTACTTGGTAAATATCCAGGTATAGCAAAGGCTGAAGTCACCATACGCCCAGTATGGAAGAAATCATTCCCCAAAAGTGTTTCCAAAATCAAGGTTATCGTTGAAAATGAAGCACATGAAACGAAGACGAAAGACACTACAAAATCACCATCGGTAAAATCTACAGAGTAATCTTTCCTTTTCAAAATCTTTTCCACCGAAACGTCAAGCCGCCACGATACATTTTTTGTACGTGGCGGCTGCGTGTTCCACTGAAAGCTCGTTCAGCACAACACGTTCGGTTTGCACCTGCTTACACAGCGCAAACCATTCTTGTCCCCTGCTCGCCGTGGCGAGTTAGAGACTAGCTTTGCTTTTGCAAGAAACTTGTATCAACCCCGAAGTTTGCCCATCCCTCTTTTACATCACAGAGCGCCTTATTTGGCACTGATCCCGGATGTATAACACCACCATACAACTGCTCGAACTTTTTTGGAGTGTTAAAGTAATACTGTTCGACAAGAGGACTTTTCAAAATGTAGGAGTCCGCAGGAACCGCAGCAGCTTTTCCGAGAAGACTCTCTGCCGTGCGGAACATACTATTCCTAGTGACTTGTCCGAGGACAATGACAGGAACTGTTTTTCTCACCTTGAAAACTTTGACACCGGGATATGACCGATACGTGAGATACAACAGGTCTGCAGCTTCATTGTCCCCATACTGCATGACCTCAAGGGGCGTACACGTATAAAGCACCTCATTATTCGAATATTCGTCACAGCGAGGCATCCCTTCAGGATACCCTTCCGGCCAGAACGTGACATTTCTTTTCGGCATGTCCAGTTCGATAATCATGTGCCATGCTCCCACAGCCGCCTTTTGTAGTTCCCAAGGCGCTAAAATATTGGTCGCATAGGGAACAGCACAACAGATGCGCTCTTCAGGAACCGGAATTGCATGGCCAGACGTATGGGGAGCAAAAATGGGCAGATTTGACGGAGAATAAACGGTTTCCATGAAAAAATCTCCAAACTCCAAGCTATTATTTTACCGCTTAAAATCACGGGCTTTTCAGAAACTAACATAAGTAATGTTCCTCTGTCAATAGAGCATTGACAAAATAGATTCATACTGTTATAAGTACACAAGATGTGGTCATTGAATACCTCTGTCATGAGGAGAAAGTAGCTTGGAAAAAAAGATTCTTAAAAGTCCCAACGGGTCGTATGACATTCTCCAACCGCTCGGGAAGACAAAGAACTTCAAATTGTATTCGTGTCGTGGTAGCGACAAAAGCTATATTTTGAAAATCGCTGCCACAACCGAGCACAATGCCCTCATCGCCGATGAAGCAGAATTTCTCTCGGAAATGAGGGGTCATGCAGCATTGTTGGAAGACGAGTACATGGCAGTGAAAAGCGATCCAAATGTTTTTCTGAATTATCAACTCTGTTTTCCTGATCTGCACGAGAGCTTTATTTCAGAGCGTCAAGGTGGGCGCCGGGTCAATATTCTCGATTTTCATGCCGTTCCGGATCTTCGGACCCTCGTACCAGTGCGACATATCACGACACGCGACAAAGTACGCGTTGATTGCAAGACCAGTGCGTGGATGATGGGCAAGTTGCTTAAATTCCTCGCATTCTCATACAGCCAGAATATCTCACCCGGTCGCATGACCGGAGACAACGTACTTATTGAGCGAGAGCAACATTTCATTCTCTTTTTCGACATGACCGCAGCAGCGTATCATCAAGATTTAGTGCCTGCGGATATACGGAAAGAGCAAATTGCCAAGGCCGCAGCGATCATAACCATCGCACTAGGAGGTGATGCGACAACAGGCGAGTATTATGAGGATGGGCAGGATCCGCAAGGAATGTATGCGAGTTATTTGTATCATCTTGCATGCGGCGGCGAAGATGATGCGAGCCGTGCGCATACAGATTTCTATAAACTCGTAGAGTCACTTTGGCCTCGCGAATATTGGCCATATACCACATTTCCACTACAAGGGTGAAAATTATGGGCAGATATACATCGTCTCGAGAAGCCTTTGTTCATGTCGCCGAGAAATCGAGAGATGGAGATAGCAGGGGTAGGGCCTCTCATGTTGCCGAACAACAATATGAGATGTCCCACACCATCCATGAGCTCGTTGATCCGAAAGGATACGGTGTTATACGCCGGTCGATTTCTTGGTTTGAACCACGGAAGGGGTGTTTTGAGCTTCTGCGGGGCGTCGCAATGCTCATCGAGTCCCGCCTCGACACCACCGGAAGCATGGGGAGTAATGTCGATGTAGCCATTGATGTGTTACCGTCGATTTATGACCTATTGGTAACCGGAAACAATGCAGTACTGAAACGCTATGACCCCCAAGTGATCATGAGCATCTTTGGGGATATCCAGGACCAACAGAAAGGCAAGGGGCCTGTGCTCTGCCGTTCCCAGGCAGAGATGGACGTTCGAATCGCCGAACAACTACGGTATATGGTTCCGGCACGGGATGGCGGCGATACGGCTGAAGACCCGCAGTATGGATTATTCGGTGCGGCGTATCTCACAGCCGCCGATATTAACAAGTACGGGTTGAAATCGTACGATTTCACGGTGACTGACGCTCCTGGTCGTCACAGCGTTGATGCAGGCTGGCTCAAGACAATATTTGGTGAGGATGTATTTGCCAAAGCCCTCGAAAACGGCCACCAGATCAACGCTCAAGATGTTCCGGAGACGCGCGAAGTCGTAGCATCTCTTGTCACGAGGGCGCATGCGTTTCTGATTCAGGTTGGTGATGCAAGTGAAACAACCCACTTTTGGACCCCTATTTTTGGTCCGGAGCGAATCGTCAAATCGACAAGAACAGCACTGCTGCCGCAGTTGCAGGCGGCCATCATCGGCCTGACCGAAGGAACGCTTGACCTACAGAATCTCGAACAGTTTCTGCGAGGCAGCGGGGTAGGCAATACTAACAACGTAAGCCGTGTTGACGCACAGCTCATAAAATCATCTGTCCGCCACATTCCCATTGGCGCACAGACAATGCTTCCAAATTTCAGCAAGCTTCCGCTTAAAGGAGCAAGGTTTACCAACAAGAGCGATCTTTGGCCAATTGGCAGTAGTACTCCTACGGCAACTCCCGTTGTCTCAAAAGATGTTGTGCCTACAGGTCATCCAGACGAAGAAGACCAGTGGCTCTAAACGCTAGGTAACCGTGGGGGTAGCTCATAAAGCTACCCCCATATCATAAATAGGGGAGTTATACAGATGTCGACCAGCAAAGTGTATGTCGTAACCGACCTCGGTCCCGGTGATGGCGGCAAGGGTAGTGTTATCCACAAGCTGTCCACCTATCGCAGGGCCCATACGATTATCAAGGTAGGCGGTTCACAAGGAAGTCATGGTGTACGTACATCGGGTGGCCTGTCATTCAACTTTAGTTTTTTTGGCTGTGGAACGCTTGAGGGAACGCGAACACACATTACACGCAATATGGTGATCGATCCTTTGGGTCTCGTCCACGAAGGCAGGATGCTCCAATATACCTGTGGCGTTCAAAATATCTTTGACCTCATGACGGTTGACGAAAATACTCTTTGTTCCACCCCATTTCATACCATGTCCACACAGCTGCGCGAACTTGCGCGAAGAGATAACCCGCGCGGAACAATCGGGACCGGTGTCGGAGAAGCCTATCTCGATGCAGAGGTGTCTCCACAGTACGCGATACGAGTACGCGACCTGAAAGGGCGAGATCTGTGCAGTATGCTTGAAGACGTGCGACGGCAAAAAGTACGTGAACTGCGCCCAATTCTCGAGCTCAAAACCCAAGCATTTCTCGAAGCCGACCGCGCAGATGCAAACCAACTTACAACGATGCTTTTCAACGAAAATTTCTCGGGGGTGACAACCAACGGTTTTCGGGAAATGACACAGCTCGTAAACATTGTAGGTAGTGACTATCTCCAGACAGATGTACTTGCACGCGAGGGTGTTGCGGTCGTTGAAAGTTCGCACGGAGTTCTCACCGACAAGTATTTTGGTTTTGCCCCGCACACCTCTAAATTACGAACGATTCCAAATGTAACGGTGTTTCCCTTACTTTACGAATGTGGCTATAGAGACGAAATCGTGCATCTTGGCGTCACACGCGCATACTCGATTCGCCACGGCGCAGGGCCGATGCCGACAGAAGATCCCAGCATGAACGAAACACTCCTTCCCGGTAGCCACAAGGAAGAAAACAGATGGCAGGGAAAAGTGCGTGTTGGTCCGCTCGACATCGTGTTGTTACGTTATGCGATAGAAGTATGCGGAGGGACAAAGGCATTCGACGGAATCGCTCTCACATGGTTTGATCAGATTGAAAAAAATGGCGTGTGGTCTATTTGCACAGATTATGGAGATATCCACCAACGTGAGCCATTCTTTTTTAATCCGCGCGGACATCTCTACGTAAACCGTTTACTCGGTAACGAAGAGCATCTCCAGATGATGGAGGAGGCAGGTAAGGTACTCGAATCGTGCCGTCCAAAAACGACGACATATGATATGTCGCATATGTCAAAAAAAGAAATGATTGCTCTTTGCGGGACAGTACTGCAGGAAAAGCTCGGGGTTCCCGTACGAATGGTATCTTTCGGGCCAACCGAACGTGACAAGATATGCATATAAATGCATATCGGTAGTATCTAGGCGATGCTGAAACAGCATCGCCTTTACTTTTTTAGAGAAACGTACGATAGGTTACGCATGTTCTCATAGAAAGAGGAGCGGACAGTTGAAATTTGACAAATCAATAAAATTGGGTTAGTGTCGTTATCAGCGTGTTCTGTCAATGGTTGAAAAATCTCTCTAAATTAAGGGGTGTGTCGTATGGACACAGCATTTCAGGAAAAACTTACCGGGCTAGGCATTTCTGACGTTCAAATTGCCAAACTTGTCGAGGAGGGCGTCAACCTTGAGTCTGACATGGCGTTTTTAACGTCAGCACAGATCAAGGAGGTCACCGGATGTGGTATGGTCACCGCTGCAAAAGTAGCTGCAGCTTTTGCGCCAGCTCCGCCTCTGGTGACAGTTGCGGGAAATGGTGAAACAGATCCCGATGCCGAAATTCCTGACGGGGTGAAACCATCACCTGCGCAGGTCAACAATTTTGCATCTTCGCTCGGGATGGATCCAAGCATGCTCTCGATGTTTATGGTTGCCGGGATGGCCGGCAATACAGGCATGGGAGGAATGGATCTCTCAAGCATGATCTCTGTGCCGGCGATTGTCGCCGGGTATAATCCGAAAGTCCGGAACATGTTCCTCATGGTCATGGACCAGGTTGAGAATCGTCTCGGTGTTCCGATCATCGTGATCAATGGCGATGGTAGTATCAATCGTGATCTCACGATTGAATATATCATGGGCCTGGAAGAAGGCCGTGATAGCGCAGAAGATAACATCTATTACGATGACTCCAGCACTCCGTATGAGTTGGTTTCGGTCGGAGTAGATGCTCAGTCTATCTATCCGGCGGATCCTCTGGAATCGACGAAGGCGCTGGCGAAAAATGGCATGGGTGTTGGCCGCGTCAATTGGAGCGGTGTGGCGGATGAAGTAAAGCAAGTTGTCTTTTTTGCGGTGCGATCTGGCGAGATTGATCCGAAAAATGAGTCGCATACCTCGTGGTTGCGCGATCATCTCACAAAGTCATCGCGGTATCTCGTGATGCATGGGATGGCGCCGAAAGCCATTGCAAAGTTTAACGAAGCAAAGCGCACCGGCGAGCTGCCGACGCTCCTTGTCACACTCTCACGCGCTCCTCGCGCTCCAAGATTCATGCCGAATCGTCGTCGTGTCGTACCAAAAAATCTGTCGGGCCTCGGCACAACCACAGAAGAAGACGGCCGATAGCAACAATAACCGGGCAATCCACACGTCGATTGCCCGGTATCTCTTTTTCCGACAGCAGAGAGCTGCGGCTACGCGTACAGATGCTTGACCATTTGCTGTCTTTTTGGTAGCATGATTCAGCAATCAAAGAACAGTGCAAACGCCAGATCATACTAAGAAAAACGAGGAGGAAGGGACTATTCTAGGAACTGTTGTGGAAGCTTTGCCCAACACGTTGTTTCGTGTTGTAACAGAAGATAAAACCATAATGATTGCCTATCTTTCCGGCAAGATGCGATTGCATCGTATTCGGGTTTTGGTCGGCGACAAAGTGAAAATCGAGCTTGACCCCTACGGTGGCAAGGGACGGATCAATAAGCGACTTTAGTCCGGTTTTTGCGTTCAGGAACAAAATCCTTTATCCTAAGAATTCATGCGAATACGAGCGTCAGTAAAAAAAAGGTGTGCAAAATGTAAATCGGTGCGTCGGCGCGGACGTGTTCGCATTATCTGTTCAAATCCGCGCCATAAACAGCGCCAAGGATAGTATCCATAAAATATCAACAACTATGCGCCTTTTGGGAATTACCATACCAGACAATAAACATATGGAAATTGCGCTCACGAGCCTGTACGGTGTGGGCCGTTCGTCTGCAAAGAAAATACTCGCCGATGCCAAAATCGATCCCCAAAAAAAACCGCCACAGCTCACTCCCCATGAAGAGAGCACAATCCGTAAGATACTTGAGGAGATAAAACTCGAGGGCGACCTTAAACGCGAGGTTGCGGGGAATATCAAACGCCTCAAAGATATCAAGGCATACCGAGGTGTCCGCCACATGCGGCGACTTCCAACACGAGGCCAGCGAACAAAAACAAATTCTCGAACCGTGCGCGGCAATACAAGAAAGACAATGGGTTCGGGCAAGCGCAAGGCTGAAAAGACATAAGAGAAATGCCACAATCCTATGGGAAAAAAACGTATTGTTAAAAAATCAGGGGAAGGCCTCGATAGCGGTAAGAAATCGCGCTCTCTTTCCCGTGCCCCAAAGAAAAAGCTCGAGGCGGGTACTCTCTACATACAATCAACATACAATAATACTAAGGTCCTTCTCGCCGACAAAAGCGGCGGAGCCCTTTGTTGGTCATCGAGCGGATCACTCGGCTTTAAGGGTGCACGTAAGGGTACTCCATTCGCTGCTGCAAAAGTGGGAGAACTTATTGGAGATAAGGCTCTCATGATAGGCATCAAAGAAGTAAATGTCGTGGTAAAAGGTGTGGGTGCTGGCCGTGAGTCGTCTATTCGCGGTTTTATTTCCCGCGGCATTAACCTTTCGGGAATCTCTGATCAGACGCCCGTACCACATAATGGACCCAAGCCACCAAAACCACGGCGTGTCTAGTACACCCGCCGTTTATATTTTTTAGTTATGAAAATTGGACCAAAATACAAAATATGCAGGCGTCTCGGCCCTGGAATTTTTGAAAAGTGCCAGACACAAAAATTTGCACTTGCAGAAGCCCGAGGAGGAAAACAGGTAAGAAAAAAACATGCGGGAGGCAGTATGGCTCGTTCCGACTACGCTCTCCAACAGCAGGAAAAGCAACGAGTTCGTCTCACCTACGGCATCACTGAACGCCAGTTTTCGAGCCTTGTTTCAAGTGCCGTTGCACGGCGTGAGACAAAATCTATCGTACAACTCTACGCCAATCTCGAATCGCGCCTCGATAATGTCGTTTACCGCATGGGTCTTGCCACAACACGAAGACAGGCACGACAGATGGTAGCGCATGGTCATATTCTCGTTAATGGTATACGAATTATGGTACCCTCGCACCATGTCCATACACAAGACAAGATCGGCATACGGGAAGGCAGCAAAAAAAAGACACTTTTTACAGGCCTCGATGAGCAAATCAAGGCAGCAGTCGTTCCTGCCTGGATATCGCTTAACCCCGAAAAGCGTTCCGCCGTCATCAAGGGCGTACCCGCACCTGGCCAGGGAGAAGTCGCTTTTGACCTTGCGTCCGTCATTGAATTCTACAGCCGTTAAAGAACTGTCCACATCCATCAGGGGAGCCGATACTAGACAGTTTTTAAAAGGCAGTGTATAATTTTGTCTCATTCACGCATTTTTAATAAAAGCCGCTTTAATTACAACGTTTTAATACTAATCTATGCCAGATTACAACATCGTTCTGCCTTCGAAACCGAAGGCCGTTCTTGAGGAGAGTTTTCGGGGAATGTTCGAAATAGACGGCCTCTATCCCGGCTACGGACATACCCTCGGCAACTCATTACGCCGTATTATCCTTTCTTCACTTCCCGGGGCTGCAATAACCGGTGTTAAAATAGAAGGCGTCAGTCATGAATTTTCAACAATCCCGGGTGTAGAGGAGGACGTCATTACAATCCTTCTTAACCTCAAGCGCGTCCGTTTTGCTCTCACAACCGATGAGCCACAGATGGTGACGCTCAAAATGAAAGGTGAGGCTCTCGTCAAGGCGGGAGACCTCGAAATCCCCGGTCAAGTCACAATCCTTAACCCAGAACAGAAAATCGCAACGATCAATAGTAAGGGAACAACGCTTGAAATGGAACTCACTGTCGAACGCGGACTCGGATATATGTCCAAAGAGACGCTTCAAAAGGAGCGTGTTGAAATCGGCTCGCTTGCAGTCGATGCTATCTTTACGCCAATCCGCCGCGTTAATTATGAAGTCGAAAATATGCGTGTCGGTGACCGTACTGATTTTAACCGTCTCCGCATTTTTATTGAAAGTGACGGAACGATAACACCGCGCGAAGCACTCGAGAAAGCGATTGAAATCATGATCAACCAGCTAAAGGCTGTGATCGGATTCAAAGAAGATGAAATCATTGAATCAGTCGTCGAGATGTCTGACGAAGAAAAAGAATCGGCAGGCACGGAAGAAATATCCCCGAACAGCCTCGATAATGAAGCTCTGAAAACCCGCATTGATTCTATGGAGGGACTTTCGTCCCGTACGATTAATGCGCTTACCAACGCAAACATTAGAACTGTCGGCGGTCTTGTGCGCAAAAAAGAAGATGATATCCTCTCTATTGACGGCCTTGGGGTCAAAGGACTTCAAGAAATCAAGCGTGCGTTGGGAAACTTGGGTATCATTCTAAGCTAATATTGCAAGAGACTTGCAAGAATAGTCCCAAGACGCCATAATGCTAGAGCTCATCAAGAAATAGATTCGTGGGTTTTTTGTATACGTTATGAAACACCATAAAACCACCAGAAAATTTGGACTAGAAACAAATGAACGACGGGCGCTTTTGCGCTCTCTTGCGCTTGCCCTTATTGACCATGGCAAAATACAAACCACTGAAGCAAAAGCAAAAGAACTGCGTCCTTTTATCGAACCGCTCGTCACAAAGGCACGCATAGATAGCTTAACGACACGCCGCTACCTTGTAAGAAAGCTCGGCAGTGGTGGGCAGCCTGCCGCAGTCAAAAAGCTCGTCGAGATAATTGCACCCAAGTACAAGGGGCGCGGTGGCGGCTATACGCGCATCATCAAAACTGAAATCAGAGCAAGCGACGGCGGACCAATGGCCGTTATTGAATTTGTATAAACAATTCCATCATGCAAACACACACCATAGATGCAACAGGGAAAAGATTAGGGCGCCTCGCAAGCGAGGTAGCAGTGATTCTTATGGGAAAGCATCTCCCTGATTTCGCGCGCAACAAGCCAGGAACAGCGAGTGTACTTGTTACCAATGCGGAACTACTTGATCTTCCCGCCAAAAAAATCAAGGAAAAAAAGTATGTTCGCTATAGCGGCTATCCACGCGGTATCCGCGAACGTACTATGCAAAAGGTTATCGAGAAATTCGACGTCGAACGCGTCATTCAAGACGCAGTCTATTGTATGCTTCCAGGAAACCGCCTGCGCGGTGACCGCATGAAGCGTTTAACGATCAAAGGCAAAATCTAACCGTACATATTTTCTACACCTTATGGCAGCAACAGAAACAAAAAGATATATCGAAGCAGTCGGTCGCCGAAAAACGGCTATCGCGCGCGTACGTGCTACCGAGAGCACCCGAAATTCGCTCGTAGTCAACGAAAAAGATATAGAAAAATATTTCCCCACAGCCGCTCTACGTCTCACTGCAAGCGATGCTCTTACGAAAGCAAAAATTGCTGCGAAGTGGAAAATTACAGCGAAAGTTAGGGGTGGGGGCATAAGCGCACAAGCTGAAGCCATTCGCCATGGTATCGCCCGTATTCTCATTATTCACGATATTGAACTCCGCAAGAAACTCAAAAAAGCAGGTTTCCTCAAGCGTGATCCACGGGCAAAGGAGCGCAGGAAGTTTGGACTCAAGAAAGCACGCAAGGCACCGCAGTGGAGCAAGCGCTAATCCACGAAAAAAGAGCAGGGGAGTGCGTCTTTTTTAGAAGCCGGAATTCTAAAATCCGATTTCCAGGATTTGGCTTCGGGTCATCTGTTTGTGCTCTATTTTATATCGAATCGTTATACTATTATGAAAAAAGAAAATACAGACAGTGGTGCAGACGCGTCTGATATAGAATTTGACAAAGATGAAGAAATACAGTACAGTGAGGATGCTGGAAATGTTTCTCTCCACCTACAAAAAATAAAAACGAAGCTCAATACGTGTCTTCTCGAACGCAGTGAGTACCTTGACGGTTGGCAGCGTGCAAAAGCCGATCTCGCAAACGCACGAAAGAACTTTGACGCAGAACGCAACAAAATGATGGGCTCTGCTACAGAATCAGTGGTCACCGAGATTTTTCCTGTCGTTGATAGTTTCGAGATGGCTTTCGGCAATAAAACAGCATGGGAAGCTGTCGATAAAAACTGGCGTATTGGTGTTGAATACATTTACAACCAACTTGTCAAAATCTTACAGGACCACGATGTTATACAATTTAACCCAATCGGCGAAGCATTCGATCCTGCTTTGCATACCGCCATAGGCACTGTCCTCACCAATGACGCATCGAAAGCAGACTATATCGTCGAGGTTATCGCCAGGGGATACAAAATGCGCGAACGAGTCATCCGGACGGCACAAGTGAAAACAGCACATTATGAGCACACTAATTAATAACCAAATGTATGTCTAAGGTAATAGGAATAGACTTGGGAACAACAAACTCCGCGGTCGCTTTTATCGAAGCCGGCGAACCAAAAATCATCGAGAACGCCGAGGGTATGCGGACAACACCCTCAATTGTCGCACTCTCGAAAACAGGGGAGCGCATTGCAGGACTTCTCGCAAAACGGCAGGCAGTGACAAACCCCAAAAACACTGTGTTCGCAATCAAGCGCTTCATTGGACACCGCTTCGACGAGCCAGAGGTACAGAAAGACAAGGCAACTGTACCATTTGAGGTCAGAAGGGCAGAAAGCGGTGGCGTGAAAGTCGTCATGGGCGATAAAGAGCTTCGGCCAGAAGAAATTTCGGCAATCATTTTACAAAAACTTAAAGTCGATGCGGAGGCGCGCCTTGGAGAAAAGGTAACAAAAGCGGTTATCACCGTACCCGCGTACTTCAACGACTCGCAGCGCCAGGCAACGAAAGATGCTGGAAAAATCGCCGGTCTCGATGTCGAACGCATCATTAACGAGCCAACTGCAGCAGCTCTCGCATACGGTTTCAATAAAAAGAAAGATGAAAAAATTGTCGTCTTTGATTTCGGCGGCGGTACTTTCGATGTATCTGTGCTTGAAGTTGCAGATGACGTCGTCGAGGTAAAATCAACCGATGGCGATGCACATCTCGGCGGAAAAGACATTGACCAAAAGATCATTAACTGGATCGCCGACCAATTCAAAAAAGAAAACGGTATCGACTTGCGCCGCGATGCCCTTGCGCTCCAGCGTCTCGATGAAGCTGCCGAAAAGGCAAAACATGAGCTTTCTGCAGCAATGGAAACGGAAATCAATATTCCGTTCATTACGTCAGACGCGAACGGTCCAAAACATCTGCTTCTCAAAATGACCCGGGCCACGCTCGTCGAGCTGACGCGCGAATACATTGATCGTGCAATAATGATCACAAAACGGGCGCTCGACGCATCGCCTTTCAAAATGAACGAGATCGACGAAATAATCCTTGTCGGCGGTCAGACGCGCATGCCCGCAATTCATGATGCAGTTCGCGACCTCTTTAATAAAGAACCCAACAAGTCAATCAATCCCGACGAAGTGGTAGCACTCGGTGCTGCGATTCAAGGAGGCATTTTGCAGGGGGACGTTAAAGACGTGCTCCTTCTCGACGTTATTCCGCTCTCCCTTGGCATTGAAACCATGGGCGGCGTGAATACAAAACTCATCGAAAAAAACACAACGATACCAACATCAAAATCACAGGTATTTTCGACTGCGACTGACAATCAACCATCCGTCGATATCAAGATCGTGCAGGGCGAGCGCCCTATGGCAGACGACAACAAACTTCTCGGTAGATTTATTCTCGACGGTATTGCGCCCGCACACCGCGGTATGCCTCAAATTGAAGTAACATTTGATGTTGATGCAAACGGAATCTTGAGCGTAAAAGCAAGAGACAAGGGCACCGGAAAAGAGCAATTTATCCGTATTGAAGCACGTTCCGGTCTCTCTGACGCTGATATTGAAAAAATGAAAAAAGACGCGGATGCGCACAGCGCCGAAGATCAGAAAAAAAAGGATGCTGCTGAAGCACGCAACAACGCAGAACAGCTTATCTATATGGCTGAAAAATCCCTGAAGGATAATACAGGAAAAATACCAGAAGCAATCACGAAAGAAATAGAAGAAAAGATTGCCGATTTACGGAAAATAAAAGATGCGGGCGACAGTACGCAAATCAAAGCTGCAACAGAGACGCTCTCAACATCCATGCAGAAAATGGGTGAACATATTTACAAACAAAGCGGACAAACAGGCGAGGCTCCACAAGCCGGAAACCCCGAGAGTGATAACACATCCGACGGCAACGTCCGCGATGCTGATTTTAAAGAAAAACCAGAGGACGAAAATCCACCAAGGTAAAGAAAAAAACCGGCCTGGTGTGCGCTGCAATGGCACACCAGGCCGGAAGGCTAGGAGATTACTCGTCGGTCATTAGAAACGACCAAGCTTGACCCCATTTGGTCGGATACATAACCTCGCGGTCATCACGTTCGTTAACTGCAATAATGGAACAATTAATCTGGGACCCATCAGCACTTTCTTTCGCATTACCAAGAATAGCGAACGGAAAAAATCTCTTCAGTTTGCTCTTTAAGACTGCAACAACAGAGCGTGCCTGTTCTACGGTTGCAAACTTCTTATTGTTTTCCACAGCCCACGCATCTACCTCTCTCTGCGTCATATACTGGTTGAAACATACTGCAGATATTTTGTTTGTTAGACCACCCGAGTGCCCGGCAATCGCGCAAAGGTCAAAAATATCTGGCGATATTGTTAGGCGCGTACGTTCACGCCGTGCTGCAGAGAGCGAGAAACATGCCCTCAAATCCTCAAGGAGATGGGGATTTCAATAACATAGCGCTGTCTCTCGTCGGGCGTCATCCGAAGGAATAGCGCAGTAGCCGCCTTCAAAAAAGTGACCTGCGCCTCGAGGACTTGTCGGGTAAATTCTACTTCTTGGACATTCTCGTGCACTTGCATGAGCATTTCCTTTTTGGTAGAGTCAACAAAAAGCCGTTCTGGGGGCAAATAATTCGAACCCCCACCAGTTGGTTCAAAAATACTTGATATTTGTTAATTTGTCAAGCAAAACACCGCTTTTTCTCTCTCCCGCACTCCATTTCAATATTATTTAACAACATATTTTGGGACAAAAAAAGTTCGGAAAAGCATTTTTACAAGAATCTATATTTTTCAACAACACACTATTTCACATGTCATTGTGGCGCTCACCCAGACCCCGCGAAGACCGTCTCATGAGACGGGAGGGAATTTCTAAAAGCAGTCTTTCTTGATTGAAAAAATCCTAAAGTATTACAAGTCCATGTCTGTGGAAAAACCCCCCCTTCAACTGCGGTTACTAAAGCTACCTGTGATAGTATATATAGATTAATGAATCTATATAATACAAACCATGCTTAAATCTATTGCTTCCTCCTTTTTACCTACAGCGAAGCGTAACAAGAGTAGTTGTTTTGATACGACGGATGCACACGTACAAGAAAGGCACACGATGCGAGCCGCTGAGCTTTTACTCGGCGTGGTGTTCGGTGTTATTCTACCCTGGTTTGTTTTCAGTTCATCGGCGTTGGCGGCGACGTATTTTGTTTCGAAGTCCGGGAATAACAGTACGCCCTGCGGCCAGGGACCGAAACTCACCATCAACGCCGGCATCGCCTGTATGGCGGGTGGGGATACGCTCATTATCGGCGGCGGCACGTACAACGAGATCATTGCCTCATTCAATACAGCCGTCACTGTCGCCGTCCCCAGCGGGACGGCTGGAGCTCCGACAATCATCAGAGCGGCGGCTGGCGAGCGGGTATTATTACAACCGATGTTTTTTGGTTACCCGGGAGGGGGAGGAGTCGTTAGTTTAGGCGGGAGTTACGTCACTGTTGACGGAATCAATGTAAATGCGGGCTTCCAGACGCAAACAACCGACAATAGATCGGGAAACGGGTACAGCGTAGATGGTGACCATATGGTTGTTCAAAACGCTGAACTCATGAACGGCAACGGTGAAGGAATAATCACGTCGGGGAGTTTTCACATAATGCGCAATCTGCACATACACGACTTTAGATTTAACAGGGATGGTTCGCCGTGTGTCGGCCATCGTAACGATGATGGCCAACCGTGTCCGCACGGGCTTTATATCACTGGAACTGATCATCTGATCGAACAGGTCTCCTCGCATGACAATAGCGGCAACGGTATCCAGCTCACCTGTGAAGGGTGTACGTCGACGAGGAATACGATCCGCAATTCATCTTTTTACAACAATCACAACAATTGGGGAATCGTCGCCCACCCGGGCAATCACATCTACAACAATCTTGTGTATAACAACTTAGACGGCATTCATGCGAACGGTGGAACAGATGTCTACAACAACTCCGTGTACAACAACGGCGAAATCGGTATCTGGCCCGACGGAAGTGGTGTCAGGGTAAAAAATAACATTGTCATCGGTCACAAGTGGAACATTCTTGACCAAAATACAACCAATCTCGATTTTGCCGCGAACATCTGCGACTCTCTTAGTGCTCCCTTCACAATTGGCTGTACTAAAGCGGCAAGCGCCGCAAATGTCTTCCTCAACCCCGCCGGCGCGGACTTCCACCTCCAGGCCGGCTCTCCCGCGATCGACGCAGGTATGAACCTCTCCTCTCTCGGCATTACCACCGACATCGACGGCCGTTCCCGCCCCCAAGGCGTGGTCTACGACATCGGCGCGTATGAATTTGGAGGCAGCAGCGTTTTGGTTCCCCCCGCCCCTACAGTCACTCTCACCGCATCCTCTCTCACGATCACCTCCGGTCAGTCCTCGACGCTGAACTGGTCATCAACGAACGTAACGAACTGCAGCACATCCGGCGGATGGTCTGGTGTTCAACAGCTTTTCGGATCATTTGTCGTTTTTCCAACAGCGACAACGCTGTATTCACTGACGTGTACGGGGTCGGGAGGAAGCGGGAGTGCTAGTGTAACAATTAGTGTCAACGCTTCGAGTGTTCCCGTTGTTCCCGTGAATAATAACCTCACCGCCTTCAAAACCGATGTTCCCATTGTTATTGATGGCAATCTTTCAGAAGCTATCTGGTCGCAGGCGAATTCCGTCTCGTTCTCAAATTCAGCCCAAAGCGACAATCAGGTGAAAGTCTTCGGCCTTTGGGACAATCAAAATCTGTATCTCGCGTATCAAGTCACCGACTCCAAACTCGAGGCAGCCGATCTTCAATACTACCAAGACGACGGCGCGGAAATCTATCTGGACACGTTAAACAACAAATCAACCGCGATGGATGCGAATGATTTTTCTTTCGCGATGAATATCCATAACCTCGTGAGTCCGGCCGGCCCCATCGTTAAAACTGTGACGAGCTTAACCGGCTACACCATGGAAATCGCCCTTCCATGGTCGACGATGAATACACTACCTGCCGCGAACAAAGTCCTCGGGCTGTTGCTTGGAAACAACGACCGAGATAATGGGATCAGCAAGCAATTCGACTGGATGAATTTGATTACTACCGGAAGTTATTTTCGTCCCAATCTCTGGGGAAATCTGACCTTAAGTGGCACGGTGGTCTCTTCCACGATTGTCCCCCCAGCGCTCACCCCGCTCGTCCACCTCCGCTTTGACGATGCTTCCGGCATCACAGCCAAAGACTCCGCCACAGCAGACGGAGTTCAGAACGGCACGCTCATCAACGCTCCCATCTGGACCATAGGCAAAGTAGGAGGCGCCATCTTCTTAAACGGCATCAATCAGTACATCGGAGTTCCTGACTCTGCTTCAGTCGACCTCACGAGTCCTTTCACCCTCGCTGCCTGGGTTAAGCCCGCCGTAGTCATCACGAACTTCCGCTCCATCATCGTTAAAAACTATACCTACTTCCTCTATGCAGGCTCGAACACGTACTGTGCCACGGGCGCACCAATAGGTGGCATAAGCGATGGCGTCTCTACTACCGTGGCATGCACTCCCACACCTCTTGCCGCTAATATCTGGGCTCACCTTGTCCTGACCTTTGACGGTACAACGCTGCGTCTATACAAAGATGGTATGCAAGTAGCCACTGCTCTCTCCTCTGTTTCCCCCGTAAACACTACCGGTATCCTTCAGATCGGTGCCAGCCAGTTTGGTGAATACTTGAACGGTACGATCGATGATGTCCGTCTCTACAACCGAGCGTTGAGCGCATCGGAGATCCAAAGCATTATGGTACCGCCTGATACCACTCCCCCTACGGTCTCCATGACCGCACCCATACTGGGAGCAGTCGTCTCCGGCACCGTTCCTGTCTCCGCTAATTCTTCGGACAACATTGCTGTTGTGGGAGTGCAGTTCTTCCTCTCTGGCACGGGCATGGTCAACCAGCCCCTGGGCCCCGAAGACACCACTGCTCCCTCTCCTTTCACTCTCACCGGCGGCTGGAACACGACAACAGTTCCAAACGGCTCATATACCATCACTGCTCTGACACGAGACGCTGCAGGAAACAAAGCAACTTCTCTCCCCCTTACGGTAACGGTTCGGAATCCTCTCCCTATCCTCTCCACACACCTCTCCGTCTTCTCCGTGGACAGTGAGGAACTCGTGGGAGAAAACGGCGCAGCGACGAACGCAATCGATGCTAACCCAGCCACCAAGTGGGTGACTGAGTGGACTGATTCTCTTGGCAACCCACTCGGCATCGCCTCTCCACCGCATCCCCATACCATCGTCCTCAAGCTCGACAGCACATACTCTGTCTCAGGCTTAAGCTACCTTCCCCGACAGGACGTACCTGAGGTCAACGGCAACGTGAAAGGCTACACGCTCTATTTAAGCACTGACGGTGTGAACTGGGGCCTTGCCGTTGCTACCGGAACGTTCCTCAACAGCGCAGAGGAGAAACGTGTCAACTTCACCGCACGGAATGCTCTCTACATCAAGTTTGTTGCTGTAAGCGAAGTCAATGCTAACCCATGGACTGCTGCAGCAGAGATTAAACTCTTCGGTACTCTTCCCATAGACACTACTCCCCCTACGGTCCCTCTCAATCTGAAAGCTACCCCCGTCTCCTCAGCCGCGGTCACTCTCTCATGGAGCGCATCGACTGATGCCGTCGGTGTCGTAGGATACGATGTCTATCGCAATGGTCTTAAGATAGCGAGAACAACCACCACTACGTATGCAGACACGATGCTCACACCTCTTACTACCTACACGTACACGGTTTCTGCCTATGATGCCGCAGGCAACCTGAGTGCACGATCCTTCTCTGTCAGCGCAAAGACACTGAAGTTTAAGGTAGGTGATACCATCAAAGTAGGGAATGGCCCCCTCAATGTCCGCTCCTGTGCCGGTACACTCTGCGCAGTCCTTGGCAAGCAGTTCACCCTTGAGCAGCTCGGTACCATTATCGCAGGTCCCACCATAGCAAATGCCTTTACCTGGTGGAATATCGACTACGCTACCGGCGCTGATGGCTGGAGTGTCGAGAACTATCTCGTCGGCAGTGCAACAGTGCTCCCTGCACTCGGCGCTCGTATCCCAGAGCGCACTACCCAAATTGCCTCTATCGCCTCACAACTTGAGAGTGTCAATGAGACGATCAACTCCTATACAACAAATCCCGCACATATGAACGCATCTGTCCTCACCTCTCTTGCAGACACGCTTGCAGAGATGCAAAGACGGATCAGCGCTCTCACGGGAGAGTAGCGTGCGGAGTGCGCGGAAAAGACACAAGGTGGTAAAAGCCACCTTTTGTGTTTTAACAGAGCGATATTTCCCATTCAAATCAAATTTAGATCCTTGCTCAAGCGAAGGAGCGTAATTCTTCAATGCTGATTGTGATATATTCCCTATATGGACTAAGTTCGGAAAGCCATGCTGTGGGGGCTATTTTATAATTAACAAAACACACGAACAATTGACAGAGCGCTTCAATTGCTATATAAAAAACAGTATCTTTTAACGTTTTTGACTTAATCTACTTCATCAATATGCGTGATTACTACGAGATACTTGGTATCAATAAAAATGCAAGTAAGGAGGAGATTAAAAAAGCCTTTCGAAAGCTTGCGCATAAGTACCACCCCGATAAACAAGGCGGGGATCAAGTGAAATTCAAGGAAGCAAGTGAAGCGTACAGTGTCCTCTCCGATGATAAGAAACGGCAAGAGTACGATGCTTATGGGCGTGTCTTCAACGATGGGGGACCGGGCCCGGCAGGAAGCGGTTTTAGCGGTTTCGATTTTTCACAATTCGCCCAAAATGGCGGTTTTGAAGGGTTTGACCTCGGAGACATCTTTGGCGAATTTTTTGGCGGAGGACAGCAACCCCGGGCAAAACGCGGGCGCGATATCTCGATCGATATTGAAATCCTCTTCCAAGACGCTATATTTGGCACCAGCCGCAGTATTCTTCTTACCAAAAATGGACAATGCAACGAGTGCAGGGGTACAGGTGCAAAAAAGGGAAGTGAGATGATCACCTGCAAGACCTGCAACGGCAATGGAAAAATACACGAAACCAAGCGATCTTTCATCGGCTCGTTTACCAGCACACGCGCCTGCAACCTCTGTCATGGTTCCGGCCGGGTTCCAAAAGAGATATGCAAGACCTGCAGCGGTATCGGCGTCGTACGAAAAGAAGACGATGTATCGGTTACTATTCCAGCGGGCATAGACAATGGCGAGATGATTCGCATGACTGGTATGGGTGAAGCGGTTCCTGGCGGTGTTCCCGGAGATCTCTATATTAAAATCCACGTCAAGCCGCATCCAAAATTTAAAAAAGAGGGGACGAATCTGGTAACTGACCTCGGCATAAAATTAAGCGATGCACTCCTCGGCGGTACCTATACTATCGAAACCCTCGACGGAGACATAGAATTGAAAATTCCTGAATCCGTATCTTTTGGGGAAATTTTACGCATCCGCGGCAAAGGCGTACCTATTGAGCGCGGCAAGCGCGGAGATTTACTCGTAAAGCTTCATATTCAGCTCCCCAACAATCTATCAAAGAAAGCGAAGCGTATTGTTGAAGATCTAAAGGAGGAAGGGATATAATGCTGCTCAACCCCCGCATCTTGTAATCTTGTCCTTTGTTTTCTATGAACTCACTTGCCACCCAAGTAACCGCCCTTGCAACAACAACTGTCGCTGCCGTCACATCGTTTCCGCATGACATGCTTGTGATTGCGGGAGTGCTTCTTTTCTTCGGCATGTATGCTTTCTTTTTTGGCAAAGGTAAAACTATTGCTGTCATCCTTGCGCTTTATGTCGCATCGCTCCTGTACACGTTCTTTCCTATGATCGATTTTATCGAGCGTTTTTCTCTTTCGCTCACGCTTGCAAGCGTGATTATCTTTAGCATTCTTCTCATCACCGCTCTCATTGCGCTGCGCCGTGTGTTTCGCATCGAGTACGCCTATGGCAAAATTACAACCGGCATCGAGGTCATCCTTCTCTCCGTAAGCGCTTCACTTCTTTCTGTTACGCTCACACAAAATATCATACCGGTCAACTTTTTCTACCAGTTCTCTCCCACCGTGACTTTCTACCTCACACAACATTATATTTACTTTTTCGCGCTCCTCGCGCCACTTCTCGTTGTCTGCCTTGTTTCAATGCGCAGAAGCTATACGTGAACCCCCTCTTCCGTCGCGCTCGTTGCAAATAAGAGCTCTGTCTGTAAAAATAGAGGACACATGCCCGACGAAAAATCATTGAATATCAGCCGCGAGATGTTCAACGCCCTCACGGGGAATGAGCAGAGGCTGCGTTTCCTTGTACGCTATGCCGTCTTTGCACCATCAAGCCACAATAAGGAGCCGTGGAATTTCACGATCACAAACAACACTATCCGTCTCATTCCTGACCTCTCCCGCGCACTTGAAATAAGCGATGTGGAACATCGACAACTTCATATCAGCATGGGCGTAGCTCTCGAAAATATTCTCATCGCTGCAGCCTATTTCGGTTATAGTACCCATGTTACCTACCTCATCGGCAGTACAGCAGGAACAGAAGATCTCGACATCGAATGTACAGAAAAAGCCCCGGGTACTGCAGAAAACGATACGAATGCTGCAAGGCTTATCGAAGCTATTCTGCGTCCGCAGATACATCGCGGCGAATATAAAAAAGACCTCCCCGACTCCGTATTGCTTGCAGAATTGCACAAGATGAGCAACGATAGTGTTCGTCTCGACATCATCACTGAACCGGCAAAAAGAGGACTCGTTGCAGACCTCATCATACAAGCAGAAATTGCTGCACTCGACGATCCGGAATTTCAGAAACAGCTAGCGCACTATCTCAAAAAAAATACGGATGAACCGCCCCTTGGCATGGCCGCATTCGACAAAAGCTTTCTTGCACAACTCGCGCCACTCGTCGGCAACTTTTTTAACATCAACAGATTTCGAGAAAAAGCAGACCGCGCCCTTCTCATCGAACATACCCCAATATTTGTGGTTATCAGCACATCACAGGATACACCCGAATATTGGGTAAAAGCGGGACAAATGTTTGAGCGATTCGCGCTTGAGGCCGCTGACCATCATATGTCAACCGACCCCATGACTGCCGCCATCCAAATCGGTGAATCTTCTGTGCAGCTGCAAAAAATACTCGGGATACCGCATGTGCGTCCGCAATTTTTCTTTCGCCTCGGCTATCCAAAAGGTCAGATCACTGCTCCCCGTGCACATACCTAAAACACACATACAACATCACTATGTTTATTCGGCGTACACTCTATGTTCTTCTCTGGATTGTTTTCATCCCCGTCGCTTTTTTTGTTGCTGCAACATGGGACTGGTGGGCAGGGCTTTTTGAAAAACGCACCTTTAAAACGCGTATGCTTTTTGCCCTTCTCTCACCCCTCTACGCTCTCTGCTTTCTTATCGTTCAAGTCTCCATTTGGTGGGCAGAGCTTATAGATTAAAGACGGCTCTACGCTCGCCGTGATGTTTTTCTTGTTTTTGGAAAAAATCGGTTGATAAACTCTCTATTAGAAAATCGTTCAACCCAGTGCCTCGGGCCGCCATGTCCGCTTAAGAGTATCCCACCTAACGGATCAAAAAGTCCGGTTTTTAGTGGGTGTTTATTTATGTTTATTCTCCCCACTCGAATACAGTGGACAAAATCATCCACCACTTTTTTATTATAAGAAAATAGTGAAAATCCAAGGCCATGCATATTTTTTTCCTGATAAAAAGATATTGCTTGGTCGTGATCTCTTACTTTTTTTATCCAAAGTACCGGTGCGAAAACAGTTTCCGATAGTATGGGTGTTTGCTCGTCCGGATTGAGTATTAACGTCGGATTGATTACGTTATTTTTTACAGAATAATTCCATACTTCTTCGGCTCTTTCTCCCGCTTCGCGCACAAGATTGTCCGCCTGAATTTGTGTCCCCTGAAGAAGTGCTCCGATATGCGTTGTAGAAAGCCGCGGAGACCCGACAGAAAAAGAACGTACTCTTTTTTTTAAAAGTTCTAGAAACACATCATACACTTCTTCGTGCACCATAATACCACGCACCGCATTACACATTTGTCCGTTATGTTTCGTAAATGATTCAGCAATGATTGAGCTTATTTTTTTAAGCGAACCGCTTTTTCGGTCAACATAACACCAATCGTTACCTTCGCTTTCCGGCAGAAACTCTGTATCGCACTCCGCACACAAAACCATTAATTTTTTGTTTGTTGCGCTACTTCCCAAAGAAAGTACGAAATCAAACGATTTTGCTCTAATGAGTCGCTCTATTTCTTCTCTGTCAGTGAGCAGAAAATGAACCCTGTTTTTCAAGGCCGGATTCTTTGTTAGTTCCTTTACAAGAAAATAAGCATACGATGGCGTTTTTGAGGACGGCTTTATGAAAACTGTATTGCCAAGAAAGAGAGCGGTGAGGGTAAGTATGGTCGTCACGATTATCGGCTCGTTCGCAGAAAGATTCAACAGCACATTTCCTTTTGGCTCGGAAAGATATTTTTTCGGTAAAAGTTTCTCCAAATAGGAAAGTTTCGTTAAGAAAATACAGGCACCCTCCATGTCTTCAGCGTGGTATGTAATAGGACTTCCTGTCTCATCGGCCACTGTTCTAAGAATCGAATCCTTTTCTCTCTCAAGCCGCGAATGCAGAGAACGAGCTGCAACGGAGAGATCGCTACGAAAAACAGATAATTCGTCGGGTGCTGCAAATGGTTGTATCGAAATGGCGCGAGCATATTCAAAAAAGCACGAGGACGCGCCAGAATAGGGGTATATAATCTCTTTTTGATCGTATCCCACTATTTCATTTCCCGACAAGAGCGATTTAAGAATTTTAGGAAACATACTCGATATTCGAACCTATTGACCAATTACAGTATGAATAGGTTCTTACGTAGACAAATTACGTACTTATTTTTCTCTTGTCAACAAAGTTCTTCAGTTTTGAGTTTCCGAGCTGATTTAGTTCCTCCATTGTAAATGCTCTTATTTTTAGTTTAAAACCTAAACTATTTCGTAGAGATTCGCCTATATGGTCACTATTTTTCTCACCTTCCTTTTCAAAAACAACTTTCAACAGTACTTCATCGCGACCTCCGAGAGAGTTGACTTCCATTTGCCAAATATAGGCATTTACATACTTTTTTAAATCTGCTAAAAGTTTAGCAACATACTCTTTTTCTATTTTCACACCCTTGTAGAAAAGTACATCAGTCACTCTCCGTTTAATGGGGGCTATTCTCGGCATCGTCCGTCCACACCTGCACGGCTCATACGTAATACTCGTTATATCACCCGTACGATAGCGAAGAAGCGGGGAAGCTTCTTTATGAAGTGTCGTTAATACAAGTTCTCCTTCTTCATTTTCTGCCAAACTTTCTCCCGTTGCTGCATTGACAATCTCTGGATACGCATAGTCTGCCAAAATATGGAGTCCATTTTTTTCACCGCATTCTCCCGCAAGGCCCGTGTTAATCTCACAAAGCCCGTATTGGCTGTACATCGTAGCACCAAATTCTTTTTCTATATAGCACCTTTCATCTTCAGAAAAAGGTTCACCGCCCGCAATAATGGAGTGAATTCCCAACCCGTCAAGCCGAATAGCGTTCTCCTTCGCAACAGCTATCAAGTACGGGTAATAACTCGCGACAGCAGCACAGCTGTCAACAGAAAAGTTACGAAAAATATCGAGGATTTTTAGTGGGGAAGAACCACCAATAGGAACAACAAAAGCCCCTATCTCTTGAATAGCATAGTGATTGAGGAGCCCTGCAGAAAATAATCCGTACGAAGCAAGCATGCCAAACGTGGACTCCGCCCTAATGCCCTGCATGTACCATGTTCGCGCAAGGTATGCATTCGCTTCCCTTATGTCTTTCTTCGTTAAAAAAGAATGTACCGGCCTCGCACTCGTTCCGGAAGAAAAATGTACTTCTATGATATCTTTTTTATCAACACAAAGATTTTCGTAGATTTCGCTCTTGAGAAGATCTTCTTTTGTGGTGAAAGGTATTTTGGCCGAAAAATCATCAAAGGAATGAAACTTGGCATCGTTCTTGAGCAGTTTTTTTTTCTTCCTGTACAGCGCAGATGTATCAGCGACAAACGTAACCGTTTCCTTTAATTTTGCCAACTGAAGACGTTTTAGTTCCTCTGTTGGGATCGTTTCTTTTTGCTTATCGAAAAAAGTTAATTCTTTTTTTTCACTATGCATACGGAGAAAGTTATAACCATACTACCTCCCAATCCATTCCCGTACACACTACTATACCATTTGTTGATACTTTAATGTATTGATACACTAATGAGGTACTGTAGGGTACCATCAACAAACCGTGTTTCACAATGCGGGATACTTATGCACTTTCGCAGCCTTAAAAAACAAATAATAATCTACATACTTGGATTAACGTTTGTAACCATCATCGCAACAACTGCTATCGGTGTTTCTTCCACCAAAATAGCCGGGAATGATGCTGCCAATTCTACGAGCACCACATTGCGGCAACAATCAGAAGAACTTCTCCTCCAGATCATAACATCCGCGTCCAAACAACAGGATGCGCTCTTTGAGGAAATCAGGAACGGAACTGAAACAGTTGCGTTTTATGTAAAAAATCTCTATGAGAATCCCACTGCTTTTTCCATACATGATTACTGGGATTTTACGACGCGCGTACTCCGAAAAAATGGTCTTTACGTAAACGCAACAGGAGACGTTTCTACATTTCATATACCGTCTTTCGTCTCCTTAGATGAGAATGAGATACAGAGCATAGAGCTGACGGCGGGCCTCGATTTTGTTGTGCCAAGTATGCTCACGCATAATCCGAATACCGTTGCGATCTACACAATTGATACAAAAGGTGTAACCCGCTACTTCCCAAATATTGTCCTTGGAGAGCTTGGTCCACCAGACTACGATCCTCGAGCTGACACTTACTATCTGCCTGCCACCCCCGAAAATAATCCGGGAAAAAAGACCGTGTGGTCGCCGTTGTATGACGATGCCGCCGGCAGAGGACCTATGATCACCGCCACAGCACCTGTTTATACAAAAAAAGGATTCGGCGGGATAGCTGCTATCGATGTTCTCCTCACTAATATCATCGCTACCATAAACGCCTATAGCCCGATTCAAGGCTCGTACGCATTCCTCATCGACAAAGAGGGAAACACCGTTGCTTTTCCTGATAAAGCATACGAGGATATTCTTGGCAGACCGCGGGCCAAAGAATATGAGCGGGTAAATCTTTCCACTGAAGTCTTGCCGGACAATTTTTCTTCTGTTTTAGATGAGATGAAAAGTGGCAAGACAGGGTTTAAAGCTGTTGCAAACAAGGCAGGAAAATCTCTCTTTACCGCATATGCACCACTCAAGCAAACCGAATTTAGTATGGCAGTCGTTGTTGAAGAGTCGATCGTTTTGAAAGTTGTGGAGACGCTTCGTAACGATATCTCGAATTCCATTCAGAATACAATTTGGAGGCTCATTATTCCTGCAAGTATCATCATCATCCTTGTCGCATCAGTCATTGGTGTTTTCCTTTCCGCGCAAGTTGTCAGTCCTGTACAACAACTCACAAAAGGCGTGCGAGAAATAGGAAAAGGTAATCTTAGTTATACGATTACGGTCAAAAGCAAGAACGAGGTTGGCGAACTTGCGTCTTCCTTTAATGTAATGACTCGCGACCTTAAAAAATCGAGGCAAGAATTGTTCGAATACAGCCAGGGGCTCGAGAAGCAAGTTAAGAAAAGAACAATGGAGCTCACGGTCGCGAATGCCCGCCTCCAGGAACTCGACAAACTTAAGTCTGAATTCCTCTCGTTTGCATCACACCAACTACGCAGCCCACTCACCGCAATCAAAGGATATGCCTCCCTTATCCTCGAAGGAACATACGGCAAAATTGACAAAAAAGCACAGGAACCTGTTGACCGTATTTTTCAGTCGAGCAACGCCCTCGCCTCAATGGTCGAAGATTTCCTCAATATTTCAAAGATAGAGCAGGGCGGAATGAAGTACGACTTTCAGATGACTGATTTCAAAAAATTAGTCGAGACGGTCATTGCCGAACAGGAACCAAACGTGAAAAATAGAAAACTTGAACTCAAATTCGAGGCACAAAAGGGTATTAACTATGATGTGAAAATAGACGCGGGAAAAATCAAACAGGTTATTATGAACCTCGTCGACAATTCTGTTAAATATACACCAAAGGGTTCTGTTTCTCTCCTTCTGCGCGAAACCGATCATGCGCTCCAGCTTGAAATACGAGATACCGGCATTGGATTTAATAAAGAAACACTTCCAAAGCTGTTTGCAAAATTCAGCCGCGAAAAGAACGCAAATAAAATCAACATTCAAGGAAGCGGGCTCGGCCTCTACCTTGCAAAAGAAATCATAGAAGCCCATCATGGCAAGATCTGGGCACAATCCCAAGGAGAAGGAAAGGGTGCTTCATTCTTTGTTGAACTTCATACAGATAGTACCCTCCTTTCGTAATCTTTACGTGAGCACATACCTTTATGCCGGTCGTCTCACAGATTTAGTGAAAATATGTATTGATTTTTCTTGCAGATAAGAGTACGTTTTCAAAAGAAAATCGCAGACAGGCTCTTAGAAAGGAGGGAATAGATGAAAGAAAGATATGCTCGCAGAATAGCACTGCGCCGTGTTTTGGATTATGTCACCGCAGTTATCATTGGTATTCCGCTTGGTTTGCTGTTCTTCGTGTTGCTCGCACTCGGGAGAGTACGCATTCGCGGCTATTTTCGTGCCGTGCGTTTAGTCGCTCGAGGCAAGGTTATTATCGCCTCTAATCATCCGTCGATGCTCGAAACTTTCCTCATTCCCTTGAGTTTTTTTCCCCTTAACCTCGTGCTCTTACGATTCTTTATATGGAGCGTGCCTGATAGGCGTCTCCTCCCGCCCCGCCTTCGATGGTTATTCTGGCTTATGCGTTGTATTACGGTCGATAGAAGCGAGCGGAATAAAAACAATCGCACGTTTTATGCGTTAACGGATATACTTCTCGCACGCGGTGTGATCATCATTCATCCCGAAGCAGGACGAACAGGAAAGGGGACTACGTTTATACATAAGGACGGCCGCCGTGTCCGCAGATTTCTATCAAGAGTGCCCACTCTTGCACGACATACCGGTGCGATCATTCTTCCGCTCTGGGTAGAAGGGGCCGATAAGGTGTTGCCCATTGGGACCGCCATTCCACGATTTTTTCGGTCAAAGATCATCCTTTCCTTCGGTATTCCCTATAGGCCACAGGAAGAAGAGTCCAACCGCATAGAAGAATCAGCGATCCTCGCACAGGCAATACTTAACAGTTAAGACATCAGATTCCCTCTACTTTCGAGGGAATCTTTTTTTGCCCTCTTCTCTCAACAATGCTACTATCACGGCAGAAAGTTTTTCACATATTTTGACAGCTCTCGTGAAGGAAAAGGGGATATGGATTTTACACTATCGCCTGAACATGAAGCAGTACGCACAACGGTGCGCGACTATACCAAACAGAAAGTAGAGCCATCTATTGAACAATTCGAAAGCACGGCGACATTCCCTCATGCATTGATCGAGATAGCCGCTGAAATGGGTTTACTCGGTATCATTATCCCTGACGAGTACGGCGGTGCAGGCCTTGATACACTCGCTCTCGTACTCGTCGTTGAAGAGATATCGAAAGTGTCACCTGCACTCGCACTCATCATTTGTGCAAACAACTCACTCGCTGGAGCGCCGATCATTGCGCACGGGAACGATGCACAAAAAGAGAAGTATCTCACGGGGCTCGCAGGTGGTGATATCTATGGCTGTTATGCCATGACCGAACCGAATGCCGGTTCTGACGTTGCAAGTCTTCGTGCAAAAGCAACACTCGATGGGGACACATGGGTACTCTCCGGTACAAAAACACTCATAACGAACGGTAGCATTGCAGATGTCGTTATCGGTA
>JAHFLU010000045.1 GCA_023264615.1 bacterium | reverse complement strand
ATGCGCAGGATCGTAGAGATATGAACCGCTCCCGTTTGCAACCCCCACACGTAATCCGAGAAACGAAAAAATCTGTCCCATCCACACCGTATCGCGGCGAGCAAGATAATCGTTTACCGTAATAACATGGACACCTTTCCCTGTAAGTGCATTGAGGTATGCGGGGAGGGTTGCGACGAGCGTCTTGCCTTCCCCTGTTTTCATTTCAGCAATGTTTCCTTTGTGGAGCACAATGCCCCCGATAAGCTGCACATCGAAATGACGCTGCCTTAGTGTCCGCCGTGTCGCTTCGCGAACGAGCGCAAACGCTTCAGGTAAAAGATCGTCAAGACTTTCCCCTTTTTCAAGCCGTGCCTTAAATTCTGCTGTCTTCCCTCGTAGTGCATCGTCGGAAAGATTTTCGGTATTTTTCTCAAGATCGTTGATCTTTTTGACCAATGGAGCATACGCCCGCATAGCGCGAGTTGTGTGGTCACCGAATAGAGTATCGAATAAAAACATGGCGCTATAATACTACCGCAAATATCTCTTTCTCGCAAAAAAATAAAATGGCCTCGCAGAAGCGAGGTCATTTTATAATAGTGCCAGACTAGATGCGTCGCTTTGAGGAGCGCTTCTTTGCAGCCTTCCTCTTTGCTGGCTTTTTCGCTGCTGCCTTTCGCTTTTTTGCTGCCATGCTTTTTATATAAACTTAGTAAGTAGTGTAACAGCTTCGACCAAATTTCTTCTACATACAGACAACAAAATTATTTTCTTGCTGTTATTGTACACTTGTCATTATCAGACAACAAAAAAACAAATACAATAATCGCTTATACAAAACGTGTGGATAACTTTTGCATATAACAATTTCAAAATTAAAAAATATAATTTGTATAAATTTCAAAATCCTAAAAGTTGCACTTCCCGTTCGAGGCGAATCCCTGTCTTTAAAAAAATATCTTCAGTAATCGAATGAGCGAATTCTAGAACATCGAGAGCACGAGCTTTATCATAATTTACAATCACAAGCGCCTGATTTTCAAAACTGCCGACACTGTTTGATTCAATACCTTTAAAACCACCGATATGCTCGATCAGCCATGCAGCAGGAATTTTTATTTTATTCTCTGAAACAGAGAACATTGGCATGTCGGTAAATTGCTTTTTAAGACGTTCTGCGTCGCGTTTATGTACAATTGGGTTTTTGAAAAACGATCCGGCAGTTCCAAACTTCTGCAAATCCGGAAATTTTTTCCCTCGAATTTCAAGGACTGCTGCACGCACCGATGCAAGTGTCGGCGCTACCCCTCGATCGGTAAAGTATTTTGTAAGATCTTTGTATGAGAGATTAAATTTCCCTTCTTTCTCTAGCAGAAATGTAACGTCTATAACGATGTAGCGCTTTCCTTCAGCCGTTTTGAAATAACTGTCCCGATAGCCGAACCCGCATTCTTTATTTGAAAAATTCTGGAAAACAAGTGTTTCCGTATTGTATGCTGTCACACTTTCGATCACATCCGCAACTTCAGCACCATACGCACCAACATTCTGTATTGGCGTACCCCCCACACTACCCGGAATACCTGACAGATTCTCCACACCATAGACACCGCGCGAAACTGCCTCTGCAACAAAAGCGTCCCAGTTCTCGCCTGATGCTACGGTCACGAGGACGCTCTTGCTGTTTAGCTCCTTCCATATAAAACCCCGCAACACAAACTTGATGACAAGTCCACGAAAACCGCTATCCGCAATAAGCATGTTCGATCCACCTCCTAAAATATGGTAAGGAATCTTTTTTTCTTTACTGAACACAATTGCCTTTTCCAGATCTTTTTTTGTTGTAACAGTACAAAAAAAATCAGCAGGGCCGCCGATCTTGAACGTCGTATACGGAGCAAGCACTACGTTTTCTTCAATACGCATATATTTTAGGACTTACGCACTTGGATGCAGTTCGAGGAAAAACGAGAAGCGGAGCAAGCCGTATTCCTTATATCGGCAAGCGAGGATGCGAAATAAAAGTTACTATTTTTATTTCGTCCGAGCGAAGACGATATATGGGTTACTACCCATATATCGCGACGCGAGCATCGCAAGTTTTGACAAAGAAATGCGCCAAGTGCGTACGTCCTATATTTAAAACATGGAAGTGTACTCGACATTCGTGTGGTCGGCAGGTGCAAAACCCCGAAACAAAATGTTCTATGTGAGCGCAGCCGCCGACCACACGAATGTCGAATATATGTAGACAGTATACGACCAAAGGTTAAAAAAGCAACGTATTGTTGCAACAATGAATAAAACGAAAAGTCCCGCCGAGGCGGGACTTTTCGCAGAACATTTTTATTAGAGCAAGCACTGAAGTGCGCACTCACCACGCCATTATAGCAGAAGGCCTCTCATAAGTCAAATCTTGAGTATTTACCCAAGTCCTAATGCTCCAAAATAGCCACTTCGCGGAGCTTTCCCGTCTATCGAGCACCAACATTGCTTCTAAGGGTTGGATCACTCAGCAAAAGCCTGCTTTCAAGATCCTCAATCTTGCCTCCTTTGCGCATCACACCTACAAGCTGATCTCCTTGTTCCTTCAGACTCGCATCCGCCGCAACCGCTTCTTCGATCTCGTGAATGGCATTGCCCACCTGGCCATTTGCATAATATGCCAAACCAAGAGAAATTTTTGCTTTTTTATATCCTGGACTCTCTTTATTGACTGCAACAATTTCTTCCCACATCTTCACAATGAGATCAGTCCGCCCCTTTGCAAGATAGGCACGTATGAGGTAGGAATGTGGCACAAGAATCGTACCAAATTTTTCTTCAAGGACGCTTTTCGTAATATCTTCTTTCCCTTGGTGCTCGGCAGCGGCAGCATAATAGATAGCTGCAATATCATTCGTTTTTTCAAGTTCAAATGCTTTTTTGAAGAATTCCAGTGCTTTGTCCTTTTCTCCGAGCGCATCATGTGCTGCTGCTAATTCCATCAGTATCGGTTGTTTTTTGGGGGAAAGCGCAAGCCCGCGTTCAAGAAATGGGACTGCGTCACCCGGCTTATTGATCGCCCGCAGAAAAGCTCCGATAAAGTAGTAATTCCGCGCATTGAGCGGCGTCTCTTTAAATTGCTGATCAAACTGCTCCATCGTGAGCTTGAAAAATTGTTCTTTCACCTCATTTGAAACCCCGTCCGCAGCAATTACCTGCAGTGTCATTTGCAGGAGTTGTTCGCGCGCTTCTGTCACCCCAATGGTGTCATACGCAAATACTTTTTTGAATTTTTCAAGATTTTGCGTGATACCTTTCTCTTGTGGCGTAATCGCTTCAATAAGGTTGTACGAAGCAAATATCGGCTTTATATTAATCAAATAGAGTGCAACAATCAAAGCGACACTTGCGGCCGGTGCAATAACCCAGTCTACAGACGAACGCTGTTTCGAAAAAAACTCCCATGTCCCCCCTTCTCTTGGTCGCGCTTCTATTGTATGTACATAGGCAATCACCGAGAAAAACATGAGGTAACTGACAATGTTGTCAAACACGAACGCAATGTTGATAAGATATGCAGCAAACATTCCCGTGAGAAGTGCCTTGTCGACCAGTGTGAACTGTTTACGTCGATCTTTCCAAAGAACGTAGAGCGTAGCTCCATAGAGAGACAGGTAGCTCATGAGACCGACAGCACCTGCATTGATCGCCCAATCAAGAAAAATGTCGTGCGTCCGATCAAACCATGGCTCCTGCGAATACATGCGAGGATCGTAATATTTATTGAAAACAACATCAAAATTATTTTGTCCCCATCCGAGAATAGGACGCTCTTTGAAACCCTTGATCGCCATTGGCCATACCATGAGACGAGAGCCAATCTCGCGAAATGACAAATTTGTGAAACGCGAAAGTACAGAGCTCGATTTCACAAATGAAGAATCTTTGACCAACATAAACGCTCCGGCACAAAGGAACAATGCAACAACGCCCACAAGAGCAATCTTGCGTAGTCGCTTCCGGCGCCTTTCAAAAACAGCAATAAGCACAGCTGTAAGAAGCAGTCCTGCTGACAGACCTAAAATAGCGCCACGTGTTGCTGTGTAGTAAAGCGTTGCAGTCTGTATTAAAAGGAGTACTCCCGAGATTATGTATTGAACACTTAACCTTTCCATAATTTTTCTGTGTGCCCAAAGATAGCCTGCCCCGCAGAGAACAGCGAGGGAAACCAGACCGAGAATGTACATTTTCCCGCTCATATCAATACGCTGACTTCCGCCAACCTGCATGAGAAATAACAGAAACCAGACCGCCCCCACAAAGTATGGGATTAAGATTTCCCGACTGAAATTTGTGGTTCGGCGAAAAAACAACATGAGCAGGAGAAAAATATTAAAGAGCATGTAAATACCCATATACGTTGCATTTCCGAGTGTTGCATCAAGACGCACACCTCCCTGGTTAATCGCCAAAGCGCCCGAAATCTGCAGATAGCCATACATGGAAAGAAAGAGGCTCACACCAATCGATGTGTAAAAAAACTTGTCCCAAAGCTTGGTGGAATTGAGCATTGCCCCTCCAACAACAGCATACGCTGCAAGATGCGCAATCGTGATAAATCCTTCCATCCGCTCAAAATTGCTCCAAAAGCTTGTTTGTGGACTAACACCGAGAATATCTGCAAAAAGAACGACCACAAAAAAAATACTGATCGAGGTCAGGACAGCGGAACGTCCGGGACGGTATGCTTTATCACGTAAGGCAAGTATGAGCCATGCCGCAGTGATAATTTCAACAACGATGCGAAAGGCAAAATTTTTCCCTGTAATAAAGGGAAAAAACATGTGTGGTGCCACGATAACAGGAATAAAGGGCAGCATAAAGACACCTCCTACGGCGATCCATCGCAGTATTTTGTTGAGATGCATGGGCTCGAGTATAGCATCCGAGCCCTAAAATGGCTATATCCGATACCCTACCTCCCCTGCTCAAGATATCCGAGTGTTTTCTTTGCAATAAAAAGATCTGTCGCAATGCGCGACTCGACGGTCATACCGCCGATGTGGGGCAAGATGATTGCAGTATCATGCGTTTTTGCATATTCAACGAGGGGATATATTGAGAACATCTTGCCATTAAAATCAAGTTCTCCTGCAAGCACGTCCGTGCCATACCCTGCAAGCGCTCCACGCTTGAGAGCCTCGAGAACCGCCTCTTCATTCACAATCTTACCGCGCGAGGTATTGATGAGATACGTACTCCGTTTCATCTGTGCAAACGCCTCTGCATTGAACATATTTTCAGTATCTTCCTTCAGGTGAACATGTATTGAGATGGCATCACTCTCGCGCAATACTTCGTCAAGCGTTACTTTTTTGTATGCCGGATTGGTGACATTTGGATCAACATAGATTACGTTCATATTGAACGCCTTTCCGTACTGTGCCATGAGACTACCGAGTCGGCCAAGACCGACGATGCCAAGCGTCATGCCGGAAAGATTGTGTCCGCGGAATAGATCGCGATCCCACACCTGCGATTTTACCGAGTCAAATGCCCAAAGAGTCTTGCGCGCCAATTCAATAAGCATACAAAAAGCAAGCTCGGCAGTACCTGTAATCGTCCGCAAAAAAGCATCCTCGCCTCGAAGAGAGATTACTTCGATTCTTTTTGTTTGCGCATACGCTACATCAATATGATCAAGGCCTGTCGTTGATGTCGCAATCACCTGCAGGCGTGTTGCGCGATCAAGCGCTTCTTTATGAAGATTAAGTCCGAGCTGGACTAAAATGATATCGTAGTCCGCAATGCACGCGTTTAATTCCTCTTGCGTAAGCTGTTTGTAGTCAACCGTTCCAAGCCTTTCTATCACTTTTTTCGCCTCTTCTGGATACTCCGAAATTGTATTTAAAATTTTATATTTCATATGATGACCTACGTAATTGGATGCAGTTTGAGGAAAAACGAGAAGCGGAGCAAGCCGTATTCCTGATACGGCGACGCGAGCATCGCAAGTTTTGACAAAAAAATGCGCCAAATGCGTAGGTCATATTTCATATCCTTTTTTACGCAATTCACCGAGCATATATTCTGCAACCACAAGATCAACCGGTTCATCGATATCAATGGAGCGTTCTTTCGGCGTTTCGTATCCGACGATATGGTCGCCATACAGACGATTCTTTTCCATAATCGTATCCCGTCGCATAGCATATACCGCGCCACTGCGCCTGAACGCTATCGGAAAATCCTGCCGGCGCTTACCTTCTTCCTCGGGAATCACATAGGGAAGCACTCGATCACCCTCAAGCCTCTTTACTTTTATCGGGTGGCCTTGGACAACTTGAACCACCGTCACTGCACTTTCGGCACCGGAAGAAATGAGCTTTTCAAGCGTTGCATCAATATCTTCCGGCAAGCGAAGCGGCGATGTCGGCTGAAGGATAACACAATAATCATACGTCATGTTATTTTCTCTTTCCATTTCCCGTATCGCATGCTGCATCACCGGGAGATGGGGAACATCGTCACTCGAGAGCTCCGAAGGACGCATGAAAGGTACTCGCACTCCGTACTTTTTTGCAACTTCCGCAATTTCTCTACTGTCCGTTGAAACAATAAGATCGGTAATCAAGACACTTTTATTGCCAGCATCAATCGAATACGCAATAAGCGGCTTACCGCCGATTTCCTTGAGATTTTTTCCGGGTATACCCTTTGAGCCGCCGCGGGCGGTTATAACCCCCAAAATGTTGTATTTCTTGCCCTCAAGCATAGTAAATGCAAGGTGACTCCAGTATACACCCTTACAGGTAAAACTCTTTTTCTTTCAAAGGGTTTCAGCATACAATATACATATCATGTACGTAGTTCTTGTTGCTCACGATTTCGCCCCTTCGCAGGGCCTCTCAAAACTGCAACACTCTCTCGAACAGCGTGGACATACGGTAACATCTTTTTTGGGGTTCGGTAAAGAAATCAACGCACAAGAAAAAACAATCGACGAACACATACGGAACGCGAATGTTCTCCTTGCAGGTATGTCATCTTCCCGTGCGCTTGCTGCAGAAGAACTTCAAGCTGCACGAATCGCCCTCCATCTGCATATTCCTTTCGGTTTCTACAGTGATACCTATGGAACTTGGAATAGGCCGTGGCTGCGTCCGCTCTCTGCACAGGCAAATTTCCTTTTTGTACTCAATGAACAGGATGCCACGCTCGCACGGAAAAGCGTTAAAACAGGGGTACGCGTTGTTGCAGCAGGAAATCCTTTATGGGAAGATTTTGCCCACCCAACCAACGGAAGGACCGTAACAAGAAAACTGCTCGGCCTCAAGGAAAGCGATAGTATGCTCCTTGTTGCCGGTACAAAAGAACTCTCCGTCAATATGAGTCTCTTTGCACACACGATCGAGGCGGTAAAAAAAGCTAAGAAAAAAACAGAAATCTTTATCAGTCTCCACCCAGGAGACAAAAACAATCCGCGCACATACAAGACCCTCATGAAAGATAGTGCATCCACACACCTCGTCCTTTCACATACATGGAGCGGCAGTGCACTTGTTCCCGCAACCGACCTTGTCATCTGTTCCGCCTCAACAATCGGCATCGAAGCGGCACATCAGCGTATACCAGTCATCAACTTCTTCACCAAACTCTCCCGAAAAAGACTTCTCGAAGCAACAGGGGAAACAACGTGGACACCCGATGAACTTGGCGCAAGCGTCATGGTTTACGAAGACACTGCAGAGCTCACCCGTGAAATCATCTGGCTCCTTACTCAAAAAGGCAGACAGGAGATGCAGGAAAAACAAAAGATTATTTTTCCTGTCATTAAACGAAAAGGAGAAGTCGTACGCATCATGGCAGAAACGCTTCTGTCTATCGCATCGTGATGTGTGGCATTATTTTTTCAACCGGCTCTTCGCGAACGTTCTCGTAAAAACTCTTTTGCGTATATAATGGCACCGTCGCAATCTTTTGAGCAATGCGCTCACTTGTCGAATCCCCTTTATAAAGATACGAGGGGGGATATTTTCCGTGCGATACTTGTTTGCGAATAGTATCTTTGATCAAGCTCACATCGTGCGTAACATCAAGAACATTGGAAGCACGTAGACGCTTTTGTTGTCGTGATCCAATATTCACGACCGGCACACCAAGAAGCGAGCACTCTTTAATTCCCGCGGATGAATTCCCCACAAGTGCCCGCGCATTCCGCAAAAGCCCAAACCATTCTTCAGGATGCAGATAGCGCATGAAGCGAATCTTGTGACCTTGTGTTTGGTCGTTAAATATACGGAGTTGACGAGATATCTGTTCAGAACCCACATCAAAATTAGGCCAGAACCAAACTGTCTGCAAGCCAAGATCGTACACAGCATCGAGTACTGTTTTTGTGTGCTCAATTGTTTTATCGAGTTCTGTCGCAACCGGATGGTAGAGTACAACAATATATTCTTTCGAAAGATCGAGTGACGCGCCACTGCCGGTGACGGTGATATCCGGTACATGCATACCAAGCCGCAGCGGCACTTCGAGATCAGGGCTGCCGAAATTGAAAACAGAGTCCGGGTTTTCTCCCATCGCCACCAGACGCTTTTCCGCTTGCGTATTTGTTGCAAAATGAATATGCGCAAGTTTTGTGATCGCATGACGAACACTTTCGTCGATCGTTCCCGAAACATCCCCGCCCTCGATATGCGCAATGGGTATATTCATAAGAGCTGCGGCAACGGCGGCAGCAAGCACTTCAAACCGATCCCCTCGCACCACAACAACATCAGGCTTCGTCTGTTCAAATATTGAAGAGAACTCGATCACCCCAAGACCAGTCGTTTTTGTTTTTGTAACGTAATTATCGCCCTCAAGATTAAAATGCATTTCATGCAGATACGGAAAGCCGGCTTCCGCAAGCCGATCCTTAATGCCGATGCTTACAGACGTGTATTTGGACGAAAGCGCCGTACCTGCAAGAATGATGTGGAGTTCAATATCCTGGCGTTTCTGCAACTCATGGAGTACTAAAATGTTGCGGCTATAGTGAATAAAGCTTGTAATAACAAAACATACTTTTCTTTTTCTCTGTGCAGACGTATGCATATTATTTTATTCAAATGCGGTTTCTTCTATCGGATCATACTTGCGCAGTGTCTTGCGCAGCTTTTTCCCGACGACCGCATCAAACTCATGCGCCGGAAGTCCCGAGATATACATTTTAGGACGCATCGCAAAAATAAGATCTTTCGTAAGTACTGTTCCCGCAGGAATATCCCCCCCCGCTACAAGTGCCTTGTTAAAATAGGGACGAAACACGCTGTTTGCGCCTTCCAGCTCTTTAGAGCGATCACCAAAGTACGGCGTCACATCAACCTCTTGCGCTTTACCGTTACGGATATCTGAAATCATAAGCCGCATCTCGTCAGGAGTGATGGACGCCTTGTGGTCCGCTCCCCAAAGGTCACGAGAGAATGAAAAGTGCTTTTCGATAATTCTCGCACCGAGCTTAATCGCAGCGAGGTCAACTTCATGGCCATCAACAGAGTGGTCGGAGAATCCAATAACCATATCAGGGTATTTTTCTCGCATATATACAATGGTCGCCAAGTTGAAAAGTTCTGGAGGGCAAGGATACTGACTGA
>JAHFLU010000044.1 GCA_023264615.1 bacterium | reverse complement strand
TCATAGGAAGCATCGGTGAGTTTGATGTGGGCAATTGGTTTGTGGAAGGGGAAATCGAATATCTTTGTGAGATCTGTATAGGGAGACGCATCGTGTTCTTGGGGCAGGATGGATTCATATTCATGAAAGAAATGGATATTAACCTGACGATCGAGAGTGTGCTGTTGTGGTTCTGGCTCGAAATCCGGCCAGTCTACAACGATTTTTGTTTCCCACATTTCCGCATACTCTTCGAGGATTGGCAAAAAACTTGCGAGAGGAACGTAGAGTTCCTTGTTTTCCGGATATTGTTCCGGTGCTCGACCGACCGTGACGAAACTCATGAGTTGATTCCTTTTTTGCGTGTATTGCAGAGGCAGGTGTGAAGGACAAAGTATTCTAATAAAACCATACCATAAAAATAAAATTCTGCAAGTTTTTCTGCTGTCTTCGGGTATGTAATGCGGCGCCATGCTTCTGTGCATGGCGCCGTGTATGTGCTCCTCTCGTTAGAGATATTGTCCTACGTCTTTGTCATCAACTTTTTGAAGTTGTGTGCGGGGAGGTTCGGGGAACTGTACCGTACTCGTATCTTCGACGGGGGGATTGACGCCCCAGGCTTTTTCACGCCATGACGCATCAATGTATCGCACATCGTTGCAGTGCTTGAGTGCTGCGATGGTTGCGCGATTGAATGCGGCCATATCGCGTGTTGGTTTAAAGTAGTGCGCCGCACTGGTGAGATGCCGTTCTAAAAGCGGGACACCTTCGCGACGTGCGTCGCGATTAGCGTTTGTCACGATACACTCGATCTCCGCACCAGTAAATCCCTCTATGGTTTTGTCATCTCCTTGGTGGTGGGTATCGCGATCGCACGGTACCCAGCGTGCTCCATCGTGGTGGCCATGACAGAGGTCGGCAAAGAGTGGTGCATATTGCGGGATATTCACTTCATGCCAGAACGTTTCGCCGTGCTCATATTCCTGCTTCGTTATTTTATGCAGGATAGCAGCGAGAATCGGTATACGTTCTTCTCTCGTCGGCGGCAGGAAGGGAAGTACGAGGTCGAGTCGGCCGGGACGAAGGAATGCATCGTCAATATCCTGGGGCCTGTTGGAGACAATAATCCATAGAATGTGTCCGCGCAGGTCCGTGTCGGACATAATCTCGAGGAACTGCTGCATGACCCGGGAAGAAACTCCCGAATCGCCGTGGAACACCGAGCCTCTTTTTTGGAACGCTGTGTCGAATTCGTCAATGACAACAATCGCAGGTCCGTAACTCACAACTTTTTTCATGATATACGTTGTGTTGCGTTCGCTCTCGCCGACCCACATGGACATCATATTGCGGAGGGTAATAACCTCGAGACTGGTCATCTGGGCAAGTGCTTGTACACAGACAGTTTTGCCGAGTCCGGGTCCCCCAAAAAATCCAATACCCTGTGGAACGGCAGATCGGTTGCCGGAGAGCATGGCGCGCGCTACCCATTCAAGGATTTCTTTCTTGTCAGAAAGGCCACCGATAGCATCGGATCCCCAGAGTGGTCGTTGGATGGTGATCATCCCGTTACCCTGCTCTTCGAGATGTTTCTTTTTGACCCTGAAGATTTCGCTGTCCGTGATGGTTTGCTGTTGGTATCGAGCAAGAGCAGCAAGACTGCCAATCGTTCTCCTTGTCATACCGGCTGAAATGCGGGCAATATGGGCTGTGGAATATTCTCCAAAGACACCAGTATAGTTTTTTGCGAGAAGGGCAGTAGTTTCTTCGCGGTCTGCTCTGGAAAGAAATGGTATTTCGATCGGTACGATACCATTTGTCTCGACCGTGAGCTCTTCGGCGACATTGCCGAGATGCTCGGTGACGAGAAGGACGGTGTTGCCAGCGTCTGCGATTTTTCGATTTACTCCCCAGGTGAGAAGTGTGACGAGCGCATTGCGGTCTGGCGCGCAGCTGCACGTGAGCGACCCATGTGGTGAGATCGATGCTTCATAGTCGAGCGTGACGGAAAAGAAAGGTGTTCCGCCCCGTTTTCTTTTTTCAAAGTCAGTCGGAAACGCTTTTTTGAAAGCGGTAAGCAGCTGGGCATCAGTGTCTGTCCATGCAATTTCGAGCATTTCGGAGAACAGCTCGAACATATACTCCACTTGGCGGCGTTTTGTGAGAAACTCTGCTTCTGCGATATTTGTGTCGGAACCGGGGATAGTTCTCGGCTTAAGCGTTTTAAGGAAAACGAGAAATTGACTCTCGATTTCTCTGGAACCAAACTGTATGCCGGTTCCGCGATTGTAGGATGCAAGAAAAGCAGAATTGGAAAGAGGCGGTGTCGCTTGCAACACATCCTTGAGTTCAACGAATTGACCATCGAGGATGAATCGGTCGGCTACGCCGAGGTGCAATGTAAACATGTGTGCTGCGCCGGAAAGCCGCTGTTCGGTAAACTGCTGTTTCCAGATCATTGGGTACTCCTTGTGTGGCGAGGGAGATGACTTTTTGTCTAGGAACAGTGATTGAATTCTGTGGAGAATATGCCATATATACAAAGATAAGTCAAGAATGTATTGACTAAATTCAAAAAGTATATTATAATGCAATCTTTGATGCGTATGAAAGTAACAACAACAGCGGAGCACGAGGTGTTTTTGCATGGTCTCGAATCACTTCGTGATGAGCGGGGAATTTTTGTCGCGTCCCCCTCTTCCGATTATCGTGCATGCTGGATCCGTGATCAGCTTTACTCAACGTTTGCCTATTATTACATGGGCGAGACGAAGAAATTTGCCCAGGGTATATGGGTTGTTTTTGATATTCTCCACAAGTCTCGCGGTCGCATTGAAAACGCGATTGAGCGGATGCCGTCGGCCGGCCATGAATTCATCCATGCAAAGTATCATCATGAATCCCTTGCCGAGATCACGGATGACTGGGGACATCACCAAATTGATGCAATCGGCCTGTTTCTCTACATTGTGGGTTTTGCTCACAAAAAAAACATTGCAGTTTTTCGTACTGATGCAGACAGAGAAATGGTGCAGGTGCTTGTAGAATATCTTGTGTCGATACGCTACTGGGAGTCAAAAGACAACGGCATGTGGGAAGAATGGATGGAACTGCATGCTTCTTCACTGGGCGCAGCAGTGTGCGCATTGGAATTACTGAGAGAACAAAAACTTGCAGTCGTGCCACAGGACGCGATTGATCGCGGTCGGGAAGCGCTCTTTATGATCCTGCCGAATGAAACGCCGAATCGGAGCGAAGATATGGCGGAGCTTTCACTCATCTGGCCCTACGATATTATTCCGCAAGAAATTGCTGACATTATTTTAAAAAGAATTGAAAGCCGGCTGGTGCAATCAAAAGGTCTCAATAGATACTGGGGGGATAATTATTATCGTTCCGAAAACGGTATTTCAGGAGAGTGGACGATGGGCTTTTTCTGGCTCTCTATCGTCTACAGCGAACGCG
Organism: bacterium; assembly: GCA_023264615.1. Classification (GTDB taxonomy): domain Bacteria; phylum Patescibacteriota; class Minisyncoccia; order Phycocordibacterales; family VMGT01; genus VMGT01. Next base: position 6,242 of record JAHFLU010000044.1, on the reverse strand, counting down.
GCGATGTAGTCCGTGCGAAATATTGGTACGAACGCGGCCTGGAAACAATGACGCCGGGAGGATATATACCTGAACTTTACCAGAATGGAAAGCCGAACAAGAATACGCCACTCGGCTGGGCGCATGCCCTTGGGATCATTGCACAGAAGAAAATTGAGTGTATGCAGTAAAAATTTATTATAGGAAAAACAGAGGTCATGCATTGTGCATGGCCTCTGTTGTACTATTCGTTTCGAAATGAGCAGTCGTTATGTGTATCTGTAGCTGTTGGGTCGATATGGACAGAGAGCGATTTAAGGGCGGGAACTGCCCTCTTTACATTTTCCGTAACCTCATGAACGACGTTGTGGGCGTCAGCGAGAGATTTGGCCGAAAAAAGTGTTATCGCAAGCTCTGCATGCAGACTATGTCCGCTCCACCGTGCACGGATGTTGCTCGCATTGAGTACATTTTCTGTCACTTCCGCGGCATTCTTGATTGTGATGATGATATGGGGATCGATGCTGTCGAGCAGTCGGGCAAGTACGAGAGAGGAGGATTCGTAAATGATTTTTACGAGAATGAGTACAATACCAAGACCGATAAGCGGGTCCGTGCGTTGCCACCCGAGGGAGGCACCAATAGTGCTCGCAAGTACCGCGAGGCTTGTCATGCTGTCGATTCGGGCATGATAACCGTCTGCGACGAGTGCTGCGCTGCCAATCTTTTCTCCAATGCGGAGTTTGTACCGCGCGACCGTTTCATTTCCTATGAACCCAAGAATTGCCGCAAGAGCGACGATTGGGATGTTCGTCATAGGTGCTGGATTAAACAAGCGCTGTAGAGAATGGTAGCCGATAAAAAGGGCGCTTCCAATGATGATAAACACGATGAGAAGCCCTGCGAGGTCTTCGAAGCGTCCGTATCCGTAGGTAAATCGGGGCGAGGGTTTTCTTCGAGCAAGCGCAAACGCGATCCAAAGCGGTACTGATGTGCAGGCATCGGTAATGTTGTGAACAGTGTCTGCAAAGAGCGCGACACTTCCTGAAAGCATGACAATAACGATTTGACAGAGCGCCGTTGCGACGAGGATGGAGAAAGAATATTTGACTGCCCTGATACCTTCTTCTTCCCGTACCAGCGAAGAATCGATCACACCATGCGTATGGTGTGTATGGTAATGCGTATCATGATCGTGAGAGTGCACTGTTTTCTCCCCGGAGTCGGTTTAAGGTAACAATATCCATTTTGGTCTACACTGTTTCTTTTTGTGGCGGAATATAAACTCCGAAAAATAGACCTGCGAGAAGTATTTTCTAGCAGGTCTATTCCGAAAGATGCGGAGCAACATCTCCTAGGTTTTTGGAGGACGAAGAGGTGTATGTTCCGTGCCATTGAGCCAACGGCGGTGTTTGTGCTTGAGATTACTTGCAATACGATCCATTGCTTTGAGCCATGCACCACCGCGCAGATCTTCGTTATATTTTTTTGCAAAGCGGACCACTTGACCGGCTCCATCTCGCATAACGTCTATAATCCGTCCGGTTGCTTCTGCATCAAGGGTTTTAATCTCTACTTGATGATGTGGGGGAGAAAGGGCAAATGCATATTCTTCGCGTGAGGCTGTCACACCTCCTGCGTTGGCAAGGATATCGGGAATGACCACTTTGCCACGCTTTCGTAGGATCTCATCTGCTTCGTCCGTTGTCGGATGATTTGCAAGCTCAAGGATAATCGGAGCCTTTATGAGATGTGCGTTATGGCGCGTTATCTGATTTTCGAGTGCGGCAGGAACGAGGATGTGACAACGCTGCGTGAGAAATGTTGCGTTGTCCATGTGTTCGCCAGTCATATGGTCGAGTGACTCATCGGGAAGCGCGGGAACCTCGGAAATGTTAATGCCGTGCTCGTTGTACACTGCTCCTTTACTATTGCTTACGCCGATGACTTGATAGCCACGTTCGGCGATAAGCCGGACAAACCAGCCGCCAACTTGTCCAAGGCCTTGGACGACAACTTTTGGGTTCGCAATGCTGGAAAGAGCGGTAAGTGCGTCAAATTTGCGGAGTTGATCGAGAACTTCAGCACCGCCAAGCGATGTTGCGATCGTACGGACAGGGAGGCCGCCGTTCTGGACGCTTTTTCCCGTAACACAAGACCCAGAATAAGGAGTCTTTCTCATTGTGGAGTAGATGGTATGGATGGTATCCATATGATCTGATGTTGTGCCGAGATCAGTGGCGGGAACGTAGGTGACTGGATCAATGATTCCGAGATCTATGAAAAACGTGGCTACTGCTTCGATGATGCGGAATATCTCGCGGTTTGAGTAGGTTGACTTCGGTTTTGAGAGTCTGATACCCATTTTTGCGCCGCCAAACTCCAAATCAACAACACCTTCTTTGAAAGTCATTTCGATTGCAAGCGCTCGAAGCGTATCAGGTGTTACGGTATCGCTTAAACGAATACCACCTTTGTACGGCCGTCCTGTATAGGGGAGGCAGTGAAAGACAACAGTCGCCATGACACTCTCGTATGTTCCGTCGTCTCGGTCGATGCGGATGCGCCCGGCGGAGAGCTCGGGATACTTGTAGGTAAGCAGTTCATTTTCAATGAGCGCGCTCGAAACATTGAGCTTTTGTCCTGCCCATGCAATTCTTTTGAATAACCCGGATGCTAAGTTTGACGGAGGCATATTTTTTCCTGTGCGTGAGTACGTTTATGTGACTGCTCTCTTTGTACAACATGACAGCAGGAGAAAAGGAAACTGACGTAACTATAATGGAAAAACAGAGTAATGCAAATGCAAATACGAAAATTTTTTACAAAAAAATTTGACGAAAACCAATATTAATGGTATTATTTTGGTCAGTATTCGTTTCTCGAATTTGTTACAGAGACTCCTTTTTAGGAGAGGGCGATGAGCACATTAACAGTGGCGTATGTTTCGGTTGAGATGATGATACCGGAGTTAGGCGAAGAGGCGTGTAATGCGAATTTTCGTGGTGGGCTCGGCGATCTCGCCGGGCATACAATTGAAGGTCTCGTGAAGAGTGACATGACGGTAATACCGATTACATTTTTCTATGAGAAGAATTGGCAGACGGGGGCTGAAGTTGACTATGCAAGGACACCTGCGAGAAGAAATCCCAGCACCCTTGATGTTGCTATTCACTGGAAGAAAGAGAGTACGTCGATATGGACGATCAACCGCGCTGGTGCGACGGTCTTTGGACTTTCGCATCCGAGGCACACATTTCTTTATCCTGGCAACAAGTATGAAAAGCTTGAGCAGGCTGCTTTTCTTGGCCGCGCAGTGCCGACCCTTTTGCACCATCTGCAAATTCAGCCGGATATCGTATGGTGCCAGGAATGGATGAGCGCTCTTGTTATTCCAAATATGCGTGATGATCCGTACTTTAACGGCTGCAAGAGTGTTTTTACTGTCCATACAGGGGCAAGCGGAGCGCTTGAAGAGTTTCCGGTCGATGCATATGAGCGCATGGCAATTGATGGACGTTGGTATGATCAGTTTGTGATTGGCGGTTCGATCAAGCCGACCGAAGGGGGCGTCAAAGTTGCCGACATGGTGACGGGTGTGAGCAAACAATTTGGGGAAATATGCCAGATGATGTTTCCCGGAGATGCGGGAAAGATCCGAGGCATTATGAACGGGACCAGCAGGGATTTTTTCCTCTCGCCCCATGTAAAAAGATACAGGGAGGAACCGAATAGTCTACAGCTCCAGACGGCTCACGATGCGGACAAGCAGGAACTTCTCTCTGTTGTTGAAACAGAGACGGGGGTTGTACTTGATCCACAGAAGATGCTCGTAGGGGCTGTACGGCGGCTTTCTGATTATAAAAATCAACTGCCGATGTTCGAGCCGATTATCGACCTTGTGTGTGCTCCTCGCCCGCATGGGTATGATGTGCAAGTATTGCTCGGCGGTGTCGCGCATGAAAGTGATCCTGAACGTCAGGCATGGATGAAAACGTTTCAAACGTGGATGGAACGTTCTGGATTACGAGGTCGGTTTGTCTATATTCCGAAATATAGCGAGCGTTTGCGGACGATTGCAGCGCGGGGCTGTGACCTCTGGGTTTCGTGTCCATGGCCGATGAATGAGGCGTGCGGAACGAGTGATTTCGTTGCAAAAATAAACGGAAATCCGAATCTTGCAACCTATGGTGGCGGGATCATGGAGCACGGAACCGAGTTCGACTATGCGACACGGACAGGTGATACATTCTTCATTACCCCCTACCGATCTGAAACCCTAGGGATCAAGATTGCATGGGCTTCAAGAATGTATTACGACTATCTTGAACATCGAGACGACATGTGGCCTACGCTTCGCATGAACAATTATATCGGAGGAAAGGAACTTGATGTGACCTGCATGATTGACCGTTACACGAAAGAATGCTTCACTCCTCTTAGAGGAGCATGATTTTGCAATCAAAAAGCCGGCGGAATATTCTGCCGGCTTTCCTTGTGCGCACTGTGCGTTCAGCGAAAGGATACCAATGTTTCACTCGTTCTTTAGAAATAAGAAGTGGTTGTTATGGGCGTATGGCGGAGGATTGTTACTATTGGTGTCGATTTATGTGCAGGTGAATATGACCGTTTCTATCAATGTCTGGTATAAAGGCTTTTACGATATTCTTCAGGAAGCTGAACAACATACAGTGGAAGAATTTTGGGCAAAACTCTACGAGTTTCTAGACATTGCTCTGCCTCTGGGACTTCTTGCGACCGTGACAAGCTATTTCACGCGTTTGTATTCCCTGCGTTGGCGTGAGGCAATGACGGATGAGTATATCCCACGCTGGCGAAAAGTGAAACAAGAGATTGAGGGCGCAAGTCAGCGGATCCAGGAGGATACGTATCGATTCGCTCGTATCGTCGAAACGCTTGGGTTGCAGGTTGTCCGTGCGGTCATGACACTTGTCGCGTTTCTTCCTGTGCTCTGGGCTTTGAGTGCTGGCGTTATACTCAAGCCATTTGCTGACATCGAGGGATCTCTTGTATGGGTCGCACTTGCAGTGAGTCTTGGCGGTATGGCAATATCGTGGCTGGTGGGAATTAAACTTCCTGGGCTTGAGTATGTGAATCAAAGACGCGAGGCTGCCTTTCGCAAAGAGCTTGTGTATGGTGAAGATGACAAGTTACACCGTGCAGCACTGCCTGTATTGGCAGAACTTTTTCTCTCTATTCGTCTTAACTATCAGCGTCTTTTCCTGCACTATGGTTACTTCGACGTGTGGGTCAATCTCTACGATCAGCTCATGGTTGTTGTACCGTATACCATTATGGGACCGGGTCTGTTCACGCGTGCGGTAACGCTTGGTGCTATGGTGCAAGTATCAAATGCTTTTGCAAAGGTGCACAATAGTTTTGCGCTTTTTATTCACAACTGGACGACAATCACCGAGCTTCGGAGTATCACAAAACGACTACACGAATTTGAAGCGAATCTCGCTCGTCATGGGGCCTGAACTATTTTTTTGGCAAAACGGCCGACACATGTGTCGGCCGCCGTTGCTTTTTTGAATATTTATTGTACAGTACCATGTCTATGTCGACACGAACAAGTGCAGGCGTTTGTCTTTTTCTCATAACACTTTCTATAGTGATCGGTGTATGTGCCTATCCTCATCTTGGAGAGAAGGTGATTTCCCACTGGAATACAGTGGGAGAGCCGGATGGGTATATGCCTCGTTTTTTTGGCGCTTTTCTTGCGCCGATAATAGCATTTTTCATGTTTCTCCTTGTCTTTTTTGCACCACGTCTTGATCCGATGAAGGCGAATATTGCGTATTTTAGAAAGTATTATGACGGCCTTGCCATACTATTCATTCTTTTTTTTCTATATTTGCAGATCATTACCTTATTGCTCAATCTTGGATACACTTCGAACATCGTGCAGCTTCTTTCGCCAGCGATTGGCGGACTTTTCTTTTATCTCGGTATTGTTATCAGACATACGCGCCGTAACTGGGTTGCGGGTATTCGAACGCCCTGGACGCTTTCAAGCGATGAGGTGTGGCAGAAGACGCACGCACGCAGTGGCTACCTTTTCCAAACAGCAGGGTTTATTGCGCTTCTCGGCTTTGCTTTTCCCAAGCTTTCCTTTTTTCTCATCTTTGTTCCCGTGGTGATGGCCGCTCTCTACGGTGTTGTGTATTCATACATATTGTACAGAAAATTAAATGTGCCCGTGACAAAGAAAAAAGGACGCAGCTAGCACTACGCCCCTT
>JAHFLU010000043.1 GCA_023264615.1 bacterium | reverse complement strand
CGGTCGACACCTTGCTACTTTCGATCAGATAAAAAACTCCGGTTATTACCAATTGGGGGTTCAACATATTTTCGTGGACAACGTTGTCTCCGTAGAAAGTAAAAAAGTGCAACTTAATGAGGAGGCACAAGAGCATATTTGGATCCCCGCAAAAGAGGCATTAAAATACTTGGACATAGAGCCTAATGCACGACACACTGTTGAGCTATACGCAAATTCACAATGTTAATTTTGGCTATATATCAACGAGCCGATTCTATCTAACTGGTCAGTTCAAATTTGCACCGCTCACCATTCTTAAGGCCGAGCATGGTGAAATGAACGAAGAACATCTGCCATTCTGAGCCAAATGCCATCCCCGCTGATTCTCCGCTTACAAACTTCTCGCCGATCCAACTTTTCTTTTTGAAGTCGTAATCGATGCGAAGCCGGCTGTCCCCACCATACCCGTTGCGATATTGCATTGAGTATGTATCCCCGTCTTTTTTGAAGCTGGAGAAGTCGGGGTTGTATACTGCGCTACCCATTACTCTTACGCCGTCTCTTACATCGAAACTGACAAAGAGAACATTAAACGGAAAATCATTCAGCTCAGGGACTTCCTCGACCTCAAGGCGTTGCGGCACGAATCCGAAGAATGTACCATGCTTGAGAGCATTATCTCTTTTTTCCATATCCATTTCCATAGATGAAAAAACTCTTCTCCGGGGAGAAGAGCGATTAAACAAATAAAAAAATCGACCTTTTATCTCTCCCCCACCTGGGGCTGGAATTAGCACCTTCTTCGAAGCGTCACTTCGGAGGGTTGCTGGGCGGGTCGTCGAGCCAGTGCTCTAGCCGCCACTCTTGATAAACTTACTATTCAGTTGTACCTCCATGTTAGCCCACAATCCGAGGTATGTCAAAACTAATTCGCTTTACGCCATAATTTCTGTGATGTTATTAACTATTGAAACTTTCAGGTACTTTTCAAAAATCGCCCACTCTCTCCGTCACTTAGCGGATAAGAAAAAACTGTTACAATGATGCTATGCAAAAAATTACTCCGCATCTATGGTTCGATAAGGAAGCAAAAGAAGCTACCGCCTTTTATGTTTCGCTCTTTGAAAACTCCTACCCGCCGACAGACAGCTCGAGAATCGAAAACATAACAACTATTACAGGCACTCCCTCCGGAGATTGCGACATTGTTACCTTTACTCTTCTCGGGCAGCAATTCATGGCTATGAGTGCAGGGCCATATTTCAAACTCAACCCATCTATATCGCTTTTTGTCACATTCGATAGTGAAAAAGACTCGCTGGCCGGTGAGGCGAGCATACAAGCCGTGTGGAGCAAATTGGTCGACGGGGGGAAAGTGCTTATGCCCTATAACACCTACCCGTGGGCGCACAAATACGGATGGCTGCAAGACAAATATGGACTTTCGTGGCAGCTATCATGGAGCGACTATCACAAGATGGAGCAAAAAATAACACCTTTTTTAATGTTTACGGGAAATGTCGTAGGCAAAACAAAAGAAGCAATTGATACCTATATCGGTATATTTCCAGATTCTAAAATCGAGATGGTTGTGCCCTACACAAAAGACGACGGCGACAAAGAGGGTTTTATCAAGCATTCACGGTTTACGCTTAACGGTCAAAATTTTATGGCAATGGATAGTTCAGCGCCCCATGAGTTCAATTTCAACGAAGCCCTCTCGTTTATCGTTCATTGCGATACCCAGGAAGAAATTGATCACTATTGGGGAAAGTTGTCTGCGGTCCCGGAGGCTGAACAATGCGGGTGGCTCAAGGATACGTACGGCATCTCGTGGCAAATCGTCCCAACAATTATGAATGAAATGATGACTAGCGGTAATAAAGAAAAGATTGCGCGCGTCACACAAGCATTCCTGAAAATGAAAAAGTTCAATATTGATACCCTTAAGCGTGCATACGGGGGTAATTGACGCACTCCTGCCGATGATATACCGTCAGAGCAGGTTGTTTTTTTATTTTTCCATGAATCGCTTGCCCTGGAGGCTGGCGAAAGGAGCTTTGTATGTATTCCCCGGAGGAATTGGCCGTACGGGCGCGAAAAGCGCTCACCCACGCTGTCATTCGAATCGTTGAAGGCACACAGTCGCCGAACGCTGCCGATACAGCAGTGAAAGCTGCCGAGTATCCAAATTCAATCTGCACCGCAGCACGCTACCTCGCAACACTTCGAGAAACCGACGTCGATGAGTATAGAAAACTGATCGCGCCCATTCTTTACAATCAGGAAATAGTGCATTCCGACTTCTCGGATGCCCGCATTTTCACCTGTAGTTGGTCAACTCTTGGAAACGAGGGCGACTACGAGAATGAAGGAACATTGCATGTATTCTCCCAAAAAGACTTGCCTCCGCTCTTTTGGGACTATCAGATGCACAATACTGCTGGCGATATTCTCGCTTCAACCATATACAGGCACGCACAGCAAGCATGGATGCAGGATCGCCAAGGAATCATCACCGAGGGTTCGCAATCAATACCCACTGGTCTGCAGTTTCGCATCTGGCCTCGAAAGGGCTCGAGTACCCTATGTACCATAGAATTCGCTTGGGTCAACCAATTTCGCAAAATCGTCTGGACACGACGAATAGGGGGTGGCAAAGACGACCTCTATATCCGCGAAGCCTCACGAAATGATCTCCCACGGTTTGTTCCGCGTGAGCAAATATTCTTGACTCACAAACAACAGATGGGAAACAGCAAACTTGTTTTCTCTCGGGAAATCAGCGCCGCAGGATGGCAGGGACAAGGTTTCTCCTGCAACATGTGTATGGAATACAGATTCCTTCTCTCAACAACGCACGCTACAGAGACAACGACGCGCGAAACACACTCCATCCTTGAGGGTTCTGGTGCAGAGGCCGCAGGCCACGTCGTCATGGTTGCCCGTAAAGATAGCCTTGCTCACCCTGAACAGGGTGGGAATGCGTTTCCGCTTGTGAGAGATATTGGGGAAATGCTCTTCTCTCCAGAAAAAATCAATGTCAAACAGACACTTCTAAATTGCTTCTCGTTCAAGTTCCAGGAACTAGAGGCGCTCAAGTGTCTTGCGTAAAGGGCTAATCCCCGCCCGCCACAGCTTCCTGTGGCGGGTTTTACATAATCACATGCTCTGCAACATAGCCATTCGGCACCGGCTCTTTTTGTTCGGCATATGCAAGCGCAAACATGGCAAGAATGCCAATCATAATGGCGACAAATTGCGCCATTGATTTCCTCGCACCCGTTACCCGATGAAGTTCAGGAATGAGGTCTGACATCGCGATATAGATGAAGCCCCCCGCAGTAACCGGTACAACCCACAACGTAAATGATGTCGCAACGCCGCCCAGAAAAACAACAACGAGAGCGCCGAGCACTGCAAGCAGGGCTGATAAGAAATTCAGGAATAGTGCACGGGATCTTCCGTATCCCGCGTGGAGTAAAACTCCGAAATCACCTACTTCTTGGGGTATTTCATGCAAAATCACTGCAATCGTCGTCGCAATGCCAAGAGGCAGGCTCACTGCATAGCTACCTGCGATAACAACACCATCAAGAAAATTGTGGATACCGTCCGATATGAGTACCATCTTCCCCACCGGCAAAACTTGTGCCCCTTCTACAAATTTCCCATCGTGAAAATGTGCTGCTTCTGTTTCTTTCCCATGAAAATGATGCCAGTGAAGCACTTTTTCAAGAATAAAAAATAGAAGTATGCCCACAATGACAAACACGCTCGCAAGCATCACATTGAGTTCCGCGTATGATTCCGGTATAAGGTGGATAAATGCATCTCCGAGGAGAGCGCCGGTCGCAACGCTCACCAATAAAAACAGGTAACGATGGAGAAGCGCCTCTTTGATCGAAAGCGTAAAAAGTCCCGCAAAAGAGACAAAGCTCACGAGTACAACACTTAAAAACGTATAGAATAGCGCCGATGCCATACCTTATGATAATTACACGTTATTTGCCGTTCGTATAGATTCACACCGCTCACCATACCCTTGACAGCAGTAGTAATACACCGCACTATCGTGCGAGAACCTATTCACAAAGGAGATTCCCCGTGTTCGCATATATCTGCGGTTGGATCGGCATGGTCCTTATTCTTAGTGACTACTATTTCCTCGCCAACAAATACCTCGATGGCCAGAATATTCTCTACCATATCATCAACGCACTTGGTTCACTCGGCTTGACCGTCGACCTCTTCCAGAAAAAGGCATGGCCGACATTTGTCATGCAGAGTATTTTTATCCTCATCGCCCTCTATACCATCACCCGTTTGCTCCTATGAGCCTGCTTTCCTGTATAGGAATGACACATATATCTGTCATTCCTATCTTTTTTATGCATATACTGTACTTGATGGCCGCGTCCGCTCAAAAAAAGAAAACAAAAGAAACTCTTCAGGGGGTGGTGGTCCTTTTATTTTTTATTGTGCTCATGTATTTTTCCTTCAAAGCCATCGGGTCGGAACATATGCAGCAGACGATCGCATCTTTGGGCATGTACGGCCCGATTCTGTTTATGATCCTCAAAGCATCGACGATTATTATTGCACCGCTTGGAGGACGGCCTCTCTACGTCATTGCCCCTTCGCTTTGGGGCTTTTGGCCGGCATTTATCTATATCTTTATTGCAGACACATTCGCCTATGCTGTTGTTTTTCTCATTTCACGAAAATTTGGCAGGCGCATCATGCGCTATTTCGTCACAGACAAGGACATGCATAAAGTTGACGAGGTGCTTAACACCTTCGGCACTTGGAAATATTTTATTGCAGCACGCTTTATCGCCTCTGAATTTGCGGGCTATGCTGCGGGGCTTACAAAAATGCCCTTCTATCAATATCTCGCTGTTGTCATACCGGCGAACATTGCCGATATTGGCTTTGCACTCTTTATCGGACATACCTTTGTCAAAAGTAGGCTCTCGTTCGTTATAACACTCGTTGCTTTTTCACTTGTACCCGTAGTATCTACAGTGCTCTGGCAGAAGTTCGGAAAGAGCCGCCAGCCTGCGCTTGCCATCGACCACACAACGGTCATAGAAGAAGATGCCTAGAGCTTGACGACAACCTCACCCAAGGAGGATAATCGACAAATATTCACTTAGATAGACAATATTATGGATACTGATACGACAACAGAACAAGAAACACCAGAACCCGAAAAGATCGAGGAAGAAAAGCCCCGACATAAGCACAAAAAGGAGCCGGGTGTGTTTTTCACGCCCGTTGCCGTACTTATTGCCGGAGCCATGATTTCCGGTGCCATTGTCTATTCATTGCAGCGTTCTCCTCTGCCACAAGGAGAAAATGTTGCAGCAGTTGGAGCACGCGAGCAAGGAGCGTCATCTGCAGAAAAGGTACAGAAGGTCACCGAAAAAGACCATGTTTTTGGCGACGTTGACGCTAAAATTACGCTTATTGAATTTTCCGATTTTCAGTGTCCCTATTGCGCATCACTCCACCCAACACTCACACGAATCGTCGAGGAGTCAAGCGGCAGTATCAAGTGGGTCTACCGACATTTCCCTCTAACTGCCATACACGATGAGGCAAACACTGCTGCCCTCGCAAGCGAATGCATCGCACAATATGCGGGCAACGATGCATTCTGGACATTTGCCGAAAAAGTGTTTAAAAATCAAAAGCGCCTAGGAACCCCCTTCTATGAGGAACTTGCTTCGGCTGCAGGAGTCTCTCCCAAGGACTTTGCGTCATGCATGATATCTAAAGATACAACAGCGCGCATCACCGCAAACCTTGACGATGCGATCGCCTCTGGGGGCCAGGGGACGCCCTATGTTGTTATTGTCAATGCAGATGGCAGAATATCGTCATTTAGCGGAGCGCTCCCTTATGCACAAGTAGTTGCACAAATAGAAAAAGTGCGCTAATACCACAGCGATGCTCTTCTTCCTATGATATACTGAAAGAAACGTTCTCCCGCGTCATTATTATCCATAAACACATACATACATTATGAAAAAGGGACTTATTGCTTTGATTATTGTTATTGCTGCCATTGCAATTTTCATGCTCACAAAAGATACGACGCATGCACCTTCAGAGGGAATGGTTGATGACTCTAAGGGAACAGAAAATATGACTGATACAACCACGCCTCCTGCCCCTCCTCTCGACCAAAAAGTAACTGACTCCGAAGCAAACACAACCGCACAGGAAGTCACTGTTACCTATGGCCCAAACGGTTTCGAGCCCAAGTCAGTGAGCATTAAGCTCGGCCAGAAAGTCACCTGGGTAAATGAAAGTGAAAACAGCATGTGGGTCGCCTCAAGCAAGCACCCGATGCATGCAGACTATCCCGAGAAAACCGCAAAAGACTGTCTCGGCAGTGCATTTGACCAGTGTGAAGCAAGCGCCATGGGAACATCCTATTCCTTTACGTTCAACAAAAAAGGATCGTGGAATTACCACAATCATGTCGCTCCAAATAATTGGGGGACGGTCGTAGTCGAATAAAACACACCATGATTACGCGTGAAATGAAGATCCTTCTCCTGCTGCGCGTCGGCCTCGCATTCTCATTTTTCTACGCCGCGATCGCTTCTCTCATTGATCCTTTGAGCTGGGTCGGTTATTTTCCGCAATTCGTTCGTCACATGGTACCGAGCCAGATGCTTCTTATGGGTGGCTTCAGTTTTGTACAACTCGTCGTCGGTGGCTGGATTCTTTCTGGTAAAAATATATTCATCCCAAGCGTCATTGCCGTTGCTCTGCTTCTTGGCATTATCCTCTTTAATATTTCCCAGATGCCCATTTTGTTTCGAGATATCTCCATCCTCTTCATGGCACTTGCTCTCGCCATTGCAAACCAGAAAAGATACACGAATACCTCTCCACCCTAGAGACAACATAATTTCACAAAAACCCGCTTTGTAACAAGTGGGTTTTTGTTACAATGTCCGCATGATTGATCCAGATGATGCCCTAACGGAACATTTCCGCCTAAAACCCTACCAAATACAGGCGCTCAAGAAACTCGGCATTTCGAGCGTGCGCGAGCTCCTTTACCATTTTCCTGCACGATACGAGCAACCAGGCATGGAAAAACAAATAAGCGAGATTGCTCCGGGTGACCGTGTCACCCTCTATGGCACGATCAAAAACCTCAAAACAGGCAGGACATTCCGCGGACACACACCTATCGCGAGAGCAACTCTCGACGACGGCACAAAAACCATCCATCTCACCTGGTTCAACCAGCCCTACATCGCCAAAATGATCGCAGAGGGATCCCTTGTACGCATCGTCGGAAAAGTCGGCACCAAAGAAGGCGCTTCTATGGCAAATCCCGAAATAGAAGTCGTTGACCATATACCTCACGATCATGGAGAAACCCTCTTTGCTACAGAAACAAACAACTACGCAGTACCCATTTATCCCGAGAGTATGGGTATCACCTCACGCTGGATCATGTATGCCATTCATAAACTTCTCTCTCGCGGTGTAGTCGATGCATTTGAAGACCCGATACCTGACCACATACTCAAAAGGTACAGTCTGCCGACACTTCCCACCGCACTCGTCTGGATACATGCGCCCAAACAAAATAAAAACAGTGGTGCGGCGAGAAAACGCTTCGCTTTCGAGGAAGTGTTCCTGATTCAGCTTGGCAAGCAGCGCGATCGCGAAAACATCAATCGACTCTCGTCATTTATCATCCCTCAAAAACTAAAAGAAACAGAAGCTTTCATTCGCCGTTTTCCCTTCACACCAACAGAAGCACAGAAGGGCGCTATCGCTGCGATTCTCGATGATTTTTCTGTACAAAAACCCATGTCACGGCTCCTCGAAGGAGATGTGGGTTCCGGCAAAACATTCGTCGCCGCCGTCACTGCACATGCAGTCGTTACCACACGGCCGCAGGAAAAAGATTTTGGCAACCTCCAGGCTGCATACATGGTTCCGACGGAAATCCTTGCAAAACAACAATTTGCATCTTTCATCTCTTACTTCAACCATCTCCCGATTTCTATCGGGCTGCTCACCGCACACGGCTGCAAAAAATTCCCGTCGAAAGTGTCGTCCGCCGAAGCGACTGATATCTCAAAAGCGCAGCTTCTCTCGTGGGTAAAAAATGGCGAGATACCAATCCTCGTCGGTACACATGCGCTCATACAAAAAAACGTCGTCTTCAAAAATCTCGCTTACGTCATCGTAGACGAACAGCATCGGTTCGGCACAGCACAGCGCGCAGCACTCGCACGAAAAAATGACACTGCGATCCACCTGCTTTCCATGACTGCAACACCTATACCACGCACGCTCGCCCTTACGATGTACGGCGACCTTGATCTCACGCTTCTCGATGAAATGCCCCACGGCAGAAAACCGGTGATCACAAGCATTGTCGCAAAAGATAGTCGCGAAACAGCGTATGAAGCAATCCGCCAAGAATTGAATGCAGGACGACAAGCGTACATCATCTGCCCGCGCATTGACGAGCCTGACCCTGAAAAAGAGCTCGCACTCATTGCAAAATCAGTCACCGAAGAAGCGTTACGTCTCAAAAAAGAAATTTTTCCAGAATTTGAAATTCGCGTACTTCACGGAAAAATGAAACCTGCCGAACGCGAAGAGGTCATGCAAAAATTTAGCAGTAATCAAATACACATCCTCGTCGCAACGTCCGTTGTCGAAGTTGGCATGAACGTGCCAAATGCAACCGTCATCATGATTGAGGGCGCCGAGCGATTCGGCTTGGCCCAACTTCACCAGCTGCGCGGACGCGTGATCCGGAGTAATCACCAAGCGTATTGTTATGTACTCGCAGAAACAAAGGGGGAAGCATCTAGGGCGCGTCTCAAAGCACTCGTCACTGCAAAAAATGGTTTCGAACTCGCCGAACACGATCTCTCTATTCGCGGCGCAGGAGAACTCTATGGTAAACGACAGTGGGGTATCTCCGATGTCGGCATGGAAGCACTCAAAAATCTCAAGATGGTTGAAGCTGCACGTACCGAAGCCTGTACGCTTGTCAAAAATGATGCGGATCAGAAAACGTATCCCCTTCTCTGGCAAACCGCTCAGGAAAAAATAGCGCATTTGCATTTTGAGTAGATACGTCACGTTCGGCCTCCTTAGAGCCTGTCTGCGGTTCCATCGCCGGATCAACAAGAGAAAGGAGGGTATTCTATATTCCAAGTGCAGGATACTTGAATTAGTCCGAACCGCTTTCGCCCGCTCCGACGAGTTGGAGACGAGGCGAGCCGCCGCAGGTGGCGAGGAAGTCCCCCCGCGAAAATTCGGAAAGGCGGCGAAGCCGCACGAATGACAACTTTCCGCCAGAGGCGGATCTGCCTTTGCCACAACAAGTTTTTCTTTGCCGGAGTCCAGATTACTGAAATTCTAGCGAATTTCAGTCTTGGCGGCAATTCTTTGTTCTTTGAATTTAGAAAAAAGAAAGACCGCCGTTCGCTTTCGCTACTAGGCGGTCGCATTGTTCTGATCATCGCACTACTGCGGAGGAGCCAGAACTTCGTCCTGGTTCACCTCACACATCACGGGAATGCCGTGATAGCGGCCGACGAGGCCGCCTTCGAGACCAGCGTCGCTCTGCTTGCCGTCCGCCTTGCCTTCTTCAGACTCGAGCAGAACGGCATGAGTAAATCCCTGAATGGCAACTCGCTCGTTCCGTGAGATGGTGATTTCCGTTCCACCATCGGCCGCGACCTTCCGGAAGCGTGGAATGAGAACGTTGTAGTAGATATCGTGTCGCCACTTCTCTTCAGCGTCACGGTAGGCACCTTTGCCACCATGGACACCGTCGGATTCGTGGACCTTGTAGATCTCGCCCGTGTTGCCATCACGGAAGTAGCTATACCAACCGATGCCGTAATAGCCACCGATCGCGTCAGAGGATGGACTCACGCCATGAGTGTTGGCGGGCACAGGAACCTGGATGTCGAGAACGTGCGCGTAATGCCGGGACTTGGCTTCCACTGTTGCAGTTGTCATCTTTCTACGCT
>JAHFLU010000042.1 GCA_023264615.1 bacterium | reverse complement strand
GCAAGCTGTATTGTCCGTGTTTTCCTGTTTGCATCCAAGATAGAAAAAATTGCTCCTGATGAGACAAGCATAACAATCGTAAAGACAAAAATAGCAACGAGCATCTCGACAATAGTAAAGCCTTTTTCGTCCCTCTTTCTTTTTCGTGTTTGCAAAAATATCATACAGAACTACTGCACAATGATTTGTCCCATCGTGGAAGCAGCAACAACCCGCTGGTCTCCAAAGGGCGATTCTATACGAACCGTTGCCCAAGGCTGAACCTGGGTACCATTGATAAACGCCTCCGGATTTGGACGCTCGTATTCGATATCAAGCACTCCGGGCGGCCCTAACACACAGCCACTAAGGACCACTGCTCCGGCACAAATAGTGACAATCCTGTTTCCGGGAGAAAACTCGGACGTCTGTATGATCCTATCTTCGCTTCCAGCCTGGTACACATGATCGCCGTCAATATCCGCATAGAGTATAAATGTTGTCGGCGTTGCAAAATCAAAATGAAGTCCATAGCCCACCTGAAAAGCAGCAATTGGATCGGAAATTCCCTCGTATTCCCGAACACCAAGGCCATACACCTGCGCTTGCCGTATCGCAAGAGCTATCTCGTAGGCAAGACTACGCAGCAAAAGATGTTGGCGGAATTGTGCGTTCTTAACAAGCATCACCGACGAAACCGTCATCAGGATCGCGAGACACACAAGCATTTCCACAATGGTGAAAGCACGAGACGTCCCTTTGCAGGGTCCCTTCTTCTTACCCACCAAGATATTTGTCTTCCCTGTCAAAAAATGAAGCATATCAGAACCATAGGTGCTCAAAAAGCATCACCAAAGAATAGACGTCCATGTCGCAAAAAAAGACAATGGCAACTCCCGCAATAAGAAACGGGGCAAACGGTATCTCGCTTTTCATTGTAACGCGTAGACCGATGGGACTCAAAGCATTTTTCCTCACGCGAAAGAGCCCTCTCAGCAGCTGTCGGAACAGAAGCACCAGTGCAACAGCACCACCCACCCAAAAAGAAAAAACAAACACGGCAAACACCTGCGGAACCGAGAAGAGCCACCCCGTCGCCACTGCAAGCTTCACATCACCAAATCCCATAGCTCTTCCTTGAGAAAAAAACCAAATCACAAAAAATGGAGACGCCAACAGGGGTCCGGTTGCAAACGCTTGTGCATATGCTCCGATCCCACTGCCACCAGAAATTTCCTGTACGAGAAGGTTCAAAAGAGCAAATCCTGAAAGACTATATACAAACACATCCGGTATCATCTTGTGCCGTATGTCATACACCGCAATACCAAGAAAAATGCTCCATACCACCCAATAGAGTGCGATACTCCGCCACGGGAGCTGTGCAAACAAAAAGAGATCATAGGAAGCACCCCCTATGTTGCGGAAAAACAGGGCAACTTTCAAAAAAACCGCAATAAAAAGCGCTGCGGAAAGGAGTTCAACGGCAGGATATTGAAAAGATATGGCACTGCGACATTTTCGACACTTCCCACGAAGTACAAGGAAAGAGAATATCGGAAGCAGCTCATACCAGTTAAGCTGTGCTGCACAGGTAAAGCAGCGCGATCTCCCTCCAAGCGATACTCCCGTGTTCAAACGCAAGACAACAACATTGAGAAAACTGCCTATCACGGCGCCGAGAATACCAATGAACACGAGTATCGTTATGTGTGCCATGCGGAAATCATAGACTATTCAGTAACCGAGTAGCAGGTGTTTCCTGCAATCATCCATGGACACGTATCAGCACCCTCTTCTGCATCGCAATTGGTGTCTTTCGTTGGAACTGCTTGCGCATGTTCAAGCGCAACGCCAACACAATATTCTATGCCTCCCGTAGCGTTGTATACATATCCGACCAAAGCACCCTCCGGAGCGACCGGTACACTTCGAAGGTAATTGAGTGTTCCGAGAATTGCAATACCTTCGGCATCGGTCGGGTATCTCTTGGTCGGGATTGCATTGTCAAAAAAGTATTCGAGTGCTATTTGAAATTGTGTAATGTCAGAAACCCGCTGCGCATCACGCGCCTTTGAGCGAGCATTGCTAAGCGACGCAAGCACAACCGAAGAGAGAATGCCGATGATCGCAATAACAACAAGCAGTTCTATAAGTGTAAAGCCCCGATCCGTCATAGTGAAAAAATATACTGTAAGTATACATGTAGACAGCGTGAACACCAAAAGAAGTGTTGGAATTTGAATATTCCTACAACAAAAACCGCCCCGAGACGGGACGATTTTTGTGTTTTTCAAACCCTTTTCGAGAACACTATGGTCCAATCGAGTAGCATACGTTTGCAGCAGCACCCCATTCAGCTGCAGTATCACATGCCGCGTTTGCAGGAATTGCGCCTCCTGCTGGTATCCCTGCGTTGCAGTTCTGATCGTTTGCGGGAACTGCTGCAATCTGCTCGAGTCCAACACCAACGCAGTAGTCAGTTGCCGTGAGAAGAGCATACGAATAACCGGTACCACCTGTTGGAGCAACGGGAAGATTCGGCAGCAAGCTGTTCGTGACAAGAATCGCAATCCCTTGCACGGTCGTCGGATACGTCTTGGGAACTGCGTTGTCATAGAAAAACTCCATCGCCAACTGAATCTGACGAACATCGGAAACTCTTTGCGCATCCCGCGCTTTTATACGTGCAGTATTGAGCGACGCAAGCACAACCGAAGAAAGAATGCCGATAATCGCGATTACCACCAAAAGCTCAATTAATGTAAAACCTCTATCTTTCATATCCTAGTTCAATAATGAACAAAATTATTTGTTAATAACCATACGCTCCAAAATATAGAGTCAGAGCGCACTATCTGCGTCATACGCGATAGCAGATCGACCTTTGCCGACACTGTCAATTATATTGACCGTTTACGCATTATTATGTGTTCATTATATCCCAACACACATGGACTTTTGCAATACCGCTGTGGATAAGTACTGCCAACCTCTATTCTTTCGGACCTACTTATGATATCCCCGTCGCAACATCATAAATAGGAATCAGCACTGCCGCAAGCAGAAAACCAACACCGGCACCGAGCATGATAATGAGCAATGGCTCAATGAGACTCACCAAAGAATCTACCGCATTACGTACTTCACGCTCGTAAAATGTCGCAAGAATCTTTAGAATGTGCCCGAGTTCACCCGTTTCTTCACCGACACGTATCATTGCAATGAGAATACTTGGTATTTCTTCATAACCGGAAAGCGCCTCAGACATACTACTGCCTCCTTTAATCGCCTCATAAACTTCTTTAAGGATATTTTCATACACTTTATTCCCGATGACAGAAGCCGTGATTTCAACTGACTGCAGCATAGGAATACCCGAAGAGAGCGTGGTATTCATGTTATCGGCCAGACGTGAAATATAGAGTATTTTGAACAATTTTCCAGCAACCGGAACTTTAAGCTTCACACGGTCAAATGCAAGCTTCCCTTTTTCTGTAAGACTATACTTCCAGAGAGCGATGCCGCCGACACAAAATATAATCAACAAAAAGAGTCCGAAATGAACCATAAAGTTGCTCATGCCAATCACAATCTTTGTATAGAAAGGAATCTCTTGTCCTCCTTCAATAAGCATTTCAGCCAACCCCGGAATCACGGTCGTTAGCATGAGCGCCATGACGGCAACAAACGTAAAGATCACAAATGCCGGATATATCATTGCCGAACGCACCTTCGAACTTGTTTCATAGACACGATCAAGGTAGTCGGCTAAATAGATAAATGTTTCATCGAGCTTTCCGGATTCCTCTCCGGCACGCACCATGTTGCTATAAAAAATAGAAAATGCTTCCGGATGCTGCGCAAGGGCTTTCGAAATAGAGCTTCCTTCCTGCAGATCGTCCGCAACATCCGAAAGAATCTGGGCAAGCATTGGCCGATCTACCTCCCCTGCAAGAAGCCGGAATACCCGGAGTGCAGAAACCTTTGCTTCAAAAAGTGTCGCAATCTGACGGGATAAAATCACGATATCGTTATTTTTTATCCTTGTGAAAAACTTGATCTTGTATTCAAAAATCGATGTCTTTCCCGCTTCCTCAACGGAGGAGACAACCAAACCGCGACGCTGAAGAGCACTGACCGCGACATCTTTGTTCAGCGCTTCAATGGTTCCTTTCTTCTGATCCCCGTGGTCATTAATCGATGTATAGGTAAAGAGCATAAATCAGAGGAGTTTTTCAAGAAGTTTGGGGTTCGTCGAGTGCAAATACGCATCCTCAACCGTAATTTCTCCTGCCTGGATAAGTGCGATCAAGCTGCGGTTAAAATCAATCATCCCAAGTTCCGAACCGGTCTCAACAAGAGTCGGTACCTCATGCGTTCTGTTTTCACGAATCAAGTTTGCAACAGCCACATTATTGATAAGCAGTTCATATGCTGGAACAAGACCACCCGAGATACGCGATATAAGACGCTGGGAGAAAATACCAGTCAACGAACCGGCAAGCTGCAAGCGGATCTGTCCTTGCTGCGCGGCAGGAAACGAGTCGATAATGCGATCGATCGTCTGTGAAGCATTGTTCGTATGGAGTGTCGAAAACACGAGGTGGCCAGTCTCTGCAGCGGTCACTGCTGTTGAAATGGTTTCTATCCCGCGCATCTCACCAATCAAGATGACGTCAACATCCTGCCGAAACGTCGAGCGGAGAGCTGTGTGGAACGAGGATGTGTCAATACGTACTTCACGCTGATCAATAATAGACTTATCTGGCGTATAAACGTACTCTATCGGATCCTCGATCGTAATGATGTGTTCCGTTCGCTCATGATTGATCATATCCACCATTGCGGCAAGCGTCGTCGTCTTCCCCTGGCCAACCGGCCCCACACAAAGAAAAAAGCCTTGTTTTTTCTTTGTAAAATCTTTCAAGATTGAGGGCAAGCCAAGCTCTTCAATAGTACGAATCTTCAGAGGAATAAGGCGCAGCGCGAACACATATTTGCCTTGCTGCATGAAACCATTCCCGCGAAACCGCGCAACGCCCGTAACACTGTACGAAAAGTCTATTTCCTGATCGCGCAAAAACGTCTCTTTTTGTTCTTTTCCGAGAAGCACCTCCATCATGCCCATGATGTGTTCACGCGTGAGAACCGTTTTTTTAAGAAGTGGTATAAGATAGCCGTCAACGCGAAGCATCGGGTGCCTTCCTTCAGCAAGATGCAGATCAGAGCCGTTTTCGTTAACAACGATTGTTATGAGATCTTGGAGAGCTTTTTTAAAGTCCATAGAGAATTTTTATGTACATACGCCCATTATCCTTTCGTGAGCAACCGACGTACTTCAGAAACCACCTCTGAAGGTATCGATTTTGCTTTTACAATATATTTGTCAATACCGAGATCTTTTGATTTCTCCATGACAGCGGGATCGGACTGATTTGAAAGTGCTATCAGCTTTGCACCCCGAATGGACCTTTCCTCGTGGAGAGCCTTAAGTAATTTTTCTCCATCAATGCCAGGCATTACCATATCAAAAACAATCGCATCCGGCTGCAATCCACTATGTAAAACCTCAAGAGCAGCATCTCCATTCGACGCTTGGTGGACGATAAACCCTTCTTCCTCAAATTTTGCAGTATACATGTCGAGCAGAAAAGCATCGTCATCAACAAGCAATATTACCTTTTTTGCATCATCCATGCGGCGAAAAATATATGACTAATGGCACCCTTTAGTGTACTACAGCATACTAATTTCCTCAAAAGGAATTTTCTTCTGAAACGCCTTGATGATCGCATCTTCTTTCATGGTCAACATACCGTGCTCACGCGCTGCTTTGCCAATTGCAATTTCAGTCGGATTTTCCAAAATAATCTTTTCAATTTCATGGTCAACTTCAAGTATTTCAACAACCGCCACGCGCCCACGCGTACCATTCGGACAGGTCGGCGAAGGCCGAGCACGCATTACTTCATTTGAAAATGGGATCCGATCGAGGTATTTTTTCGGCAAATTCTGAAAATTCGCCGCAATGAGGTCCTGTACCCGCCCTTCAACCGACATATTCTCGCCGCCGTCTTCACAGAGCGTTTTCACGAGACGTTGCGCCATAACAAAGCGCAACGTCGGGGCAATGAGAAATGGATCAATACCCATATCCACGAGCCGGGGCACCACACCAATCGCCGTATTCGTGTGGATTGTAGAAAATACGAGGTGTCCGGTAAGCGCAGCCTGGACCGCCAATTGCGCAGTTTCTTTATCGCGTATCTCGCCAACCATAATCACATCCGGATCCTGTCGTAAAATTGAACGCAGACCATTTGCAAAGGTATATTGTATTTCAGGCATAACCTGGGATTGACTCACACCTTTGATGTGGTATTCAATCGGATCCTCGAGACTCACAACATTATCAGTTTCGCGGTCAAGCTCATTCAAGAGTGAGTACAGAGTCGTCGATTTACCTGAACCGGTCGGACCGGAGATCACCACAAGCCCATAGGGCAACTCCAGTGCCTTTTTCAGCATTTCCACATTGTATGGCATCAAATCAAGCGAATCGACTGTTTTGACACCCTGGTCCCGACGCAGAACACGGAGCACAACTTTCTCACCAAAGTTCGTTGGAAATGTTGACACGCGGAAATCAATTTGCTGGTCGAGAATTCGGGCGGAAAAACGCCCGTCCTGCGGTTTCCTTTTTTCATCAAGCTTAATGTTCGAGAGTATCTTGATACGGGCAATGACTGCCACATGCACATTCATCGGCAACAAAAGTGAGGTATGCAAGACGCCGTCCACACGAAAACGAACTCGCGTCCGTTCTCCAATCGGCTCGATATGCACATCAGAAGCACTTCCTTCGACCGCATACCGTAGAATTGTCGCCACGATTTTTGTTACGGGTGCTTCTTCAATAATCGTTACCGCTTCCTCCTCCCCCACTCCTTCAGCTACCTCGCCTTTGGTAAGTTCAACACCTTTGCCTGCATCCGCAAATTTCGAAGCATACTCGGTAAGCGCCTCGCTTACTGCACCAGAGAAACTGCGATACATTTCGAGAACCTTATCAAGATCCTGGTCAGAGAGCAGAAAAACCTTGTACGGTAAATTTGATTTAGCAGAAATAAAATTGAGCGCATCGAGCGCGTCCATGTTGTCCGGATCGCTCATGCCCACTTCAAAAACATTGTCCTTCACGCCGAGGGGAACCACACGGTAATGCCGCGCAGATTCTTCCGCAATGATCTTTAATACATCAAAAGGGATCGTCTCGTTCAGTAAAAGTTCGCGCACAGGAATGCCCGCATACTCCCCTTTCGCCGCAAGAATCACCTTATCCTCAATCCCATTTTTTTTGAGATACTCTGCAACCTCTTGCGGTACAGAGTACACGCGCTTCTCAAGGTTTATAAAATCCTCTTGTGATATCAGTTTTTTATCTGCAAGTAATTCAAGATAGCTCATACAGTAATACTATTTAAGATAACACATACACAGCCCACGCACTTCTTCAGTGCGTGTCTGTTACAGGCAGAAAAGGGGTCCTGCTCGAAAATTCATGAACCGTATACTCTTCACCGATTCGTCGAATTTCCTTCAGGAGGAGTACCCGTAAGGGGCAAAAACGGATTCTCTCTTCCCACCGGTTGCTGTAACAATTCAACACTAAAGTCCGTAAGGCTCTTGAAGCGATCGTCAGCAAAGATCGCCGTGTCAATATTGAGCGTTTTGAGAGAGAGAAGCAGGGCGAGCAGATCGACCGTCACTGCTTCAACTTCCGACTGCGCAGGTGATGTGGTGATCAATTCGTCGCCAGCTGGGATAGATTCCCCTGTAAAAAATATCGTATACACAACAAAACCGACAACCACGATAAGCGTAAAACCAAGGGCATATTTATATTTTTTAAATGTTTCAATGAGTGCTTCCATAAAGAGTACGATGGATTACCCGAGCCAATACGTCGCTATTTCAACTTTGAAGTCATAAAAATCTTCCTCGGGAGCTTCGAACTGAATCCCTACAATGTCGACAAGACGTAGACTCTTTTCAAGATCACGCAAAAAACTAAGAAATTGTACATAGGAGGAAGAAACGGTGAATTGAAACCGGAGAGACTGCAACTGCACGTCCTTTGTCGCAATAACTCCATTTTCTTCTACCACAGGCTGTGCAAATGCACTCCGCTGAGCAGCCTGTGGCGACGGTCTCGGTTGCTCTTCTTTCTTCTGAAATGAAAGACCTGTAATGGTAAGGCCATAGCGCCTTGCAATCTGATCAATATCGAGGATTAAGCGCACGTTGTCCACGCGATCAGGCAAGAACCTTTGCAAACGCTCATAATCCTCTGCCGAAATACTGCTCGCACGTTCCTCGAGATCTTTATAGGCTTGCTCGAGCTCCCGTGCTTTTGCAAGCGCTTCGTCCAACTTACCACGCTCCTCAAGCAGCACTTTATTTTCCTTGTATACAGGGTCAACAATAACAACAAAAAGGCCGATTGATACAAGAAAAAAGAGGAGCAATACGAGTCTCTTCATGGTTTTGGTTTTGGCTGGTTAGATATTCCTCCTGGCGTGTTCTTTGGTGTCGACGTCCCTGTCGCTCCTATCGGCGTTTGCGTACCTGCCACCCCGCTTCCAAATAAACTAGTCACTCCAGGGGGATTGATATCAAAGCGCCCCGTCTGTCTCGCTCCCGGCAACGGTGTACTCGTGCCAAACCCGAGACTATTCCCGTATGATATAAAATCAGGAGCAACAGATGCGTCAACCGTAAAATCAACAAAACCTTCGCCTTTACTATTCAGTCCATCAAAAATCGGACTGAGAACATTTTTGTTTCCATTAAAAGCATCCGACTGAAGAGCGACTGCACTAAAATTCTTCGCCTCGCCTTCGATACGAATCTTTGTCGGCATTAATTCATCAACCTTGTATTCAAAATTCTTATAGCGGACATTTTCGAGTGTATTTGTCTCTAAAAGATCGAAAAGAAGCGTCGGGGCGGTATGCGCATCGAGCCGTTTTTGCGCCTCCTTGATACGAATATCGAGACGCCGCAGCTCTTCAAGGCGCGCAGGGTCAAGTGCAACGCGTACGCGGTTAAGCTCTTCATGCATCTGTGCAATCGTTTTCTTAAGGTACCCCTGATACAGATAGACGCCAACAGAAAGACCAAGTGACGTTAGAAAAATAACAACAACAAAAAGACTAAGGAAACCGACGGTTCGCGCCCGTATATGGGGTACTTTTTCGACAGACTGCTTCGGAATAAAGGACGATTTGAAGGGTGAATCCATTACTTATACAGTATACGGTTGCTCTTCGCCCTCTGCCACAAACACCCATCTAAAAATGGGGATAAGACGGCCCTTTTTTCGTAAGATATACATGAGAAATGCACCGTTATTTGTGTACGTCTTATTCAGTTTCTTGCAAAAGCCGAAGAGCAACGCCCACAGCAACAGCAAACTCCGGCCCCGTCTTTTTAAGCATCTCTTGCAAAAACGCCAGTGCTTCAAGTTTGAAAAAAGGATCTCCTGCTTCTACTTCAACCATAAGCGTACTCTTTGCAACTTCAAGAAAACCGGGAAGAAGCACGCCACCACCGATGAGCACAGCTTTACTCACGGGCTTGTGGTGTTTCTTTTGGAAATTCATGATAACTTGATTCGCTTCGGAAAGAATATATTCGAGATTCATCGGGACTGTTTCTGCAATACTTTGGCCGTTCACCTGATAGCGCAGCCCCTCACCCCGTTTTATCGCTTCAGCTTCTGCCGGAGTTATTCCAAGAGACTTTGCGAGCGCATTCGTAATATCCTGCGAACCACGGCTCACCAGATGCGAGTCGCGCACAACACCCGATTCAACAAGATACAGTTTTGTAGATGCCGCTCCCATATCAAGCACAAGAACGGGCTTGATGCCATTCTCAAGCACCGACCGAACAGCGCTAAAGATCTCAATTTCAAAAAATTTAGTGCGAAGGCCCGCCCTGCTGATAATATCCTGATAGCCGCGGAGAGCTTCATTGT
>JAHFLU010000083.1 GCA_023264615.1 bacterium | reverse complement strand
AATCTTAGAGATCCTGTGGACGGGTGTGATTTTTTTATGAGATAACGACTATCCTCCGACCAGCCATTCAACCCACTCTCCGCGTTTTCCTCCTTTCCGGACGAGTGCGATTAAATACCGAGGAGCTAAATTTTTTGCATCATATCCTGCAAAAACAAATGTCCCTGCGCGCAAGAGCAAAAAATGCCGATAAATTTCAAGACTAACAAATTCTTTTCTTTGGAGAGATGTCCGAATTCTATAGGGTGCGATTCCAAGTTCATCCGAGGCGGGTGCAAAAAATTGTCCCTTGGGGATTTCTAATGTCCCGACTGGTAAAGGATCTAGTATACGCGCCCCTTTACGGTTTGCTGATCCAGCCAGTAGATATCCGTCAAATGCAACGAGAGTACGTCGGTCGCGTTCATCAAATGGCAGAGCGTAGTATTCCCCTACGCCACTGATAACATTTTCTAAAACGACCCCAACATGTCCTGAATCAATCCGTGTAACAGGAGAACACCCAAGAGATGCATTGTGCAAATAGTGCCAAACATACCGCTCCATATTGGTTTCTCCCACTAAAATTTTAGAAAAGATCTTAATGAAAATAACACATTTTTGTGATATCTGTCAACTCAACTCGGGTACATTCAACCTTCAAGTGCAACACCGGTACATTTGTAGAATACCTGATAGGGCGTTTTCCAGCCAAGTCGTTTTCTTGGTCTCGTGTTGAGGAGATATTCAACCAGTGCGATCTCTTTGTCTGACACGGTACGAAAGTCGATCTTTTTGGGAAAGAATCTGCGGATGAGACCATTGGTGTTTTCGTTGGAACCTCGCTCCCATGAGTGATACGCGTGGGCAAAGAAACAGCGTATGCCCAGTGTCTGTTCCAGTGCTACATATCCAAGGTTCTCTGGTCCGCGGTCTCTCGTAAGCGTCTTGCGATACTGCCGAGGTACGGCTTCCAATCGTTCAGATACGACACGATTTGTTTCCTCCATCGTGCCATTCCATACTCTTGCGATGAAGACAACGCCGGACACACGCTCGTTAATTGTTTTCAAGGCATCACGGGACGCTCGTGAGATAATGAGATCGTCTTCCCAGTGTCCGATCATTTGTCTCCGATCAACTGCCTTGGGTCGGTGCTCAATTGAGGGGAGCGGTCCTTTGTCTATGCGATACGACCCGCGGCGTCCTTTCCTCATACGACGCTTGCGTCTTCGAGGGAGATACGGACGCAAGTCCTCGCATCCCGGCTTCACGTATCCATAACCATCACGGTGAATCTGGGCGTACACATACTGATATATTGCCTCATGAGAAATGGCTATGCCAGTTATCTGTCCGCAGGTTGCCGCGATCTGTTCCGGAGACCAGCCGAGCTTCAGGTGCCTCACGACATAGGCGCGAACTGATCCATCTTTCAATCGCTCTGTTCTTCCCCGATGGGTGCGCTTTTGTAATGCTCGTTCGTGTGCGAGGCGCGGGGTGTAGCGTCGTTGTTGGAGGGGTATGTTCCGGGTAATCTCACGCGATACCGAGGAAGGGCTTCGACCCAAGAGCAAGGCAATATGTCTGACAGACCGCTTCTCCCAGAGCATCTCTTGAATTTTTTCACGTTCGCCGACTGAAAAATGATGGTAGGCCATACACTCCAGAATACCAGAGTGTTGCACTTACTTGTTGAATTGATTTAACGTGAATATAAAAACCTCAAAAAAGTGAATAAAACAAAAAGCGCATGGTATACTGAAGGAAGTTACCATACTAACCTTCAAAACCATGCTCTCTTTGTTACCACACCATATCACAGACCTCTATGTATTGGTAGATGATACGATTCCCAAGATATCCAGGCCTCATGGCGGAAGGCCAACAATCTTAAGCGACAGCGAACTCGTGACGGTTCTCGTCTGGAACGTGCTCACTGTGCGCCAGAAAACATTGAAAGATATGCACAAGTGGATTTCTCTGTATCACCTGCGCGATTTCCCCTCATTGCCAAAATATCCTGCATTTGTACAGCATTGTCATCGCGTCGCTCCGCTTCTGCACCAGCTTCTTACGCGCGTGCTTTCTTCGGAAAGTCCGCTTCGCTTCATGGACTCAACTATGGTTCCGGTGTGTAGACAGGTGCGAGCCGATAGCCACAAAGTTGCGAAAGGCATCGCACAATTCGGAAAGAATCATCAGGGATGGCATTTTGGATTCAAACTGCATGCGTCTGTTGATACTCATGGAAGATTTTGTGGATTAGTTCTTACACCGGCAAATGTCTACGATGCGCAGATGATGCCAAAAATATTGGACGAACATACCCGTGTTGCCGTGGGAGATTCGCATTACGGCGCTTCAGTCATGAGGCAACATATCTGGGAGACCTATGGCACCATCGTCATTGCCCCGCCGCATTTCAAACAGAAGAAGAAAGTCATGGCTCGATGGCAACATCTTCTTCTTATGGCGCGTCCCAAAATTGAGTCAGTGTTTGATTACCTGAAGGAGCATATGTACTTTGTTACCTCATTCCCCCGATCGGTGAAGGGATACTTGTTTCATTACCTCAGAATCCTGCTTGGCTATCAGCTTATGGTGCTTAATTGAGGTTTTTATATTCACG
>JAHFLU010000041.1 GCA_023264615.1 bacterium | reverse complement strand
GACGGAGGGTGGTATAGATTTGAAAAACCAGGAAACATCATCGGCTTCGGTGCCAATTTTTGGCCGTGGAAGGGAGGAAAGGTCGTGCATGCAGTGCTCAATGGCAAAGAAGTTGCATCTCTTACAGCTTTAAAATTAAGCGATGCGTGGGCGTGGAGCATACCGCAACACAATATTTCCGTGCGGATTGAAAAAGGAGACATCATAGAGGCATATGCGGAATATGAAAATCCATATACAGATAAGGATATACTTGACGCATCAGGCATGCTCGGTTTTTACTTTGCTCCGCGTGACAAGGTATCGGAATGACAGTAAAGCTCTCGGCATATACAATGAAAGGTATCGGTATGCATACTACGAAATATAGGATACTGTGCACAATTTTTATTACAAGCTTTTTTCTCGTGTCGCAGACAGAGGGGGCAACGAAAGATGAGTTACAGGGAGAGGTTGACCGTTTATTGCAGCGAGTTTCTACATTACAGCAGGAACTTTCTTCGATCACGAAACTGCCTCCTTCTACGCAACAGGCGACCGATTTTGTTTTTTCACGGAATCTTTCTACAGGAAGCACAGGAGAGGATGTGAAAAATCTACAAAAACTTCTCAATGAAGATTCTCGTACACGGGTACGAGAGAGCGGCACGGGGTCTCCTGGTAATGAAACGACCTATTTTGGGTTTGCAACGAAATTAGCCGTAATTAAGTTTCAGGAACTCTATAAAGAAGACATACTTGTCCCCTCGGGACTTACGCAGGGCAGCGGTTTTGTTGGGGAAAAGACACGGCAAAAACTTACAAGTATTTCTGCAAAAGGAACATCTTTGCAAACAGCAAGCAAAATGGCCGTTCCCCTCATGATTCCTCCTGAAGTTGATACAAGGAAACCTCAACTAACACTTCCTGTGTCGCAAGAGAGTGACATGATATACATTTCTGGGATGGTTGATAATGCTGTTGTGCAAGGAGGGACACTTACGATCTACGGTGCAGGTTTCGATGCGAACAATACGGTTCGCATCGGCGATGTCTCGATTGCGAATATTCATTCAGCTGACGGAGCATCAGCTTCCTTTACGCTTCCACCGGAAATTACCATTGATACACACCATGTTCGTATCGTGAACTCAAAAGGAAAAGAGAGTAACCCCATGCTCTTTATTGTGACGAAGAAAAATCCAACCCCACCAATAATTCAGGCACTTACCCCGTCAGAGGGGCCATACGGACAGAAGATCACCATTACCGGTCAGAACTTTTCTGCGACAAATAACGACATTCTTTCTTCATACGCAATTATCGAAAATATCCCATCCCCTGATGGCAAAACCCTCTCGTTTGAAATACTTCCATTTCCTGAAATTCCGGAGCTGCAAGTTGGTGTTGCGCTGAACAAAGGCTTTGAATTGCCGTTATATTTTTATGTTGTTAATGAAAACGGTATCAGTAATCAAAATTTTCCCGGGAAATTTCTTCTTAAAATATAGAAATTCGCGTATACTCTAAATAAATATGTATCTCATTCGTCGGGCCAAGTTTGTTATTATCACCTGTACGCTGGTGTCGATTATTTCCTGGAGCGGCTTTTTTGAGCTCAATAGGCTTGCCGCGCAAGCACAGGTTCCCTTTGTGTTTGGGGGCCTTATTCTTGATGTTGAAGTTTGTACGTGCAGTGGAAGTCTTAACATTATGATCAGTCCCCCAATGCCTGCACAGCTGCTCTATATTCCTTTTGTGTCACAGCTGTTTGCAATGTTCCAGATTTTTCGCCCGGGACCGTGGGCACTCGGCACCTGGTTTCCGGGTGCAACATGTCTTCTCGCGCAGAAATTTTGTACGCCTGTAACTATTCCCCCTTGGGGCACGATGATTCTTGTCGGCACGTCGATATAACGATAAATGCCTCTCTGTGGACGTGCGAGGTTCATTTTGTGTCTCGATATGCCTGTGCGAGGCATATCCAGTGCCGAACCGAGAGGTCTTCAGCCCGAACACTGGGTGGAATGGTACAATGTGTACACATTTTTTCTGGTGCAAGCATATGAGCGAGTCCGAAGTTG
Organism: bacterium; assembly: GCA_023264615.1. GTDB lineage: Bacteria > Patescibacteriota > Minisyncoccia > Phycocordibacterales > VMGT01 > VMGT01. Next base: position 8,220 of record JAHFLU010000041.1, on the reverse strand, counting down.
GTCGCAAGCTGTTTCCTCTTGTGTGCAAATCCGGCGTGAAGCACAGTAAAGAAACTTTGTTCATCAATATCATTAAATTGGGATTTTGAAATGTCGGTGATCGTGAGTATTGCAGAGTCCACTTTTGGAGGCGGAGAGAAATTTCCGGCGCGTACCACCCCCACTTGCTTTGGTGTACCGTATGCTTTAACACTGATAGAAAAAAGACTTTCTTTCCCAGTTTTTGCGATGATTCTTTCCGCAACTTCCTTTTGAACAAGGAGTGTCATGCTCTCTGGATATGTGGCACTTGAAAGAAAACGCCTGAAAAAGACACCGGTTATGTAGTATGGAATGTTCGCGACTACTTTATATGTTCCTGGAGTGAGCTTATATAAAGAAAGGTCAAAATCTAAAATATCACCAGAGACGAGGGTCAGTTGTTTGTCGCTGATTTGATGTGAGAATATGTCGGCAAGGTAGGCTGCAAGAACCGCATCTTTTTCGACCGCGACTACACGAGCGGCCGTCTGAAGAAGTGCTTTGGTGAGGATGCCCTTCCCCGGCCCTATCTCAAGAACAGTATCGGACGGCCGCAGATTTGCTGCTGTAATAATTTTTTTGAGAACATGCTGTGATGTAAGAAAATGCTGCCCCAAAGATTTTTTTGCCCGCATGTTAATCTATATAGATGATTCTGCGCGTTGCCGACGCAGCGCTATTCGCGTACTCTAACAGACCCTCGTCGATATCAGAGATGAATTCAGAAGGTATTTGCATTTCGCGCTGACCAAAGATGGTGCGGACGGAAGCGTACGTGAGAAAGACTTTTTTACGCGCTCGCGTGAGCGCAACATAAAAGAGCCGTCGCTCCTCCTCAAACTCGACAAGCGTTTTTGTGTCCCGTCCGGCGGTTGGAAAAATTCCCTCTTCAAGCCCGCAAATAAAAACATAATCGAACTCGAGCCCTTTTGATGCATGGATGGTCATGAGTTTGATCGCATTTTCGTCTTTCATGAGTGTATCCTGATCCTGCGCAAGCGCGGCGTCCTCGAGCATTTTTTCGACCCCATCAGGAATGCCCAAACTGTCATATTTGAGCGCAAGACTCACAAGCTCTTTGATGTTTTCGAGTCGTTCATGGTCGTCGGAACTGCCTGCTTTGAAGAGTGTCTCAATACCTGTTTTCTCCATGACGAATTTAATGAGCTCCGAAGGCCTGTGTGTTGTCGCAGCTTCTTTAATTGCGGCGAGAATAGCACGGAATTTTTGTATTTGTGCGTGTTTCGGCGGCGGCAACTCTTCTTCTTTGCCTGAAAAAAGCTTGATGAGTGTTACGCTGCCTAAGCCGCGTGGAGGCGTGTTGATAATACGTTTGATATCGGAAAGCGAGTTCGGGTTAAGGGCCGCGCGAATATACGAAACGACGTCTTTAATCTCCTTTCTCTCAAAAAATCGAACGCCGAGTACCTGATACGGTATTTTGGTGTCCAAGCACGCCTCTTCGAGAGTTCTTGAGAGAAAGTTGGCGCGATACAATACGGCTATCTCGCGCGGTTCGACACCGGAAAGGATGAGACTTTGTACCTCCTCGGCAATATAGATCGCTTCGGCGTTTTGGTCATAGGCCACTGCAAGCGTGATTTTTTCACCCACCTCATTTTTTGTGAACAAGTTTTTCTCCTTGCGGAGCGTATTTTTCTTAATGATATCGTTGGCTACAGTCAAAATGTTTTGGGTAGATCGGTAGTTTTGTTCAAGGAGTGTAATTTTTGCTTCCGGATAGTCACGCTCGAAAGTCAGAATATTATTGATGTCTGCTCCTCTCCATGTGTAGATGGTCTGGTCCGCATCGCCGACGACACAAATATTCCGATGTGTCGCGGCGAGTATGGAGACAATCTCGTACTGAACAGCATTTGTGTCCTGGTATTCGTCCACATGAATATGTGTCCATCTGTTTTGGTATGTGGTGCGGATGCTTTCATTTGTTTTAAGAAGATACGCTGTTTTGAGGAGGAGATCATCAAAATCGAGTGCCCCCTCTTCTTTAAGTGCAATTTCATATTTTTGCCATATTTGAGCGACCATTCTGCCACCATAACTTTTTGCTGCACCCTGCTCAAATTGTTGGAGAGAGACACCATCCCCCTTCTCGCGCGAGATTTTCCCCAAAATCTTGCGAGGGTCGTGCTGCTTGGGATCAAGACCAAGCGACAGAATGGATTCTTTAAGAGTACGCACCGAGTCATTTCGGTCAAAAATAGAGAAATTCTTTGTCAGGCCCAGATGATGCACATTTTCTTTAATGATCTGTACCCCAAGCGAGTGGAATGTGCTGACGAAAGGTCGCTCGTGGTATGCAAGGCGCCCACTACCAAGCGTTTTTTCGATGACGGCACGTATACGATCTCGCATTTCTTTGGCGGCTTTATTGGTAAAGGTGATGGCGAGGATTTCTTCGGGGGCAACTCCTTTCTCAATAAGGTGCAGTATGCGGAAAGAGAGTGTTTTTGTCTTACCTGCACCTGCCCCGGCAACAATGAGAAGCGGCCCTTCTGTGTGAAGAACAGCATCGCGCTGCTGCGGATTCAATTCGTCGAAAGAGTGCTGCATAGTAGGTACTATAACATACCAGAAAAGGGTAATTTTCCACAATCTTTATAAATTTTTGTCAATATTTACAAGGTTAAAGGTATTGTATCTGCATTATCCACACAAAGGTCGCGCGGGTTGATATAGGGGTCAAAATGAGGTATACTAGCTCGGTCTGGACAGAAAGAAATGGATGCACATATATGGCTTAAATAGGCCATATATATACAGAAATATACCGCCTATCCCCTAAAATTCGGCTTATACAACCTATAAATCAGGATCCCAACAGACAACGGTTTTTACAGAATGTCTATCGGGTGACAGAGCGTCTAGGTATCATAGTTGATTCAGTCAAAAGAAATTTGGCTGTTGTGCTCGTTGTATCCGTGACGATACCAGCTTTGCTTGCGCAGCTCGGTGTTTTTTCTTATATATTCTTTCCTTCGAAGGAAGGACTGGCTTTTAGTGCAACGACGGACATAAATCTGCAAAATATGGAACTTCTTCATGCAGCGCGTAACTTTGATCCGAATCCGAGCAAGGGCGGTGGCGATATTACGATTGTGGGCGGGACCGCTCTTCTCTCCGAAACAGGGCCTTCAGGGTCGCTTGCGAATATTGAGGATTATCCAAAATCGGACCAGATTAGTATTTATGTCGTTCGCGAAGGCGACTCGCTTTCGCAGATTGCAGAGATGTTTGGTGTGACAACGAATACAATCATTTGGAGCAATGACATTCCGCGCGGATCGCAGATCAGCGTTGGGCAGGTACTCCTTATTCTGCCTGTTTCCGGTGTACGACATACGGTTGTGCGAGGAGACACGCTTCTTAGTATTAGCAAAAAATATAACGGCGATCTTGCTGAAATTGAGCGGTATAACAACCTTGAAGCACATACGGTCCTTACTCCAGGAGACGTTGTGATTATTCCGGATGGTGAGGTTGCTGCACCTGTGTACAATGCGACATATAGCGAACGGATTGCGGGAGGCACAGAAACTCTCCCCGCATCTTCAGATGATGGCTATTATCTCCGGCCAATTGTGGGAGGGCAGCGATCACAGGGACTGCATGGGTATAATGGTATCGATCTTGCTGCTGCTTTTGGTACATCCATTCTTGCAGCCGCTTCTGGTGATGTGATTGTAAGTGAAAACAGTGGTTGGAACGGTGGTTATGGACGCTATGTTGTCATTAAACATGACAATGGAACACAGACATTGTATGCACACGCAAGCGAAGTGATTGTTCAGGGTGGGGCTCATGTTGTAAAAGGACAGGTTATTGCCTATGTTGGCTCATCGGGTAAATCGACAGGAGCACACCTTCATTTTGAGGTTCGCGGCGCCCGAAACCCGTTCTAGAGAGAAGTTTTAGTGCAGTGCAAAAAGTCCATAAATGGACTTTTTATTTTTTTGTAGTATCCTCGTATGTGGTAAAAAGTGCCATTTTGGTTTACATAGGAGGATGCATTGGTTATAAAGAAAGCGCCCGTGAAAGCAAAGAAGAGACGTTCGCGGAAGATTGATTGCGCATATGCGATCATTGTGCGTGGCGCAGGGTATGTTTTTATAGAGCGCCTCACGGAGCCGAGGGGTATTGCGCTTGTTGGTGGTCAACGGCAAAATGGCGAATTTCCCTTTGACTGCATTGTGCGCGAAGGCGAAACAGGAACGGGTACCGCGTTTTCGGTACACCGTGCGCTCGGAATCTTTAATGACGGAGGAGGTGATCTGCAGAGCAACTCCTTAATGATTGTCTTTGTTGTGAGCACACTCGGTGTTCTTCGAGGGGAACCAGGGAAAACCGGTATTCTTGAACTTACGCCAAAAGAAATCCATGAGCGCAAGGAGGAATTTGTACCCAACCACTTCAAAATAGTCGATTATTTTTTATCAGGAGGCGGTATGTCGTCTCCAGAGGAGGAAGCAAAATGTCGTATGCGATCAGATTTAGGTATCCGAATCTCCAAAAAAACTCGAAAGATCAAACGTGGGTGATTGAGCGCATCGCGCATCTCATTTGTGATATACCACGCGTTCATTTGCAAGAAGAGGGGCACAAATGGGCGCTCGACGATTCAAATGACTGGAAGATGGATTTTGATGTTCGAACGGAAGAGTACATCATCTCCTATCGTTACGGCGGAGGTGGCAATATTTCACGCATGGAGAAACTGCGGGATACTATTCTCTGGCGTCTGGATATTGAGCACCACAATACTCCATAAGAAGAATTTCAGTAGTATCTTTTTCACACACCCGCTGCATGCAGCGGGTGTTCTCTATAGGGCTACGCGTTTTTGTCGATATTGAAGTGCTTCAAGAAGGTGTGGCTGTTCAATATTTTCCGAATTTTCAAGATCAGCGATAGTACGCGCAAGTTTGAGCACGCGGTGGTAGCCGCGCGCAGAGAGATTAAAATGCTTTGCGGAAGAATTAAGGATATTTTTGAGTGACGGCGTTAGTGTAATGTGAGCATCTATATCAGAGACGCTCATTTCGCTATTTGTTTTTTGTGTGGAAAAACGCGTAACCTGTTTCTGTCGCGTTTCTTCGACCATTTTGCGTATATGCGCGCTTTGATCTGAAAGCACTTTCTTTGCAGAGAGTTTTTCATAGTCAATATTTGGTACCTCAATCCACATATCGATACGATCCATGATGGGACCTGATATTTTTTGCTGGTATCGGATAAGATCTCGCGGTGCACAGGTACATTTGTTCTCGGAACCGAAATTACCACAAGGACAGGGGTTCATTGCTGCGATAAGAATGAACCCTGCTGGGAATCGTGCAGAGCCGCGGGCACGCGAGATAGAGACAACACGATCTTCAAGTGGTTGGCGCAGAGATTCGATGACACGCTTCTCAAATTCAAGGAATTCGTCAAGGAAGAGGACCCCACGATGTGCAAGAGTTACTTCCCCAGGTTTCGGAATTGCTCCTCCACCGACCATTGAGACATACGATGCTGTGTGGTGGGGCGCGCGGAACGGAGCCTCTGTTACAAGGTCTTCTTCAATCATTCCGGCAACAGAATGAATGGCTGTGGTCTCGAGAATTTCATCGAACGAGAGTGGTGGGAGAATGCCGGAGAATGCCCTTGCAAGCATGGTCTTGCCGGTTCCCGCAGGACCAAAGAGTGCAATATTATGTCCTCCGGCCGCAGCAATAAGGAGCCCGCGCTTTGCGGTTTCCTGGCCTCGAATATCTGAAAAATCGAGACCTCCTTTTTTTTGAGAAGAACGTACAAGTTCCGTTTTTGGTTGCTCTTCTATTTTTTCACAGGCAGCTTCTTGGCCGGTTCTTTTTACGTTGATGTGTTCAATAATTTGTGAAAGAGTACGGGCTCCAAAAATACCTACCCCGTCAATAAGTGCAGCTTCTCTCGCATTTTCTGCGGGTAAAAATATTTCACAAAACCCTTTCTTTTTTGCAGCGATGACAAGCGGCAGTATACCGTTGATCGGCCGCAATGTTCCGTCAAGCGCAAGTTCCCCAAGAAAGATCTTGCCCTGTGGAGCAAAATCGATGCTTTCAGATGCGAGAAGATATGCGAGTGCGATCCCGACATCAAGAGCCGGCCCTTCTTTTTTGAGGTGTGCGGGTGCGAGAGAAATGACAATCTTACTATTTTTGCTTCTTGGAGAGTCAAAACCACTGTTTTTAATTGCGGCGGAAACACGGTCACGAGATTCCTCGATTGCTTTGTCGGGTAGTCCAACGATGGAAAAGGCATGCAGGCCACGTGAGAGATCTGCCTCGATCGTGACGATTTGTGCGTTGAGAAGGATGGCTTGGGCACTGAATACTTTTGAAAAGCTCATGGCGAGCATTGTACCACGGACTGAAATTAAGAGAGATAATGTTTTGGCGTTAGATTATAGATAGAACACCCACTTGAGTACATCACGCTCTTTCCTCTGGAAAGCGGTAGTATTTTTTATTTTTCAGGTCATCGGGTAGATAGGTCATATCTGTGTACTTTTCGTACCCTTTTCCATAGCCGAGTTCTTTCATAAGTTTTGTCGGGGCATTGCGTACGGAAAGCGGAATGGGAAGATTGCCATAGTTTTTGGCGTCTTCAAGCGCAGCAATATAGCCATTATAGGCACTGCGGTTTTTCTTGCAGGTGGCGAGGTACACAACGCCATGACCTAGGTTGATGCCACACTCGGGGTAGCCGATTGTCTCGACGGCACGAAAAACCTCGTTCGCAACGACGAGTGCTGTCGGTACAGCCATGCCGATATCTTCACTTGCAAAAATGACCATCCGCCGGGCGATGAATTTGGGATCTTCCCCTGCGAGAACCATGCGCGCAAGATAGTACAACGCCGCATCCGGCTGGCTCGCCCGCATACTTTTAATAAAAGCGCTGATAGTATTGTAATGTTCCTCTCCTTTTTTGTCGTACCGTAGGTACTTGGACTGAAGTGCATCTTTAAGCGCAGGAAGCGTCGTTTTTTTATAGAGCTGTGCAGCATTTTCAATAACGGTGATTGCCTGGCGTGCGTCGCCATTTGCCATATCTGCGAGCCATTCCTTGGCACCTTGTGCGAGTGTATATCCGGTTCTGTCAATAATGCGAAACATCTCGTCTTTATTGAGTTCATTGAGTACAAATACCCGACAGCGGGAAAGAAGTGCGGGGATGACCTCAAAACTTGGATTTTCGGTGGTTGCGCCGACGAGGGTCAACTCTCCACGCTCGGCAAACGGAAGGAGGAAATCTTGCTGTGCTTTGTTGAAACGGTGGATCTCATCAAGGAAAAGGATTTTTGGCTGACCGTTACTTTGCACATCGAGTATCTTTCGAATGTCTGCCTTACCGGCAGAAACTGCTGAGAGCTCATAAAATTGTGCATCAAGACTGTGTGCATAGATGCGTGCAAGAGTTGTTTTTCCGACCCCGGGCGGTCCCCATAGAATAAACGAAAATAAATGCCTGCCGAGGATAGCGGTGCGTAAAGGCTTCCCTAGGCCAACAAGATGTTCCTGGCCAACAAAGTCCTCAAGGAGTTCCGGACGTATTTTTGATGCAAGGGGCTCCATGCCACTTATCGTGCCTTGTTTGGACAAGAAAGCAAGATAACGGTTGTTTATGCGGGAGATGCCAGCGTGGTCATTTTTGGTTTAAAGTAAAACCGTTAAGCGCGAGTATCCCGGCGAGAAAAACGATGCCGATACTTACCCAAAAGGGTATTGGAACGCCACCAAACGTTACGTTCAAACGGTAACACAGGCGTAAAAGATGGAGCAGCGTGATTGCGCCAAAAACTGTTCTTGTTATTGCGATATAGGCGTTCTTTGTCATACCTCGTTTTCTCCATTGTAGTCGAAAAACTCATGTATGTGCAAAGAAACAAGAGTGGATACAGGCGGTATCCACTCTTACGGAGTAACTTATGAGCTAAGAACCTGTCTACGATCTCCATTTCGACTACAATTTTCCAAATTTTGGCTAAAAAATGTGCAATTCTCTTTGATGAATCTCGATTCACCTCATCAAATTGCTCATTTTTTATAACGTCGAGCGAGGATGACAAATGAGAGGTACTCCTTTCATTTGGGCCGAGCGATGGCGTTATATAGGTTCCAGCCTCTATCTCAAAATTTGAAAAATTCGTCTGGAAAG
>JAHFLU010000040.1 GCA_023264615.1 bacterium | reverse complement strand
TAAGGAAATGAGATGTCAAAACATGCACCGGGCGTCACCCCGTCACATCCTATTGTATCCCCACCATCAAAGCCCGAAATATATTCCTTCCCTTTTGAATCAAAATCGCTATCTGTATCAATGATGGGGTCACCACCCGTAAGGGTAGTACCGATGTGGTAGCCCGTTTTCTTCTGATCCGTTGCATAGAAATACTCTCCCCCTGTTTCAGGGTCAAGTGGTATCTGCGGAAGAAATCCTACTGCATTCAGTTCAGTAAAATCCTTCGGATAGATTTTTTTTGCATCATGATATAAAGCAAGAGCAGATCGCAACATACCCATGTCAGCAATACGCTGCGTATCATAGGGAACCGTCATTACGTTTACCTCGGTCGTTGTTGCTGTAGTCATCGTTGCACCAAAGCCTACGAGTGGTAGCACCTCTTCAATGCTCATCGAATTTGTTGGCACAGCTACCGTTAAAGGTTTATTGAAATTTGCAAATTGCAATGTAAACAGAAGATGCACCGCGCTCGATTGCTTTGGATCAAGAAGCTCTAGGTTCAGTTTGACTATGTACGGCAAAAAATCTTCTTTGCCGATCCAAATCTCACCTTGCGCTGTACCAAGCATAGTAAGAGCATCTACGAGTGCCTTTGCAGCTTCCTCTTTTGTATTCGGCATACCATGCAATCCTTTATACTGCGTTCCATTCTCATACGCCGCATTGAGAAGCTCCAAAAGAAAGGCTTTAAGTCCTTCCTTGTCCACACCAACACCATAGTGATATGCGAGAATCCCCATCTCCGTTTTTTCTGATCCCTTGTCTTCCAGCAACAAAAAGTTTGCATTTTCAAACAAGCGAGTAACTTTTTGCTGTAGTTCGGAAGGTACCGTTCCCGTGGCTGTCAGCATTGTTTCTTTGCCTACAGACTCCATCGGTACGATTGACCCCATTTCCGAGCCTATTTTTGATACCTCCATCCGTATCCACTTGCCTTCAACTTCCTTCAATTGAGGCACCGTCTCTCCGATCTTTTCAAATTTCGTATAGATTGTTTTCTCCGTCATCAAAGCATCTATCCCGAGAGCATAGGTATTCCCCGCAAACGTTCCACCAAAATCAATACTAAGCGATGTTTTAGGGTTTTCGGAGTCCAATGTATCAAACCCTCCTGAAAAAGAAATCTCAACCGCCCCAGATGCTTTTTTGCTCTCATCCCCTCCCGCCTGTGTAAACATGAGCGGAGCAAGAAGATCATGGACAGCTGTCGACTGCCCGGGCAGCCCTGGTTGAATTTCATCTATTGTTATCGAAAGACTACCTTGGTAATTTGCTCCCGTCACAGATACAAGAGCAGCGCGCATGTTTTCAAATACTTGTATAGGGCGCAGACGAGGCTCGACAAATGACCAATAAGCAAATGCAGCCCCACCAAGGAGAAAGGAAGCTACAACCACCATAACAACAGACATTTTTGACCCTCTGTGGGTATGCACCTCTGCCGCTACTCCCGATGGAGCGGTAACGAGAGGCTCCGAAGCAATCGGGGCCGGGGGCAAAGGAGTTTCGGCCGCTACACTACTTCCCAAAAGACTCTCATCCCATGACTGCGAAAGAGCTTGCGGACTGGTTTGTACCGGATTTTGCGGAAGAGGAGGTGGAGGAGACGGGACAGCAGAAACTGCGGATGCCGGTTGTGCAGATTTCCATATCCGGTCAAACATCTCCTCTGAGACACCACTCGATACCAGAGCGTCTTTAATCGCTTCTGGAGTAGCATCGCCTGCGTGCTTTTGGATGAACGCTGCTATGTCTTGAGGACTCATACACAATACAGTATACCGAAAAAATGCCACGTATTCTCTCTCTCGAAGTGGATATCTCCCACAAGGTGAGCTACAATTGGCGCATGAGTAAGAAAAATATGACCAAACTCTCTACAGACCCGTACAAGGGCGTCCGCGATTTTTATCCCGAAGACATGGCGATAGAAAATCACATATGGAATATTATGCGCACCACGGTGGAAAGATATGGATATGAGGAATACGCGGCATCAATCCTCGAACCAAGTGAACTCTATTATGCAAAATCAGGAGAGGAGCTCGTAAACGAGCAAACATACACTTTCAAGGATCGCGGTAATCGCGAGGTCACGCTGCGGCCGGAAATGACACCGACCGTGGCACGCCTCGTCGCTGCAAAACGACGCGAGCTTGCATTTCCTTTGCGATGGTATTCAATTCCGAACGTATTTCGTTACGAACGTCCGCAACGCGGACGTCTGCGCGAACACTGGCAGCTTAATGTTGACCTCTTTGGTGCAGATATTCTCGAGGCTGATGCCGAAATCATCACCATTGCACATAATATTCTGCAAAATTACGGTCTCGCCAAAACACACTATGCTATACGCTTGAGTTATGCAGGCATACTCAAGGAAACGCTTGAAAAAGAGTATGCATTGTCTCATGAAGAATCCATACGTGTCATCAAACTCCTTGACAAATTTGTCAAAGGGAACGAGAACTTGCTTTCAAAAGACGAATTCAAAAATGCACTGCAGGAAGCAGTTCCTAACAAAGCAGATACTCTCAAAAAAGCATTCGAGAAAAAAACATTTTTGCAGGCACTCGAAAAACAGGACGGTTATCAATACTCTCGAAACCTTGAAAAACTTCTTGACCAAGAAGGTATTCCGGCCCAGATGAACGCATATCTCACGCGCGGATTCGACTATTATACTGGCATCATCTTTGAGGTATTCGATACAAACCCTGCAAACAGCCGCTCGCTTTTTGGCGGTGGTCGCTACAATGACCTCCTCGATATCTTTGGCGCGGAAAAGATTTCTGCAGTCGGTTTTGGTATGGGAGATGTTACTATTCGCGATGTTCTCGAAACATACAATCTTCTGCCAAACCGGGAGTCAGTAACAAAGCTACTCATCATCCCCCACGCATCGGAATTCATAGATATCTGCAAAAAGCTCGCTGCACAACTCCGCAGCTTCGGCATTGCCGTCGCCTTGCAACTTGTCGAGAAAAAAATGGGGGAAAATTTCAAGTATGCAGAGAGACACCTTATTCCTTTTGCCGTCGTTATTGGCAAAAATGAGGAAATATCCGGTATGCTTTCCGTAAAAAATATCCTCACGCAAGAGCAAACCCCTATGCGTATGGATGACATCGCAGCATGGATAGCAGAGCAACAAACACGAAAACCCGTGTTACAATGACGCTCTCTTATCAGCATAAACTTCCTTGCTATGGAAAATGAAAACTACAACACAACGTATAGTCCATATGGATACCAAGAACCCGAGCCACGACCGCGAAAGAGTTTTGCTGTACCAGCTGCAATTGTTCTTGCCGGACTTTTCATTGGCGCCGCTGTCTTTGTAACGCAGGGCGGCTTCAAGGAAGGTGGAGAAGTGGCAGCCGTAACCAATGCAAATACTCCTCTCGCATCGACCGTCCCCCCCATTTCTGCATCCGACCATATTCTCGGAAATCCAAATGCTTCCATTATTATTATCGAGTATTCGGACACCGAATGCCCCTATTGTAAAGATTTCCATCCAATAATGCATAAAGTAATCAGCGAATATGGGACTTCCGGCAGGGTTGCTTGGGTATATCGGCATTTCCCTCTTGAAATGCTCCATAAAAAAGCAAAAAAAGAAGCAGAAGCAACCGAGTGTGCGTATGAGCTTGGCGGCAATACGGCATTCTGGATATATATCGACAAAATATTCACAAACACTTCTTCAAGCGATACTCTTGATCTTTCGCTCTTGCCAAAGTTCGCCGAAGAAACCGGTCTTAATCGTGGCACTTTCGAGTCGTGTCTTTCAAGCGGAAAATATACGAACAGAATAAATGAGGCTTTTGACGCTGCGCGCGCTGCGGGAGTAGAGGGTACACCGACGAGCTTCATGTTATTCAAAGGACAAACAGTTTCAATGCCCGGAGCCCAGTCATTCGCCTCAATTTCAAAAATCATCGATGGCATTCTCGCCGAAATACCGGGACTTACACAATAAACGTGTCTTTCAACAAAGACCCGCACGTGCGGGTCTTTGTTGCTTCTCTATGAAAAAGAGATATAGTACTCGCAGTAAATATGCTCTTTGAGAATCCTGCTTTTTAGAACAGGGGAAAATGTATGATCCGTTTGTATGCTCTCCGGAATCTCTCCGATCGAGAACAACGCCGTATCGATACTTTTTTTTCACACGCCCAAACCCGTGCAAAAAAATGCCGCGCCGAATGGTGCTATTACATTGAAACGAACCGGTCACTTTCTCCGCACGAAAGCTCCATACTGTCATCCATATTTACATCGCACGAGAAATATCCAGTCCGTACCATATCGAATTTTAAAGATCACGTTATAGAAATTGGCCCGCGGCTCAATTTTGAAACGCCATGGTCTACATCCGCCGTTTCAATCGCACACGCCTGCGGTATCTTTTCTGTCACAAGAATAGAGCGTTCGCGCCGTTTCTCTTTCGAGCATAAACTTCCAACGGAACTCGAATCTACCTTTGTAGAAACATTTTCAGATGGAATGACTGAACAGCGCTATCGCGAACCCCGTACTTCTCTGCGGGAAACGATTCCTGTCCAAAAACCGTCACTTGTACACCTTCTTGAAAAGAACTATGTGCAGGTGCTCACAAAAGTGAGCCGACAGGAGGGCTTCGGCTGGGATGAGAGTGATGTTTTGTTTATCGGAAATCTTTTCCTGCACGTGCTTAAAAGAAATCCGACCGACATCGAACTGCATCAACTCGCACAGGCAAACTCCGAGCATTCCCGCCATTGGCTCTTTAGGGGCATTCTAGAGATCGACGGCAAAAAAGTGGATGAGAGTCTCATGGATATTGTGAAAGCGCCGCTCCGGCATTCCCCAAACAATTCTCTCATTGCTTTCTGTGATGATTCGTCCGCACTACGCGGGAAAAAAGTCTCAACCCTCGTTCCACGATACGCTCATAAAACATCTGAATATGTCCCCATACACCGGATACTGCATCCGACACTCACGGCTGAAACACACAACTTTCCGACAGGAATCGCGCCCTATCCCGGAGCGGCAACAGGCACAGGAGGCAGAATACGAGACAATGAGGCGGTCGGTAGAGGAGGTCACTGTATTGCGAGCGTCGCAGCATATTGCGTGGGTAATCTCCATATCCCTCACTATTCGCTTCCTTGGGAAGAGAATGGCTGGCAACATCCGGAAAATCTTGCGGCACCGCTCGCAATTCTCATCGGTGCGAGCAATGGAGCATCCGATTATGGAAACCGTTTTGGAGAGCCAGTCATTGCGGGCTTTGTCCGCACTGGAGGCCTCTATCATGGAGCGCGCTACAGAAGCTGGTTTAAGCCAGTCATGTATACAGCCGGCGTCGGAGAAATCGATGATGCCCACCTAAGACCGCATGGCGTTTTTCCTGATATGTGCGTCATTATTCTCGGCGGACCTTCCTATCGCATTGGTATTGGCGGCGGTTCCGCAAGCTCACAAAGTGCAGAGACCGCTCGAAAACATCTTGACAGAGCAGCCGTACAGCGCGGTGACCCGGAAATGGGACAACGCCTTAACCGCGTCATCCGCGCGTGCATTGAAATGGCAGAAAATAATCCACTTGAGAAAATTGTTGACCTTGGTGCCGGTGGAGCATCAAATGCACTCACCGAACTCGTTAACCCGAGTGGCGGACGTATCGATATTGATGCGTTCCCCTCTGCAGATAAAAGCCTTTCCTTGCGTGAATTGTGGATCAATGAATCACAGGAACGTATCACAGCGATCGTCTATCCCTCCATGCTTCCCACAATCGTAAATCTCTGCACAAGAGAGCGCGTGCCTTTCGCCCTTGTCGGTAAAACAACTGACTCTCGAAGAATCACTGTTATGCATGGTTTGGGCAAGCGCTCTCCCATCGTCTCACTTCCGCTCAAGAACATCCTCGGAGACCTCCCGCAAAAAACATTTCGGTTTGAGACACAACCCATCACGGCGGAACAGTTTGTTCTGCCTCCGGAGTGTTCGCTCGAGGAAGCATTACTACGCGTTCTACGCCTGCCTTCCGTCGGATCGAAACGCTACCTCACCACGAAAGTTGACCGCTCGGTCACAGGACTTGTCGCACGGCAACAATGTGTCGGCCCCAACCATCTTCCCCTTGCTGACTTTGGCATCGTCGCGCAAAGTCATTTCTCTCGATCTGGTATCGCACTTGGCATCGGTGAACAACCTTTGAAAGGGCTCATTTCACCGGGAGCCGGAGCGCGTATGGCTGTTTCCGAAATGCTGCTTAATCTCTCTGGTGCGCACATAGAAAGCATGCAAAGCATCAAATGTTCTGCAAACTGGATGCTCTCTGCAAAAGGAAATGGCGATGGTCCCTTTCTGTATGAGGCCGCCTGTGCCTTGCGAGATATCTGCATTGCTCTCGGTATTGCAATTGACGGCGGAAAGGATTCTCTCTCCATGTCATCAAATGCGCTTTCTCCCGAGGGAAATGAGGAAACAGTGCTCGCACCGCCACAGCTTGTCATCACTGGATATGCACCCGTACCAAACGTCTGTGAGCATATAACACCAGATATTAAGGAAAGGGGTTCATTTCTTATCCTTATCGACCCTTCGCGCGGCGGGGGGAGAATAGGAGGGTCTGCGCTCTGTCAGGTTTTTGGAAAGCTTGGCGACTCCGTGCCAGACATAGAAGATCCCTCTGCTCTCGCAAAAACATTCGAGATCGCACAGTTCCTCATCAAAAAAGGACTTGCGCTCTCCATCCACGACCGAAGCGACGGCGGACTCATCACTGCAGCACTTGAAATGGCATTCGCCGGAAACACAGGGCTGACTTTGCACCTCAATAACGATAATGCCGTAGCTGCCCTCTTTTCTGAAGAGGCAGGTCTCATCGTTGAGGTCAGAAACCTTTCCGAAGTGAGTGCTGCAATTGCACCCCTTGATTATATACACAAAGTTCATGTCGAAGTCATTGGCACCATTCCGACAACAACCGAAGTAGAAATATTCTCTGGGGACAAACGGATACTCCTCGGAAATATGCCTTTCTTTCGTGCAGCATGGGAAGAAACAAGTGCAAGGATCGATTCGCTCCAAGCAAACCCTGTGTCTGTAGCATCTGAACAACACGCCATACGTCTGGCTCTTACGCCGCCACCCTACAATCTCACCTACACGCCCACACAAACAGCTCACATTTTCCTGCAGAGAAAGATTAAACCGGCAATCGCTATCCTACGCGAAGAAGGCAGTAATGGCGATCGAGAAATGGCATCAGCTTTTTTTGCAGCCGGCTTTGAGCCCCACGATGTCACCATGACGGACCTTCTCGCGAATAAAGTGTCACTCAATGCGTTTCGCGGCATTGCATTCGTCGGTGGCTTTTCGTTCGCCGACGTACCGGAGGCAGGAACGGGATGGGCATCGATCATATCCTTCAACCCCTGTTTGCAGGAGAATTTTAAACAGTTCTATGCACGGAAAGACACGTTCTCAATCGGCGTCTGCAACGGATGCCAGCTCATGGCACAGTTGGGGTGGGTTGGCCCACAATCGTGGCTCTCAAAAAGAGATTTTCGTTTCATAGAAAACTCTTCGGGACGATTTGAGTCGCGTTTTAGTACAGTCTGTGTTGAGAAATCGCCGAGTATTTTCTTCACCGGTATGACTGGTTCTGTTCTCGGTATCTGGGTCGCCCACGGAGAAGGCAGAATCTTCGCACACAAGAAAAAAACACTCGAGCGTCTCATCTACTCTGATCTCGTTCCCTTGCAATATATTGATCTAAGAGGGAATGTGACCGAAGAGTATCCACATAACCCAAATGGTTCCCCCTATGGCATCGCTGCAGTATGTTCTCCCGATGGACGGCATCTTGCTATCATGCCCCATCCTGAACGGACATTCATTACTTGGCAGTGGCCCTGGGTTCCAGAGTCATGGAAAAGTATGACTACCAGCCCATGGATGCGTCTCTTTCAGAATGCGCATGCATGGTCCATGAAAAATTAATGCACAGCGGACTTTCTCATAATGAGAAAGTCCGCTTTTCATAAGGCTCTCTCTTGCATCATATCTGCAAGCTCGCAATAGGAGCAGTCTCTTTTGCCGCAACGTTCAGCAAAGAAAGACAGATCAAGAATTTTTGTTGCTGCTGTCCGTATTTCTTCCTTGAGACTTTCTACGTCCTCATCAGAAAGCAAAAACTTTTCCCGGTGATATTCTCCCTTTTTATCCGGCTCCACGAAATCTACTTCTCCGGAAACCACAGTAAACTTCTCCGGCTCGTACGAATCAACAAGCAGTTTATAAAACGCGAGCTGCCGATGCTCTTTGCCAATCGAGCTTTTGGTTTTGCCTTCGATTACATTGCGTGATTTCGGTTTGCCTGTTTTGTAGTCGATAACATGCACGTTTTGACTGTCCACAAGCTCTGTCTTATCAATCGTCCCGCGTAACATCAGCCGCACGGTATTTCCATCAGTACGGGGCACATCCACGAAAACACCCGCAATATTTTTTTCATTCCAGAGCGGCACTTTAAAAAATTTGTGGTACTTTGTATAATAACCGCCAAGTGCAAGCATACCCTTTTGTAAAAATTCCTCCTGTACTTTCTCTTCAAGCGGTACCGAAGCGATCTCGCGACCATAGAATACAAGGAGTGCTTCCTTGCTCGGTGCTGCACCTTCGCGCAAAGCGTCAAAGAAATGCCGCAACGCCGCATGTATCGCTATCCCGTAGTACTGATGCCTCGAACGGGCACGCTGGATGCGGATGAGGTTATCGAAAAAATACCGCCAGGGACATTCGAGAAAGTTATTAAGGTGCGTCACCGCAAAACCCTGGTCAAGAAACAGTTGGTTCAGATATTCTTTTTCGTCAACACGCACATGCACGTTCTGTTTCGGAGAAAACTGCCGATGCAAATGCTCCACATGCGCGCTTTCAGAGAGCGCGATTTGTACACTCTCGCGGAATGCTTCGTCTATTTCTTCGATAAATTGTGCTGGCAACATCCTCTTACCACTCGCATTTTCTTCCGCATAGGTGAGAATCACTTTTTTCTTCGCCCTCGTAAGCGCCACGTAAAAAAGCCGTCGCTCGTCGTCCCCTGTTTCAATCCCAGTATCAGATCTCGTCGGCAAATGGAAGTGGTCACTTGAACGCTTGTTCCCCCAATGCCCGTCAACCGCACCCATGATATATACAAAATCGAATTCAAGACCTTTTGATCGGTGCGCTGTCATAAGCTGAACGCCGCTTATAAACGAGCCGCTACCGCGCGCGTTCATCGGCATTTTGTAGGTGTTGTACAAATTGATCATCTGCACAAAATCGGAAAGTTTGGCACCCGGACTATTCGCCGCGAGCATTTTTATTTCCTTAAAAAAGGCATCAAGCTTGTGGAGCTGCTCGACTGACGCATCTTTCCGCAGAAGCGACACAAGAAAGCCTGATTCCCGAATGATAATCTCTGCTGCATCCGCAGCGTTTTTGTTGCGCACCATACTACCCCACGACCCGAGCTTTCGATGCACATCCAAAAATGCTTCTTCGTTTTCGATACCTGCCTTCGAAAGCATCGTTTGCGAGCCGAGACAATCAAAAAGCAAGCGTTTCGATTGCGAGCGAATATGGAGCAAGCGATATATATCAAGAAGCGGCAACTTCCAAAAATCCATGAAAAGTAGTTCTGTTAAAAGTTCTCCGTTCGACAAATCCAACACAACACGCATGAGGAGCGCCAGTTTCGAGATGTCTTCATCGGAAAGAATGTCCTGATCAGAAAATATCGCATACGGAATAGCATGCCGCTCAAACACATCAATAAGCGGAAATACATCGCTGTTGTTTCGGTATAACACCGCAATCTCACGTGGATCCACTCCTTTGGAGAGATCCGCGGAAATACAATCTGCGATGAACCTGTACTCGTCGTCCTCATTCTTGAATGAATACACGTTGTATCGCTCTCCTGCTTCTCCTCGTGCAGAAACAAGCGGAACGCCGAGCCGCTCGTCAAATCCTCTGCTCTTTGCAATGAGCGAGTGTGCGCCGTCGAGAATATGCTGCGACGAACGATAATTCTCCCGTAAGTTGACCACAAGCGCTTTGCTATACCGCTCCTTAAAATATAAAAAATTATCGAGTGACGCTCCCTGGAAACGAAAAATTGCCTGCTTGCCGTCACCCACGACGAAAAGATTCGGGTTTTCATGAAAGCTCGAGAGAAGTTCGAGAAGCTTGTTCTGAGCGCGGTTCGCGTCTTGATGTTCATCCGCAAGAATATATAAATACTGCTCCTCAAGGCGCA
>JAHFLU010000039.1 GCA_023264615.1 bacterium | reverse complement strand
CGGGATCGGTTTATCTTAAGCAAAGGCCATGCGGCAAGCGCTCTCTATGCAGTACTCTGTCTCTGCGGTTTTTTTTCTCAAAGGAAACTTGATGGGTATCTTGTTGACGGTGGGAAATTGCACGGGCACCCGAGTTTGGGTACGGTGCCTGGCATTGAGTTTTCAAGCGGATCGCTCGGGCATGGTCTTGCTGTCGGATCAGGTATGTTGCTTGGGATGAGTAAAACATACCCCAAGGCTCGCGTATATGTTTTGATGGGTAACGGGGAATGCGATGAGGGTTCTGTGTGGGAGGCTGCGGCGTATATTGGCCGCGTTGCCCAAAAGAATATCAGCGTGATTATTGATGATAATGGATTTCAGGGCTATCGTGTTGTGGCGCCGCATCACTTATCACTTGAAGATCGGTGGCGCTCGTTTGGTTGGAATGTAGCGACTGTTGATGGGCATAGCCATCGTGCATTGCGAAGATCGTTTACGGAAGCGGGGGCAGCGGGAGGGCCTACGGCAATCATTGCGAAAACGATTTCTGGCAAGGGGATTTTGGGCATCGAGAACACCCTTGAAGCGCATTACTGGGTGCCAAAGGAAAAAATATCTGTTGCGTGAGGTGGTATGAGAAATTCTTTTGTACAGCAGATGTTGATTGAAATGGAACGCAACCCCAGTATTTTTCTTTTGACAGGAGATGTTGGATTTAATGCACTGGAACAGATTGAACAACGCTTTCCCGACAGATTTATCAATGTCGGTATTGCAGAGGCAACGCTTGTTGGACTTGCGGCTGGTCTTGCTCTGACGGGTAAAAAAGCAGTATGTTATGCAATCGCTTCTTTTATGTCAATGCGGCCGTATGAGCAAATACGGGACGACGTTTGTTATCATAACCTTGATGTTACGCTTGTTGGTGTCGGCGGGGGATTCAACTATGGCTATCAGGGGGTGACGCACCATACGATCGAAGATATCGCTATTTTAAGTGCATTGCCAAATATGGTAGTGGTGAATCCGGCATATGCTTGGGAAGCCAAAGAAGCGACGAAAGCCCTTATGCATTCAAAAGGGCCGGCGTATCTGCGCCTTGGGAAAAATACAGACTATCCTTGGCAAAGAAGCACGAATCAGTTTTTACTGGGGAGTGGTATTGTTATGCGCGAAGGAAGAGATATCGTGCTTATTTCGACGGGGAACATGCTTGATACTGCACTTATGAGTGCTGAAAAGGTTGAGATCGAAACTGGGTTAAGCGTGAGGGTAATCAGTATGCCAACGGTAAAGCCGCTTGGTGTAGAAAGCATTATGGAAAGCCTTTCTCGTGGGGCACGAGGTATATTTACTCTAGAGGAGCATGGTAAATTTGGTGGGATGGGAAGCAGTATTGCGACAACACTGGCTGAACAATCCCTGATCCCCGACCTTTTTCGCATGTATACATTACCCGATCGTTTTGTTAAAAGTGTTGGAAGCCGCGAATTTCTTTTGGCGGAGGTTGGTCTCGATGCCGAGAGTTTAGCGAAAGATATGATAACATACATTCAGAAGAAAATATGAAGGCTGTACTGCTTGCAGGAGGGGAGGGAACGCGTCTTGGACCTCTGACGGTGACAACGAATAAACACCTGCTCTGTCTCTATGACCGTCCGGTTATTTACCACGCAGTCGAAAAGATTGTGTCAGCAGGGATCGACAAGATCATGCTTGTGTGCTCGCCGAAGTATGTAGACCACTTTGTTCGAATTTTGGGTTCTGGAGAACGATTTATCGCACAGCGGCCGAATTTAACGGGCGCAAAAAAGAATGCACAAGTTCAGATTGTCTATGGGGTACAGAATACGCCGAACGGTATTGCTGCAGGTCTCTATATAGCAAAAGAATATATAGGGGATGGAGATTGCCTGCTCTATCTTGGCGACAACATTATTGAAGACCATTTCGAAGAACACATGAAAAATTTCAAAGGAGGATGCAACGTTTTTCTCAAAAAAGTGGCGAAACCGTCAAGTTATGGAATTGCCGAAGTTGACCGGTCTGGGAAAGTAATTTCTTTAGAAGAAAAACCAAAAAAACCAAAATCTAATCTTGCGGTGACGGGCTTGTATATGTATGACCGTACCGTATTTATTAAAATGCTGAAACAAAAAAAATCGGCGCGGGGAGAATATGAGATTACTGACCTCAACAAGATGTATCTTGCGGAAGGGACGCTTAAGGCTGTTCGTCTCAAGAAGCCCTGGTTTGATGTCGGTACGTTTGATGATCTTCTGGATGCGTCGATTTATTTGCGGAATAAGAAGCGGAGAGCTCTATGAGAGGTGTTCCAAATAACGTTTCTGCTGTTATGCTCGTCACCGGAGGATCGGGATTTATCGGCAGTGCCTACCTTAATTATGCGGTTCCTAAATACCCGAAAATATTGTTCGTGAATTTTGATGCGCTCACGTATGCTGCCAATCAAGACAATATTACCGTTGCAGACTTTCCGAATTATCGGTTCGTAAAAGGGGACATACGCGACAACGAACAGGTTATTAAGATATTTGCAAAAATGCAGATCTCGAGTGTATTGCACTTTGCGGCGGAAAGCCATGTCGATATCTCTATTGAGCATCCGGATATTTTTGTCGAAACAAATGTGATCGGAACACATAATTTACTTAAAAGTGCGTTGTCTTTTAAAGTCGATCGGTTTCATTTTGTGTCGACGGATGAGGTGTATGGAACATTGCGGGACATTACAGAAAACCCGTTTTCAGAAAAAAGTCCTGTAGCGCCGAATAATCCGTATAGTGCGTCAAAAGCTGGCGGAGAGGCGCTTGTTCGCGCATATGAAAGAACATTTGGGATGAATACCGTTATTACGCGTGGTTCAAATACATACGGCAAAGGTCAAGACGAGAGCAAGTTTATACCCGTGATCATGAATCGCTTATTGAGAGGCAAGAAGATTCCGCTTTATTCGCAAGGGGAACATATACGAGACTGGCTTTATATCACCGATCACGTGCGCGGTATTGATCGCGTATTTCATAAGGGAAGGCGCGGCGAAGTGTATAACATTGGTGGAACATGTGAACTTACTAATCGTGCTCTTGTCGACAAAATTCTTGTTTTGTTTAAAAAAGATTCTTCATGGATAGAGTTTACAAAGGATCGTCCGGGACACGATTTTCGCTATTCGCTCGACACGCAGAAGATTCGTCAAGAACTTGGATGGATGCCGAGAGTTTCCCTCGATAGGGGCTTGAGAGAGACGGCTTTTCACTGGAAGAAGATGCTTTCGCCACGTGCTATAGTTTCTCGTATGAGGAACAGTACGTATAGAGAAAGCGTACCGTCATGATAAAAAAAGAGTTTCTTTTGCAACACGAAGGCACGGTAACGTATGTATGCAGCCTCCTGCTCTTGTTTTTGTTGTTTTTGCCATTTTTCATAGAACATTCGGCTCCAGAAGGTGATGCGAGCATATCACAGCTTCCCCATTTTGTTTTTTTCCAGCGGGCGCTTGAACAGAATGAAAGTATTCTTTGGAATCCGCACAATGCGGGTGGCTTTCACGTTTTTGCGAGCGTCAACGGTTTTTTCTTTCCGCCACATTATATTGTTCTTAAACTTTTTGATGCTCTTACGGCGGTCAACATCCTTCTCGTTTTTTCAGGCGCGACTGCGTTGTGGGGCTTTATTCGGTTGATGCGGGAGATAGGTTTGTCGCAGATGCCGTCGATTATCGGTGGGTTGAGTTATTTGATCGGAGAGTTTAGTTTTTTAATCCATGCTCCCAGTGTTGCGTACGCGATAGCAGTATTGCCGCTTACAGCACTCATTGTTTTTAGAATATATTCAAGAAATCGCAAAGTTTTCTATACGAGCGTGTTAACGCTCATACTCGGACTTTCCTGGCTCGCAGTTTTTCCGCATTTCATGATTATGATCACGCTCTTTCTGCTTGCGTTTGCGTCATATCTTTCCATTCGGGATGGGAAGTTTCGCATTGTATATATGGTACTTCTTGCTGCGGTTCTCGGTGGCATGATTGGACTGATACAACTGTTGCCGACGTTTATCGCGTCCCAGTATTCTGTACGGGGGTTTTCTGAAATACCTTTCAAAGAATTGACGGATCGCGCTATTCGGCCTCAAGATCTTTTACGGTTCTTTTTTCCTCCGATTTATGATTTTGTGCCGCTCTATGTGAGTGATGGTATTCATAAAGGTCCAGAGGCGCTGCTCTATCTGGGCTTCTTTCCGTTTATATTTTTTATCTATGCGTTTTTTCGCCGAGGAAAGTATACCAATTTTTTGCGGTGGACATTTCTCGTTGCTCTTGCGACAAGTGTTCAATTCTCGCCGTTTTTTTTGCTCCTGACACATATACCGATTATCGGAGATTTTCGCGTGCCAAGCAGATATATGCTTATCGGCTCCTTTGCCGCGGCTGCCCTTGCTGCGATTGGTGCACAAAGTTTACGAGCGCGGTCATCTGAAGAACTTTGTAAAAAATACAAAAAAATTGTACTGCGGCTTTCGACCGCTATGCTTTGTACGATGTTTATTGCAAGCGCATTATTTATTTTTATTGTGAAATCGATTGCGCTGAAGACAAGCCCATATTTCAAGACGGTTGAATCTGCACAAATTCTGGAGCTTTCCACGCATTGGCCAAAGACCCTTGCCTTTATATCTATGCACCTCGTTATTCCTTTTGTGATAATGCTCGTTGGCGTACTGATATACTATTTTTTCGTCAAAAAAAATTTTTCAATGGTTCTTCCTCTCATAATTTTAACGGTGATAACTGGTGCCGAACTTTTTTTGATTTTTTACACATCTGAAGCGGTTCGTCATCGTTTTTCATATCCGGAAAAAACAGTGTATAGTGCGTTTCTGCACGATCATCCGGGGCGCGCACTTCAGATAAAGGGGGCGGGATTAACGAATATCAGTCGGGATACTAATCTTTTTTTGGGCTACGATTATTACGATTATTACGAAAAATTGATTCAGAGGAATGCGGAACAGGCAATGATGTTTGTCGGAAGCGGTGGCTCCAATGAATCCTATGGTCTCTGGGGCAGGAACAACTGGAAGCTCGATGAATCAGGCAACCTTACTTTAGGGGTATACAAAAAACTTCTCAATTTTCTTGGAATTAAATACCTTATTACCGGTGCGACAACCACTGATCCCGATTTTAAAAAAATAGATATGGGGGAAGGTTCCGGAGAGAGTTCACTCTATGAAAATATGCGCTCTGCACCAATCCTCTATTTTACGGACAGAGTTGTGGGGACTAGTGCAACAGACGATGAAGCATTTGGTTTGTATGCCGGGTCTGATTTTAGCGATATGTATGTGAAATGTTCCGATTGTGATGGAGTGGTCGGCAGATACTCTGGGGGTGAACTTTTGATTGAGAAAAGTGGGAATGCTGTTATTGAGGCACACGCTGTGTCACAGGGAAAAAATTTCGTTGTTTTTTCTCAAAATTATTCACCCGGGTGGAGTGCCTATGTTGATGGAAAAAAGACGGAGATTTTTGTTGTAAACTCGGTGTTCATGGGAATATCTCTTGCTGAAGGTACCCACGAAATTGCTTTTCGTTTTACGTATCCAGAATTTATCTTGAAAGGCATGCGGGAAATTTTTGCGGGAACCGTTGGAAAGAAAGCGAGCTGCACACTGCGCGGGTTCGGTTTTTTCCCTTGGGCTGCGTACGCACTCGATGTGGACAAATATTTTACAACCTATTATGGCGATATTACGAATCTGCAGTTTATGGATTTTGTACCATGGACGCTTTTAAAGATATGCAAAGATTTGGATGATTGTGTTGTTCCCGAAGAAGAGCAGGAAAAATATGATGCGTTTCAGAAGCTTATGCGCAATGTGCGTGCACGGACGGATGGATTTGAAACGAAGCGTTATGTTTCAGTAAGTCCCCTGGACCAAAACCTGAAAGGTATTGCTGCTGATTGGTTGTATGATCGCAAATCCCCGCAGAGTGTCGTAGGAAATAGTTTTGCCGACCCCGAAATACGCTCGTTGTATAAAAAGTGGGTACAGTATCTCATAAAGAAATTTCATCCCGACTATTTTTCACAGGCTATGGAGTTTAATCTGTATGCAGACAATAATCAAGAAGATTTTGCTAACATGGTTTCTCTGCTTTCCGAAATTCGCAACGAAACTCGAGGCACAAAAGTCATCGGACCCACAGTACAATGGGAAACGTACAAGGGAAAGCCCTTGGTGTTGGACTGGGATGCTCTTGGTGACGGATTTGCTATCACCACATATCCCCAGTTGATGAATACGGTTGATGTTTCATCAGCCCTTGTGCCTGAACAGTATGATTTTGAAAAATGGGGTGTCAATGTTGGCGAGAAACCACTCTTCATTTCTGCAACCGGTATACCGTACGACTATCAAAAAAAGTTTCTTACGCTGTTGTTTAATCTGCGTGATACCCATGATCTCCGCGGCGTCATCTGGCTTCATAAGAACGATGATGAGAATTTTTTTTCGAACCTTCCGAATGAGATGCCGTTCAGTGCTTTTCATCACAATGGGTTGTATAGTGACTTCGAAACAAAAAACCCCGGTGCTCTTCTATGGGAAAGCTCGCTCGCCTGTAAATGAAGCGTGCCAAGATTTGACAAAACCCACTCATGGTATGTACTGTTTCGATGGGTGTTTCGTGTTGAGAGGAGAACATAATTGCTCAAACACAAGAAGCTTCTGTTGTTTTTCTTTGTTATTCCGGCCGTTGCGATTGTCATTGCACTTTGGTATTTCCACAGTATCCGTATCATACGTCTCGACCATGAAGGGTTTACCCTCTGGCTTGATTGTGGAAGGCGCGGTGCGGTCAAATTTCGCTATGTAGCAAAAGCTGACAAGGGGAACCTCGACCGACTGCATATGTTTTCATTTGATCCGCAGGTATCAGCAGACTGCCAGCAGACGTCAACTGCTCTCTATGTGTACCCGGGTGTTCATTATGACCGAGGACATCTCGTTCCTGCAAATCACTTCGATCATTCATTAAAGGCGCTCAAGCAGACCAATTACATTACCAACATTTTGCCCATGACGCTTGAAGTGAATCGTGGTGCGTGGCTCCGAACAGAAGAGCTCATCGAATGCTATCGAGATCAGAGTACTCTGCTCGTCGTGGGCGGTGTTATCTGGGGGAGCAACAAAGCCGACGACTACTTTCTTAAGAGCCACACTGTTGCAACACCTGATGCATTTTGGAAAGTTGTATTGGAGGGAACCGAGCGGGTGATTGCGTGGATTGTACCGAATACAAAAGAAGCGACGCGCGCCCATCTTGACAACTATCTGATTTCGGTTGCAGACCTTGAGAAACGGATAGGAGAGAAGATTGATGATGTTCCGGTGGTTCTGAAAAAAAGCAAATCACCCTCAACGTGGCCGCTTTCTGCAAAATGCAACAAAAGCTGATACGATGCGGGAGATATGCCAAACGCTCATGTAACGCTTAAGAGCCTGTCTGCGATCTCGCTTTCCAGACGAATTTTCCAAATTTTGAGATAAAAAATGAGCAATTTGATGAGGTGAATCGAGATTCATCGAAGAGAATTGCACATTTTTTAGCCAAAATTTGAAAAATTGTAGTCGAAATGGAGATCGTAGACAGGCTCTAAGGAGACGTTCTTGAAAAAGGCCATTGTAGCAGTTCTCGTTGGGTTTGTTTTAATGTGGGTTATTTTTCCGCTTGTTTCGATGGTGTGGAGTACAGGGAAAATACTACTCGCTCTGCTCGTGTTGCTTACCATTGCGAGCATTGTTGTGTGCGTGGTGTTGAGTTTTATACAGATTGGGAAACGTTAAGAACGTAACTTTTATGCACAGCCGTTGGCCGACGAGAGGGTCAGCGGCTGTTTCTATGCACATGAAGCAAACAGATACATACGCCGCTTGAAATTTTTGGTACTGTAGTGTACAATAGCACGGTTATTACTTAAGATAGATTCTACTGTGGCTGACAATCAAGAAAAAGAATATCTCACACAAGAGAAGTTTGATGAGCTTCGGAAAGAGCTTAACATGCTCAAATCGGAAAAGCGCAAGGAAGTCGCGGACGCGCTTGAATATGCAAAATCACTCGGTGATCTTTCTGAAAATGCAGAGTACCAGGAAGCGCGCGATATGCAGGCGAAACTCGAGCATCGTATTTCACATCTCGAACAAGTAATGAAGTCCGCTGTCATCGTAGGGCCGCGTCATAGCGACGTGATTGGAATCGGTTCGACGGTGGTTGTGCAGAGAAGTGGCGATAGTAAAGAGAAGACATTTTGTCTCGTTGGTTCTGAAGAGGCAAGCACGGCGGAGGGCAAGATCTCTGATCAGTCTCCGATGGGCGAGGCAATGATCGGCAAGCAGAAAGGGGATATGTTTGTTTGCTGTGCGCCAAACGGAGACATACACTACAAGATTCTTGGGGTGAAGTAGTATCAAAACTTGTCGTGTAGAAGCTGCGTGTGGATGAGATTACAAAAAAACACCGCCTTTTCTAGTGGTTGTTTTTGTTGTAAAGTAAGAAAATGTTTTGGGCTGATGCTGCAGTAGAAAAAATAGAGAAAGCGTACGCAAAAAAGATTGCCTCGAAAGAGGTGCTTGTCGTCCGTGACGAAAAGACGGCTTCCGGCCGCGTGCATGTGGGATCCTTGCGTGGTGTTGCGGTGCACGGGATGATCGCGGAAGTACTTCAAGAACGCGGCATAAGAGAGAAGTATTTGTACGAAATAAACGACTTTGATCCGATGGACGGTCTGCCAACATATTTGGACCAAGAAAGATATTTGCCGTATATGGGCAAGCCGCTCTGTATGGTACCATCGCCGGACGGCAAAGCAGAAAACTATGCCGAGTATTTTGGTCAGGAATTCATGGGTGTTATTACGGATGCTGGTTTTACCCCCGAGTTTTATCGTTCAAGCACTTTATACAAAGAAGGGAAATATGACGCGACAATTGGCCTTGCACTCGAACATGCGGATACAATTCGGGAGATATACAAGCGTGTTTCCGGTTCTGTGCGCGAGAGCACATGGCTTCCGATTTCTGTGATATGTGAATCGTGCGGAAAGATCGGTACGACAAAAGCAATTTCATTTGATGGAAAGGAGGTGGAATATATATGCGAACCTGCTCTCGTGGTGTGGGCGCACGGTTGCGGACATCAAGGGAAGATTTCTCCCTTTGGCGGCAATGCGAAGCTGCCGTGGAAAGTGGAGTGGGCGGCGAAATTTTTGGTACTTGATGTTGCCGTTGAGGGGGCAGGGAAAGATCACTCAACGAAAGGCGGTGCGCGCGAGATTGCTGATGCGATCAGCCGCGAAGTATTTAAACATGAACCACCATTTGATATTCCCTATGAATTTTTCAATATCGCTGGCAAAAAAATGTCTTCGTCTAAAGGTTCAGGTGTATCGTCACGGGATATGGCTGACCTTTTGCCAAAAGAGTTGCTGCGTTTTTTGCTGATACATAAACTCCCGAATCAAGTGATTGATTTCGCGCCTGACGGCGATACGATTCCTGTTCTGTATGACAACTACGATCGATTTGCTGAAAAGTATTATGTCGGTATAAACGACGACCAGAGCCGTGCGTTCTATTTGAGCAATACGTTCGATGAGCGCAAGGATATTCACCCGCACTATTTGTCGCGATTCTCAATTGTTGCAACACTTGTGCAAATGCCGCATATCGATGTGTTTCTCGAAGTGGCGAAACTGAAAGGAAGCGATCTCACAGATGAAGAGATCGAGGAAATTCGTACCCGTGCACTGTACGCAAAGAAATGGCTTGAGGAGTATGCACCAGAAGATTTTAAACTGGAATTACAGACAGAGCGTGTGCCTGAAAAAGCACTCATGGTTTCAGCAGAACAAAAGAAAGCTTTGCATAATGTGCTCGTGTACATACAATCACAAGAAAAACTTGATGGGCAAGCATTGCATACAACGTTACATGAAATCCGCAAAATTTCAGGGCTTGAACCGAAAGATTTCTTCAGCCCGATATATTTGTCTTTTCTTGGTAAAGAAAGTGGTCCGAAACTCGGCTGGTTTTTGAGCGTTCTCAACAAAGATTTTTTGGAGAAACGTTTGCGTGAAGTGTCAGCGTGAAATTCAATCGGTTGACATCATACAAAAAACATGCTATTGTAGTGTGAGTTTCAATGTGTCTACGAACTTCTTGGAGGTGGACATGAGAAAGATTTTTTCCGGAGTTTTGGTTGTCCTTGCTTTTTTGCTTATGTATGACTTGTGTATTGCGGAAGAGGCAGTGCAGGTGAGTGCCGAAAAGGCGAAAATTTTGGCGCTTGAAGTGGATGAGTTGCCAATCAGCGAACGTGTTTGTTTGCGAACCGCGAAAATTACGATTCTGCAATGGGTTGATACAGGGGCAATTTTTAAACTCTGTTACCACATTGGTCAAGCAGGTGAAATAATCCTGCTTCCTCGATCGTTCGGGTACCCCTCGCCTGCGTTTTTGGGAGCGGTGCTCCCAATGAATCAAGTATAGGAGTCGTTAGCTTGCAAGAAAACACTTAAGGAGGTT